>JAJZTT010000012.1 GCA_021848705.1 Pseudomonadota bacterium
AACGCCCGGAACACACCATGCGCATCCGGTATGGAGGAAGAACGGAATCCTATCGCAACGGAAACGGCGAAACCAGGGTGCGCTGGGTCGACACGCAGGACGTGCTCGCCGTTCCCTACGACGTCCCGGTTCCCGGCTACCGGAACGGAACGGTCAATACCTTGAGACTGTGGAGGGCGGCTGCGACCGACGAATTCGATCTCGCCGAATTCAATGCGGGGGGTTATGCCGAATCGGTTTCCGCGAAAAACGAGGCGGAGAACATCACCATGGTGCTCTATCCCAACGATGCGAGCGAAAACGGCAAGGAGCTTCGGCTCAGGCAGCAGTATTTCCTGGCATCGGCCAGCCTTCAGGACATCCTTTCGCGCTGGGTGGATCTGTACGGGGAAGATTTTTCGGATTTCGCCGAAAAGAACTGCTTCCAGTTGAACGACACCCACCCCACCTGCGCGGTCGCGGAGCTGATGCGCCTGCTGATGGACGAGCACGGCATGGGCTGGAATGAAGCATGGGCCATCACTTCGAAGACCATGGCCTATACCAACCACACGCTGCTTCCGGAAGCGCTGGAAAAATGGCCGGTGCGCCTGTTCGAGAGGCTGCTGCCGAGGCTGCTGGAGATCATTTACGAAATCAATGCGCGCTTCCTCACCATCGTGGCGAGCCGCTGGCCGGGGGACAACGGAAGGCAGGCCAGGATGTCCCTCATCGAGGAAGGACCGACTCAATATGTCCGGATGGCCTACCTCGCCATCGTCGGATCGTTCTCGGTGAACGGAGTGGCCGAGCTCCATTCCGATCTGCTGAGAAAGGGGTTGTTCCGCGATTTCCACGAACTCTGGCCCGAGAAATTCAACAACAAGACCAATGGAGTGACCCCGCGCCGCTGGCTCGCATGGTGCAACCCGGGCCTGGCGAGGCTGATCTCTTCCAGGATAGGCGAAGGCTGGATCACCGATCTCTCGGAACTCAGAAAGCTCGCCCCCTTTGCAGAAGACCCCGCCTTCAGGAAAGCGTGGCGGGAAGTGAAGCGAGGCAACAAGCTCCGGCTCATCGAATCGGTGGAAAAGCATTGCGACGGGGTGAAATTCAATCCCGATTCGATGTTCGATGTCCAGGTGAAACGCATGCACGAATACAAGCGCCAGTTGCTCAACATCCTGCATGTCATCCATCTCTACATCCGGATCAAGGACGGCGACACCAAAAACTGGACGCCCCGCTCGGTGCTGATCGGAGGGAAGGCGGCACCCGGATACTACATGGCGAAATGCATCATCAAGCTGATCTCCAATGTCGCGAAAATCGTGAATCAGGACGAATCGGTGAAGAAACACCTGCAGGTGGTGTTCATGCCCAATTACAAGGTATCGAGCATGGAAATCATCTGCCCTGCGACCGATCTATCCGAACAGATCTCGACTGCGGGAAAGGAGGCTTCCGGAACCGGGAACATGAAGTTCATGATGAACGGTGCACTCACCATCGGCACGCTGGACGGCGCAAACATCGAGATCCGCGAGGAAGTCGGCGAGGAGAATTTTTTCCTTTTCGGCCTGGATGCAGCCGAAGTCGAGGAGACCCGGAAGAATTACGATCCGGCCGCCATCATCGCAGGGGACGAGGACCTCAAACGCGTTTTGCTGCTTCTCGAATCCGGACATTTCAACCAGTTCGAGCCGCATATCTTCGACGACATCCTACGCTCCATCCGGAGTCCCGGAGATCCCTGGGTGGTCGCAGCCGACTTCAGAAGCTATGTCGACGCGCAGGAACGCGCAGCGAAGGCATTCAAGGACCAGGAAAACTGGACCAGGATGAGCATCCTCAATACCGCATCGAGCGGGAAATTCTCCACCGACAGGACCATGCTCGAATACAACCGGGAAATCTGGAAGCTGGAGCAGATCCCGCCGCTGCCGTAGGCTACTTCGCGAGGCGCTGGCAAAGCGCCTCGATGATGCGACGCGAGAGTTTCGTGCTCTCGCCCACCAGCGCATCGAAGGTATCCGGAGAAAATTCGAAAACGAGTCATGAAACCTCGCAGAAGGTGCCGTCCCTGAAAACAACCGCGGCGCGCACCGGCTTCCCGAAAACCGAGGACATCGCGACCCGGTAGCGTTCGAGCTGGCTTCGATGGGATTCCCGCATTTCCCCGCTCTTGTAATCGAGCACCCAAACCTCGCTTTCGAATTCGACCAGCCTGTCGATCCGCCCGATCTCTCCTTCCCCTCCCGCATAGGATACTTCGTTCCACGCCCCGAGATGCAGGGAAGGATCGAAGAACCGGGCAAGATGAGGGGAGGAAAGGATCCTTCGCGCATCCTTCACTGCTGGATCCTCGTCGGGAAGGAGGCTTTTCCCGCCGCGCTGCAAAATCTCGTGAAGCAGCGTTCCATAACGCATCTTTTCGCTTTTTTCCTCGCGCCGCCCGAAACATGCAGGCTTTCCTGAAGCCTTCGCTTCGACCGAATCGCGCTTCTCTTCGACTTCGAGCGGAACGAAGGAAGCGGGCTCTGCCGCTTCCCGGATCCGGTGATACCAGGTATTTTCCCTCCCGCCGGGGATGCCGCTCACGAAGAGCGCCTGCGCCGCCCGGGTCATCGCGACATAGAGCAGGTTCTGGTCCTCGCGGCTCGCCCTTTCCGATTCCGCTTCGAAGTACCCCATCCTGGAAGCCCCCCTTTCCGCCCTGGTCGAATGGAGGGAAAAATGGGCGGGGCGATCCGCTTCCGGTGGCCAGTCGATGACGACGCCGTAACCCTCGTCCCGGGTCTCACGGGAAGGATTCGCTCCGAGCAGCCAGACGATGGGCGCTTCCAGCCCCTTCGCCCCGTGGATGGTGTAGAAGCGCAGGGCATTGCCGGTCTCTCCGATCAGGCCCTCGTCCGGAGCATCTTCCCCGATGCGTTTCAGTTCCGCGAGTTCCCTCATGAATTTCGGCAGGCTCGGGTAGCGTCCCGCATCGACTTCCAGTGCAAGTTCCAGATAGGCGAGCAGATTGGCGGAAACGGAAGCCTTGAGCGCAGGCGGCGCAGCGTTGCGGTAGCGGGGGACGACATTTCCTTCATGATAGATCGCATCAAGCAGGTCGTGCACCGGAAGGATCCCGGCCTTCCTCATCCAACCCGAGAGCATTTCCCGTGCTTCTTCCATTCCGGTTCCGGAAGGCGCTGCCTGCATTTTCTCCCACCAGGATCGCCCCGGAAGAAGCGCCAGTTCCATAATTTCCCTGTCCGAAATGGCGAAGAGCGGGCTTTTCAACACCTGGGCGAGATGGAGGTCGGCAAAAGGCGCGATGAGAAAGGAAAGCAGGGCAGTGATGTCCGAAGCTTCCAGGGTATCGAGCAGACCGCCCCTTCCGGATCCCACATAGGGAATTCCCGCCGCCCTGAGCGCACGTTCGTAGGTCGAAAGCCCCGCACGTTTTCTGACGAGCACCATGATGTCCCCATATCTCGCGGGACGAAACCTGCCGTCCGGTCCGGCGACAGGATAGCGGCCGACGATTTCGGCTATCCCGGAGGCGAATTCTTGCGCCTCCCGCTCGAGCCGCTCGTCCCTTGCCTCCTGCCTTGCCGCGAGCAGGGGATTCCTCAACCCTTCCACCGGCGCCACGGAGGGAGAAGACGCTTCCTCTGCAAGCGGGACCGCCACCACCATTCCATCCAGATCCTGGCGATGGGTCCGGTGATCCGGGAAGCCGGGGATTCCGGAAAAAACCCGGTTCACGCATTCGATCACAATGGGCGAACTTCTCCTCGAAACGTTCATCAACAAATGATGCGCGCCATATTCCCTTTTCAGAAATTCAGCCGCGATGTCGAAAAGCCTGGGCTCTGCCCGCCTGAACCGGTAAATCGACTGCTTGGGGTCCCCGACCAGGAACACCACCGGCTTCACGCCAGCTTCGCAGGATGCGGAAAGCCAGGATTGCAGGATCTGCCACTGCACCGGATTGGTGTCCTGGAATTCATCGAGGAGCAGATGGCGAACCCTGGAATCGAGCTTGTACTGCATGTATTCCGCATGCTCGGAATGCCGGAGCAGCCTCCAGGTGCGCCATTCCACGTCGGTGAAATCGATCACTCCGACTTCTTCCTTCAATCGGTCGTACGCTTCGAGGAAGGCGCATCCGGCAATGAGGCCGGATTCGTTGAAACGGTAGACCTTCTGGTGAATCAGCCTGTCTGCGACTTGCTGCAGTTCCTCCCCCAGACTCCGATGGAGTTCGAGGAGCCGTTCTTCCCCGGATTCCCCTAGTCTTGCAGCCTGCGCCTTGCCCGCCTTCCTGGATCTCAGCGTGCCTTCCCCTGTGAAGAAAACGCCGTGGATCGCATCGAAGTCGATCTTCCCGGAAAGCGCCATTTCCAGCCTTGTAGCATGGTTCCTGTCCGAATCGGTGTTCCTTCCGAGCAGACCCGCATACTCCAGGAGGAGCGAGACGAATTCGCTGCCGAAGGCTTCCCCCAATACGTCCTGTTGCGGATCGACTTCGAGTTCCTGAGCGAGCTGCTCCAGCGCATATCGGGAAGGATCGCTGCTTCCGGAAACATGGGCCCACCATTCCGCGCGCTTTTCGAGAAAGGTTTCGAGGAGCTTTCTGGTATTGTGGAGACCGTATTCCTCGAAAAGCCCGGAAAGATGGATTGCGACCGGGCTTTCCGGGTCCTTCAGCAGATCGTCCAGAAAACGCTGCCAGGCTTCCTCTACGAGCGCTGCAACCGATTCGGCAAGATTGGCTCCCGCCAGATTTTCCGAAAGAGGTGCGCGCCTCAGGATTTCCAGGAACCAGCCATGGAAGGTGGTGATGGTGGGGGAGTCCTTCATGGAAGCCTCGAAAAGCCGCCTCGCTTTCGGCATCGCAGCTTCGATCTCCGCTTTCGTTAGTCCGCGCTCCCCGAGGAAACGTGCCAGATCGGGATCCTCCATCAGCGCCATTTCCTTCAGCCACTTCGCGAGCCTCTCCTCTATTTCACGGGCAGCCTTGCGGGTGAAGGTGATGGCGAGGATTTCCGAAAACCCGACCCCGGACAGAAGCAGGCGAATGATCCTGGAAACCAGGGTCCAGGTCTTGCCGCTGCCCGCGCAGGCTTCCATCACCACGCTCGAATGCGGATCCAGTTGCCTCATTTCCAGAAATCCTTGCGGCAAAGGCCGCGAATTTCGCAATGTGCGCAAACTTCCTCGATTCCCTGCGCAGGAAGTCCCGCGCCTTGCCGCATCATGGCAAAGATGGACGAAAGCCTTTGCGCATTTTCATCCGGAAGCAGGTTTTCACTGGAAACCTTCGCCACCTTGCCATCCAGGGAAAGAAAGGCCGCCTCCAGAACCGGTTCGCCCAGCAGGAGCGCATAGGCTGGGAGCTGAACCTCCTCTCCGGGATCGGCAAGCATTTTCCTCAGCGCATCCGGTGACTTCACCTTGTAGTCGAGAATGGAACATCCTTCCGCGGATCTTTCCACCCGGTCTATCCTCCCCTCCAGCCGCAATTCCTTCCCGTCCGGATGGAGCAGATGAGTTCCCTTCATCTCCATGGAAACGATCCTCCATCCCTCTCTTTCCCGCCCGACCTGCCAGGAAATGTATTCCGGAATCATCGCCTTCCAGCGAAACAGCCAGGCTCTGGCGAGAAAATCGGATTCGACCGCATCCCGGAATACCGCTGCGCTGATTTCGGAGAGTTTCCCTTCCGGATCAGCGAGCCGCGAAACCTCCCGGTATCTTCCATGAAAGACCTGCAGCGCCTCGTGGACGAGGCTGCCGTAATCGGCCTTGCCAATCTCCGTTTCCACGTCTTCCATCGCGGCAAGCCCCAGTATCCTTTCCGCATGATACTGGTAGGGACAGGAAAGCAGGCTTCCGTAACCGCTCGCCGTGATGCTTTTCGGGATCAGCTCCTCTAAAATCGCAGGAGAAGGACGGTTCGTTCCTTCCATCCCGGCAAAACGCGGGTTTTCCAGCCGCAGTTCGGGAATTTTCGCTGCAAAATCCCGGTCGATGAGATCGGATCCGCAGGCATGAAGGTGGAATGCATTCAACTGTTCGAGAAAAGGACTCAGCAGGTTGGGCTCGCCCGCCCTCGTCTGCTGCCAGATGCCGAGCACCTCGTCGCATCGGCAAAGGAGCCCCTTCAGGTCTCCGATCTGGCGCAACGGGTTTTTCAGAGGCAGCCCGAGTTCTGCCCGCACCGACTGGTTGAAGAAAATGCCCTGGTTTTCTTCGGCAGGAAGATGATCCGCATCGCAGCCGAGCAACAATGCCGCTTCGAACCTGCGCAGGCGGGTTGCAAACAGATGGGTGAAGGAGACCGGGCTCCTGATCCCGGAATCGCGGAAAGTCGATTCTTCCAGTTCCAGGTCGAGCCAGCGCCGCCAGGAGGAAAAGCCGAATTTCCCTTCTTCAGGGAGGAGCTCGAGTCGCAGATCTTCCAGCTTCTCGAGAAGCGCCTCCCCTGCCACGTCCGACTGCAGTGCGTCCTTCATGCCGAGTCTGTCCAGCGAGGCAAACAGCGCATCGAGCCATTCAGACAGGCGCCTCTTTCCTCCCTTCAGGGCGGATTCGACTTCCTTCAGTGCAACAATGGCTTCGCTCGCCTGTTCCGAATCTCCGCAATGAGCAAGGCAACGGTCGAGTCCCGAGACGATCCCCCGCCTTCTGACCACCTGCTCGATAAAATGCACGGCAGCCTCCCTGAAGCCTTCCTCCCGGTCGCGAAAGGCGAACGGGGATTTCAGGAAATCGAGGAGATCTGCGTGATAGAAACCGCTCGCGACGCAATCGACGAGTCGCATCACGGCGGTGCTGGCCGAAGCGGTGGAAAGCGTCCAGCCGGTCTCGTCTTCCACCAGAATCCCGGATCGTTACAGGAGCGCCTTCACCCTGCGCGCTGCAAGCCTGTCGAACGCGACGATTGCGATGCTTTTCCTGCCTTCTTCCAGCCAGCCTCGTACCGCGATTTCCGCCCTTTCCGCAGCTTCCTCCAGCCCGTTGGCACCGAAAAGGGAAAAATTCGCTTCGAAAGGGGGAGCGGATTCCGCCCTCGTCTTGAGATCAGGGGCTTCCCCCTCCGGCCAAACCGATTCGAGAAAGGGGGGATGGCACTCGTGAAGCACCATGACCCGATCCGACCAGGATTCGAGGAATTCCGTTTCGGCCGGATTGAGCGGATCTGGCGCGAGCACGTAAAGAGGCCCGGGGGCATTCCTTGCGATCCTCGAAAGTTCCATCCGGCTCGCAGCGATCCTTCCCGGCCCTTCGGACTCCATGACATGCCAAAGTTCATGCACGAGATGCGCTTCGAACATCATCGCGTCCCCTGCCTTCGCCTTGTACGCTCGCTCGAGTTCCGAGTAAAAATCCGCGAGATCCTCGGGAAGGCGCACCTTCCAGCGGGTCATTTCCTCGAAAAGCGCCACCAACTCGCGGCTGATTCTCCAAAGGTCCTCTTCGCGAAACCATTTTCTTTCCTTGAGCGCAAGGTGCACCCTGGTCGCGGCAAGGCTGGAAGGAAGGAATTCATCAGGATTCGCCAGGGAATCGAAGGTGTGCATTCCCGGAAGCAGCAAGAAGGGATGTCCGGAGGCTTCCTTCAGCTCCCTGGACAACCCGGATGCGGCATGCAGGTCGGGCAGCAGCACCGTGACCCTGGAAAGATCGCTTCCCGTGTTTTCGGACACGATGATCCCTGCCGCATCGGCAAGGAAGCGACCGGAGTGAAGCGCTGACCGCCCGATCGCCAGATCAGCGCTCCAGATATTTCAGCTTGTCCTTCACATGAAGCCAGTCGTCCGCGTCTTCAGGCGGATCCTTCTTTTCCGTGATGGGCGCGAAAGTCCTGGCGAGTTCGGCATTGAGTTCGATGAAATGCAACTGATCCTCCGGAACGTCGTCTTCGGCATAGATCGCTTCGGCCGGACATTCGGCCACACAAAGTGTGCAATCGATGCATTCTTCAGGATCGATCACCAGGAAATTTTCCCCTTCCCTGAAGCAGTCCACCGGGCAGACATCGACGCAATCCGTATATTTGCAGCGGATGCAGTTTTCAGTCACTACATAGGCCATTGATCCATCCTCTGGAATATCTGGAGAATTGTTATTCTAGCAGCCCTATCCCCCTGTGGGGTTATTTTTGCCTGCGAGCTTCACACTTGGGTGCAATTTGGTTACGATATTGCATTTTCCGATTTCCCACGAGGCGCAAATGAGCGAGCATATCCACCATGTGACGGACGAAACTTTCGAGGAAGAAGTGAAAAATTCACAGATCCCTGTACTGGTCGATTACTGGGCGGAATGGTGCGGTCCGTGCAAGATGATTGCACCGATCCTGGACGAAGTCGCGCAGGAGTATGCAGGGCGCCTCAAGATCGCCAAGCTCAACATCGACGACAACCAGGAAACTCCGCCGAAATACGGCATCCGCGGGATTCCCACGCTGATGATCTTCAAGAACGGCGAAGTCGAGGCAACCAAGGTGGGCGCGCTGATGAAGTCCCAGCTGACCGCCTTTATTGACAGCCACATCTAAACCGGATAACCTTCAAAACGGGTCTGCAGCAAGCTCTGCAGACCTCCGTCCGATTTTCCGTCTCACATCAGATATCTTCTTCCGCAAATGCATCTATCCGACCTGAAATCCCTCCCCGTAACGCAACTCGTTGAAATGGCGATCGCCAACGAAATCGACGGAGCCAATCGCTTCAGAAAACACGAACTCATCTTCGCCCTGCTGAAGAACCAGGCGAAAAAGGGGGAAAGCATTTACGGCGAAGGAACCCTGGAAGTGCTGCAGGACGGATTCGGCTTCCTGCGTTCCCCGGACATCTCCTACCTCGCGGGACCGGACGACATCTATGTCAGCCCCTCCCAGATCAGGCGTTTCAACCTGCACACAGGGGATTCCATCGAGGGCGAAATCAGGACCCCGAAGGACGGGGAACGCTATTTTGCGCTGGTGAAGGTGGACAAAGTCAACGGCGAACCCCCGGAAAATTCCAAGCACAAGATCCTGTTCGAAAACCTCACCCCGCTGTTCCCCACCGAACCGCTCACCCTGGAGCGCGACAACCGCTCCGAGGAAAACATCACCGGCCGGGTCATCGACATGATCGCACCAATCGGCAAGGGGCAGCGCGGACTGCTGGTGGCCTCGCCGAAAAGCGGCAAGACGGTCATGCTGCAGCATATCGCGCATTCCATCGCAAGCAATTTCCCGGACGTGCATCTCATCGTATTGCTCATCGACGAACGCCCCGAGGAAGTGACCGAGATGACCCGCTCGGTGCGAGGGGAAGTGGTTTCCTCCACATTCGACGAACCGGCCACCCGCCATGTCCAGGTGGCTGAAATGGTTCTGGAAAAGGCCAAGCGCCTCGTCGAGCACAAGAAGGACGTGGTGATCCTGCTCGATTCGATCACCCGCCTCGCACGCGCCTACAACACCGTCGTTCCAGCCTCGGGCAAGGTGCTCACGGGCGGCGTGGACGCAAACGCGCTGCAGCGCCCCAAGCGCTTTTTCGGCGCAGCCAGGAACATCGAGGAAGGCGGCTCGCTCACCATCATCGCAACCGCACTGGTCGACACCGGTTCGAGGATGGACGACGTCATCTACGAGGAATTCAAGGGTACCGGCAACATGGAGATCCATCTCGACAGAAGGATCGCCGAGAAACGCACCTACCCGGCCATCAATGTCAACCGCTCCGGTACCCGCCGCGAGGAGTTGCTCATCAAGCCGGATGTGTTGCAGAAGATCTGGGTGCTCAGGAAACTGCTCTATCCGATGGACGACCTTGAAGCGATCGAGTTCCTGCTCGACAAGATCAAGGCGACGAAGACCAATTCGGACTTTTTCGATTCGATGCGCAGGGGCTGATGCTTGCAAAGATCCGCCCGTTGAAAGATAATAGCGAATTTACTGCGCCATTTTTAGGATTCCAAGATGAAACCAGGCATACACCCCGTATATAACGATGTCACCGTGACCTGCAGTTGCGGCGAGGTTTTCACCACCCGTTCGACGATCGGCAAGCCGCTGCGCATCGAAGTCTGCGCAGCATGTCATCCTTTCTACACCGGAAAGCAGAAGATCGTCGACACCGCAGGGCGCGTCGAGAAGTTCCGTCAGAAATATGGCAAGAAGGCTGCCGTCTGAGGAATTGTTTCGGTCAAGGTTTGACGAAGGCAGCCGCTGGCTGCCTTTTTCATTGGGAGCGCGACATGAAGGCCGTCCTGATTTTTCTTTTGCTCGCCCTTCTCCAGGGTTGCGCAGTCAATCCGGTGAGCGGAAGGGAGGATTTCGTCCTGATGTCCGAGTCCGACGAAATCGCCATGGGCAGGCAGTCGGACCTGGAAGTGCGCAAGCAGTATGGCGTATACGAATCGAAGCACCTGCAGGAGTACGTGAACAGGGTTGGACAGCGCCTTGCGGCCAACAGTCACCGTCCCAACCTCGCCTATCATTTCACCGTGCTGGACAGCCCCGAAGTCAATGCATTCGCGCTTCCCGGCGGATATGTCTACATCACCCGCGGCATCCTCCCCTATCTGGGCTCCGAGGCGGACCTTGCAGCGGTGCTGGGCCACGAAATCGGACATGTCACCGCAAGACATTCGGTGAAACAGTATACGGCTGCGACCGCAACGCAGATCGGCGCAGAGCTCGCCTCCATCTTCGTCCCTGAAATGAACACCCAGGCAGGATACAGCCTCATCAATGTATCCGGAAATGCGCTTCTTTCCGGCTACGGCCGCGAACATGAACTGGAAGCAGACAAGCTGGGAAGCGAATACCTGGCGAGGACCGGCTACGATCCTCATGCGATGATCGAGGTGCTTTCCGTGCTGAAGAATCAGGAGGAATTCGACAAGGTGCTCGCCCAGGAGGAACATCGCCAGCCCCGTTCCTATCATGGACTTTTCGCCTCCCATCCGGATACCGACACGAGATTGCAGCAGGTGGTGAACGAGGCTGCCGCCCTGGAGGTTTCCCCCCATCCCGTGGTGGGAAGAAGGATCTATCTTCAGGAAATCGACGGTCTCACCTTCGGCGACAGTCCTGCCCAGGGCGTGGTGAGAAACAACGAATTCCTGCATGCCGGACTCGGCATCGCAATCAACTTTCCGCCGGACTGGATAGTGAAGAACAGCCCGAAAAAGCTGCAGGCGATCTCGCCCGGAGCCGATGCCGCAATCGAACTCACCCTCGTCGATCAGTATGCCGGGGACCCCGCCCTGTATCTGCAAAAGCGCTTTTCCAGCCAGGAGGCTACCCGGATCGGCGCTTCGGGTTTGCAGGGGGCAATGACCATCGTCTCGCCGAAAGCGGAAGCGGCCGCCTTCTTGAAGGACGGAAACCTGTTCGTCATCACCGCGGTCGCAAAATCCGCCCAGGCATTTTCAGGCCAAAGAGCCGGGATGGAAAAGGCGATATACAGCTTCCACACGCTCTCCGCCGCGGAGAAGAAGCTGGCCCGGGGTCTCAGGATCAGCATCCGGCATGCCGGGCCTCGCGACACCTTCGAGTCCCTTTCCCGTGGATCCCCGCTCGGAAAAAATGCCACTGGCTATCTGAGGCTGCTCAACGAAGCCTATCCGAACGGTGAGCCGCACCCCGGGGAAGAAATCAAGCTGGTCGAATAATGTATTACCTGGAACCGCAAGCAGAAGCCGAACCGCAGCTCGACAGGGTCGAGGCTGCCCTCATTTTCATCCTGATTCTTGCATGGATCCTGCCGGGCCTCATCGGCCACGAACCCTGGAAGCCGGACGAAGCCTACAATTTCGGCCTGATCCATCACCTCATCGAATCCGGGAACTGGCTCACGCTCGGCTTGCCCGATGAAACCCCCTTCGTTCGCCCCCCCCTTTTCTACTGGACGGCGGCGCTTTTCGGTCAACTTCTTTCGCCGCTCATCGGCCTCCCGGATGCGGTCAGACTCGCGACCGGCTTTTACATGGGAATCGCCCTCCTCTTCCTCGTGCTTGTCGGGCGGATTCTTCACGGCAATGGAAGATATGCCGCGCTCATGCTGGTGGGCAGCTTCGGCCTGCTCGGGCACGCCCACCAGCTGATTGCCGACTCCGCCCTGTTCGCGGGATGCTCCATCGCCCTCTACGGTTTCGCGCTCAGGAGCCGCAACACCCTTTTCGCCGGCCTCGTCGCGGGAACCGGAATCGGCATCGGCTTCCTGGCCAGAGGTCCGATTGCGCTCGCATTTTTCGCACCTGTGCTCTTTTTGCTTCCCGTTTTGGGCGGGAGGATCCGCCAACAGATCCTCTTCGTTTTCATACTGGCTGCCTCCCTCTCCCCGTGGATCCTGATCTGGCCATGGCTGCTCGGAGCGAACCATCCAGAACTTCTTTCCTCCTGGCTGAAAAAAAGCCTCGACATCAATTTCGGACTGGTCAGGGCGCCCCATCCTTCGTGGTTCTTCTACGTCTCTCTCCTTCCCTGGTTCGCATGGCCGACCCTGCCGGTTGCCATCCTGGTCGCGTGGCGCGAAAGGACCAAGCTCCTCCAGGAAAGGTTTCTTCTGCCGCTCGCGGTCTTCCTTTCGATGCTGATTGTCCTGAGTTCGAGCCATACCACCCGGGAACTCTATGCCATGCCCATGCTCCTGCCGCTTGCGCTCCTTGCAGCCTCTTCGATGGAAAGCATGAAGCGCAACCTGGCGAGCGCCTTCAACTGGTTCGGAATCATCACATTCGGGCTTCTGACCCTGCTTTTCTGGACCGGATGGATCGCGATGATGACCGGATTCCCGCATTGGATCGCGGCCAGAATACACCATTATCATCCAGATTTCGTGGCAAGCTTCCACCTCTTTCCGTTCATATTCGCTTTCGCAGCGACCCTGCTATGGATCTGGCTGATCACGCATACCGAGCATAACGCGAAACGTGCAACCATCAACTGGGCAAGCGGAATCGTGACGGTCTGGATGATCCTGATGACCCTGTGGCTTCCCTTTCTGGACTCGATCAAGGGATACCGGGAAATGTTCCTGGACATGAAGGCCGCGCTTCCCGGACAGTACACCTGTATCGAGGAAAGGCACCTGGGTGAAGCGCAGCGGGCAATGCTGGACTATTATCTCGGCGTCGTGACCAGGAAGAGGCATTGCGATCTCGTCCTGGTGCAGACAGTTTCTTCCAACCGCAAGGAACCTGCCGGATGGAAGAAGCTCTGGGAAGGCGCCCGCGCCGGAGACCGCTTCGAGCGTTATCGACTCTACCGGATCACCACTTCGAAAGATAGCGGCTGAGCGCATACTGGATCTCGCGATTCTGCGGATCCAGGACCAGCGCCTGCCGGTATGACGCGACCGCTTCGTCCTTTTTCCCCAGCGCCTCCAGGATCCCCCCTTTCTGGTAATAGGCCATCCCCGCAGGATCGAGAGAGATCGATCTTTCGATCGCAGCCAGGGCTTCCTCCCTCCTTCCCGCAAGGAGATATGCCCCGGCGGCCGCATAGGGGACAGATGCATTTTTTGGCGACATTTTTTCGGCAAGCTCGAACTGGCTGATGGCCTGATCGACTCTTCCCAGCAATTCTTCGCACTCGCCGATATCGAATACCGTCGCCACATCTCCAGGCCTTGCTTGCAGCGCCTTCTGGTATTGAGTGAGCGCAGCCTGGTAAAAACCCTGCCTTCTGTATTCCCTTCCCAGGATGCGCAGCGATTTTGCGCTACCCGATTTTTCCGCCAGGATTTCGTAGAATCTCATCCGCTGTTGGGCCAGCCTGTTGTCGAAATTCCGCACATAGATGCGCCCCTGCTGCATCCATTTTTCGGTGATGCCGGCATTGCCGAGCATGAATTCCGCTTCCGCGACATGCTCCACAGGATCGTATTTCATCGCAGGCTCCACTGCATTCTGCACTGCAGAAAAGTCGAAGGTCGATTCGAGTCTTTTCCTGAATTCGGTCAGATCGCTTTTTCCCAGCCTCGCCATTTCGAATTCGAGAACCGGATCGTCGAGGGTGTTCACCGGAGGATTCAGTCCCTCGAGTATCCGGTAGGCATCGGGAGTCATCAGATGGTAGGCGAGCATGCGGGGAATGATGCCGTGTTCCCCCATGAGGTCCTGTTCCAGCGGTTTCGACCGGTCTGCGAGTTCGGGATGATGCAGCCTCACCGGATCGTCGGATGCGATCACGAGAAAATACCCGGACTTGATGAAGACGAGCGCGCAATGGCGGTACACGCTTTTCACCGTCTGCAGAATGATTTCCGCTCCTTTCGAGCCCACTCTTCCGTCCATCCAGGTCAGGTAGATTCCGCCGGGCCTCAGCCTTCTTTTCGTCATCTGCAGGAAATCGACTGTGTAGAGCTTGGAGGAGCTGAAATACAGCGGGCTCGTCACCGTATTCAGGATCATGTCATAGCTTTTTTTCGAGCTTTTCGAATAGTGGATGGCATCATCCACGATGATGTGCACCCCCGGATTCTTCTCGATGTCGAAGTTCCATTTCTTCATCCGGTAGAGGTTCTCGCGGATCACGGGATTGATTTCGACGATGTCGGTATGGGAAAAAAGCTGGCCGACTGCGGAACCTGTCGAACCGCTCCCGAGCCCCAGCACCAGCGCATCGTTCGTATCCTTCGAGAACATCGGTCCGATGGTGCCGACCGTCTTTTCGGACGGGTTGTTCATCGGAAAGCTGATGTAGCCGTTGATGAAGAAATAAGGCTCCCCCTTCACCCAGTTGATCGAGAAAACATCCTGGTAACCCCTGAATTTTTCCGGGAAACTGAAATCCTTGCGTTCTTCCTCGAGCTTCCTTTCCGAATGGAAGGAAGTGTAGCTGAGATAGAGCAGATTTTCGTCCCAGAAGGAATGGTGCGCCCCGAGGGTGAGCAGCAGAATTGCCGCTGCGGGAACCAGTGTCCTTTTCCTGGCATAAGCTGCCTGCGCAGCCAGCACCAGGATGGCGATTGCGATGAGTTCGATGCCGTAATCGAAATACCTGTGCAACACGAAAGCCATCAGCAGGAATCCGGCGACATTCGCCATCGAAGCGATGTAGAGCAGCGCGCCCGATTCGCGCGCCACTTCCCCTTCCTTCGCCAGAAGCGCAGGAACCGTCGCGCCGAAGGTCATCGCGGGCAGGCCCATGAGCAGCAGAAGCACGATCCCTTTCAGGATCAGCACCGTCACGCCGTGATCGACCGCACCCTGGTAAAGCGCCGCATAAACATACAGGATGTCCTGATAGAAGACCATGAAAAACAGCAGGCCAGAGGCGTTGGCGAGAAGCAGGGCCGGGTAACCGAGCTTCATCCTCTTCACCAGGAAGGATCCGGCAGAAATGCCGAACAGGACGATGGCGAGCACCAGTGCGAAGGATTCGCGGAAAGGACCGAACATGAGTTCGGAAATCTTCACCATGAACAGCTGGAACACCGCGGAAGCCATGCTGATCAGAACCAGGGAGACGATCTGGTTGACAGGAAGTCCGGATGCCCTGCCCGGGGCAGGAGGTGCGCATGATTCGTGCTTTCCTGCAGGATACAGCATGGCCGATGCGAGCAGATTCAGCAACCCGAAGAAAACCATGGTTCCGGTGATGCCGAACTTCCTGATCATCCAGAATTCGATCAGGATTGCAGTCGCAGCCGCGGCGAGATTGTAGGTGGAATAGACGCCTGAAAATACCTTTCCCTTCGCGGAAAGATACCCGGCGAATAGCGGCACGCTGCAGCCGATCAGAAAGGCCGGAAAAAGCAGCAGGATGATTGCCGGAAGGATGGCCCCGGAAAGCCCCGGAAACAGACCTTCCCCTGCGTAGAGCAGGCTGTCGATCGGTCCCTGCAGCAGCGCAAATGCGACCCCGTACAGGCCGATCGAACCCTCGATCAGCCAGAGATGGCGCCAGAACCTGTGCGCATGCCTGGATCCCAGGCCTATGCCGAGCAGGAAGGTGATGAGGACGGCGCTGGAAACCGCGAACTGGTCCCCGAGCATTCCGCCGAGGATTCTGCCATAGAGGATTTCGTAGGAGATCCCGCACAGCCCGGAAAGCAGCAGTACGAAATTCAACATGCGGACCATCCCGATCTCCCCTGAAAAAAACACATTATCCCGTTTTCCTGGCAGGGTTGAAAAATATTATAAAAAAAGCGCCCCGAAGGGCGCCATTCGATGCAGAAAAAATCAGCGCAGGGTACGGATTCCGCCGCTGTTGGGGATCGCAACCGGGATCGTGCAGGATACTCCGGGGGCATTGCAACCTGCTCCCTGGTATTGTGTGCCGCCGCTTCCGCCGCTTCCGCCACTGCCACTGCCACTACCGCCGCCGCTTCCGCCATTGCCGCCGCCGCTTCCGCCGCCGTTATTCCCGCCGCCGGTTCCGGTGCTTCCGCCGCTTCCGCCGCTGCCGCCGCCGTAAACAGTGACCGTCGAGCCTGCAGGTGCGGCCAGGCAGGCAGAAAGCGAGGTGGCGGCCGTGGTAATGGTCTGCCCCTGGGCTCTGGCCTTGAGGGACTCCCTTGGCACGGCATCGTTGTCGGGATTCGAATCATCCTCGTCCTCGCATTTTCCGATGCTGTCCATGTCGTGGTTTCCATGGCCGTGCGCCTTGACTCCGTTGACCTGGTCGTCCGGAACGTCGAGCGTCACTCTGGCGCCGCCCATGCGATGGCAGATGGTGATCTTGCCGTCCGGGGAAGTGCCTACGCGCTCGCTATGATCGACGTGATGGTCGTTGCCCTGGGAATCCTTGTAGTCGAAATCGAAGTCCGATTCGTTCTCCTGACCAGCATAGTGACGAGGGGAGATCCTGTCGTCGTCGGAATAAGTGTCCGAATTGCCGTTCTTGTCCTTGTGGTTGCTGTCCTTGTCCTGGCCGCGACCGGAATCGTGATGCTCGTTTTCTTCGTCCTTGTCGGTATCGGTGGCGACGTTGGAAGCGGTGGTGCAGACGGTCCTGATGATGTTGGTTCCGCAAGCGGAAACGATCGAAGAGGTGCAGTTCGGAGTGGTCGTGGCCGTGGTGCCGGTCTTGTCGCCGCTGCTCTTGTTGTCACTGCTCTTGTTGTCACCGCTGTTGTCGCTGCTGCTCTTGTTGTCGCCATTGCCGTTGCCATAACCATTGCCATTGTTGTCGGCATGGGCTGTGGCGAGCCCCAGGCCGAGCAACAGGGCCACGAGGAGTTTTGCCGGTTTAAAAGTGTTCATGATGTTCCCTTTCCGTTGAATTGAGTTGGTTCCAAAGCACAGATTTCCTTCATACCATTCGCATCCCCCTCCCTGAACCCATACCGCTAGTTGACGGTATCCTCGGAGCCGATGAAATACTGCGCCATTCCGGTGGTGTTCCTCGGCCCCGTCACCATCACCGTCACCCTGAAATAAAGCCTTCCGGTTCCGGAAACCAGGGTGGTGGCTCCGGAACCGTCTCCTCCGTACAGGATCGCAATCGGGCCGGAGCCGTATCCTGAACCTCCGCTTGTGACGGTCACGCCGACCGTGCCTCCCGTGATGGTGGCCGTTGCGGTCGCTCCGCTGCCACCCGAGCCGGTATTGTCGAAAACCACAGTGGGCGGGGTGACGTTGTATCCGTTTCCGGTATTCTGCAAGGTGACTCCGTTCACCGCCCCGTTGCTCACCGAGGCCGGAAAATACACCGGAGCCGCCATGCAGTAGGCGAATGTAGGAGCCGCGCCGTTGGTATTGGCCGCAGCGCCGACATTCGTCCCGCACATCCTCTCGATGATGTATTGCACCTGATATCCGGCAGGAACCCCGGTGGGCACAGGCGGGCTCCAGTTGAGCGAATTCCCCGTACCGGGATTCGGAAGCTTGGTCTGACTGTCTATCGGCAGCGCATCGGGATAATAGAAGCTGGAGCCGCTACATGCGGTTCCGGGTGACTTCGACTGAATCACCTGGCAACTGGTGGCCACGCTTCCGTTCATCATGTTGGAAGTGACCCACTGGTAGGCAGCCGCCTCGCCGACATCCTCCATCTGCACCGCAGCCTCTCCGAATGCGAGGTTTCCCGAAATGACATTGGTGGTATCGACCGTTCTCATGAGCGAGATGCCGGCAAGCGACATCGCGACCAGCGCGATCAGCGCAATGATGAGGACGATTCCTTTCTGATTGTTCACAGGTTCCCCCAGATCACGTTCCTGAGCGGCACCACGGTCCAGTACACCTTGTAGCGGTAACACTTCCAGCTGGTATCCGCAGTGAGATCCACGGTGGGCGGAGCACTGCTTCCAGTGGGCAACCCTGTCGAAGGCCAGGTCGCAGGCGCCGTGGTAGTGGTATTGCAGGCCAGGGCGCCGGTCGAGGAAGTGCCTGTGGCCTTTTCCTTCAGGGGACTTCTCGCCACCACCGCGATCCGGATCGCCTTGATGCGCTGGTAGTCGGACATGTTGGGGGTCGCCCAGTCTCCCGAAGAAGGAGAGCACTTGCTTCCCGTGGCATCGGTCCAGCAGTTGACGGTCTGCCCTCCCCCTGCCGCAGCCACGCCATACTGCGCCTGGATGTTGACGATATTGGCCGCCTGCGGAGTGCTGGTCGATGCGTAATTGTCGGTCTGGACCAGATTGCCGCTGGAGATGTTGAAGGTGGAGATCGTCAGGGGATTGCTCGGTCCGAGATCGATGACCTGGGCACCTGCAGTGTAATTCTGCGCGGTCGGGCTTCCGCTGGTGTTGCCGGCCGCATTGGATACGGAAGAAACATTGACCGTGGTCGGATCGCCGATGGTGATCGGGGCGGTTGTACCGCAATTTTGCGTGCAGTAATTGAAGCTCGAGGAAACCTTGAGCAGCGTGCAGTCGAGCGTACCCTGCGAAATCAGGATATAGTCATTCGCCTTCAACCCTCTTCCGGTATCGAGGGTGAGCGAGGAAGCCGTGCTGGAAGCGCTCGCAATCAGATAGCCGTGGCCGGAACCTGTCGATATCCCCCCCAGGGCGGAATCCATTCTCGCCGTGATCAGGGTGTCGGAAAGACCGGTTCCGCCGTCGACGATCTTGACCGGAACGCTCTGAAAAATGCTGTTCGGATTGAATGCATCGATCTGCGTGCAGGGAATGCTCCCCTGCTGCTGTGTTCCTCCCACGATGAGACCGCTCCTGATGAGGCCGAATCCGCCCAGGCGGATGTCCTGCTCGAGCGCGTAAAGGGCGGTAAGACCGCTTTGCTGCATGTCGGCGCCCGCCCCGGTCGTCCTTCTCTGCGACTCGAAAAGCGCGAGGGTCTGGAAGATCGCCAGCATGGCGACCAGACCGATCACGAGGCCTACCAGGATCTCGATCAGGCTGAATCCGCTTTGTTTGGTCTTGTCCACTGCTTTTCTTCAGTAAAGGTTGATCTGAGCCATGGTGGTATAGCTGTGCGTCGCGCCGCTCTGCGGGGATTTCCAGGAAAGCGTCACGGTCACTGTATGACCGGTCAGAACGCCCTGCGGATCGGTCACATTGCCCACCACGATGGTCGGCTGGTTTACCTTATCGGTCACGCCCGGAAGGTACGCGCTCTGGCTGTTGGTGCTCTGGATCTGCGTCACCCAGGCCTGGACGGTGGTATTGGTCGTAGACGTAGTACAGGGACTGCATGCATAGCCCGTCACGTTCAACCTGTCCGCCCAGATCAGGGAAAGGATCTGGTTGCCGAGAAATGCAGCATCCACCCGATAATGCGCCTCCATGGTCTGAGCGATCGACCTCGCCTGCATCCCGATCACGGCGAGAATACCCATGGTGAAAATGAGGAGCGCAATCAGGGCTTCCAGCACCATCACGCCGCCCTGTTTCGAAATGTCCGCGACTTGCCTCACTTCAGCCCCTCCTCACTGACAACCTTCCGGGTTCGACGCAAGGCTCACTGCAGGGTTGCACAACCTGATCTGCCCGAAAGCCGACACGATGATCACCAGCCTCGTCGCGCTGCTGTCCGCCGTATTCGTCACGTCGATCCGGGTGAGATCCGTACCGGAATTGACTTCCTTTCCCAGCGCATCGAATGTCACCGATGCCGGCATCCCGGTTCCCGCCGAAATCGCGCTCGAATAATCCTGGGTCGAAGAGGAACTCGCCCCCACCCCAACGTTCTTCGCCTGCGCTCCGCTCCAGCTCTGTACCGGTACATTCAGATTGATTCCCGCGACGGTCGGATCGTCCGAAAGCACCGACCAGTCCGGGACACCGGAGGCCGAAGTGAGCTTGAAGATCGCCTGCGTATTCTTCCGGATCGCTTCCGCCCTTGCGATCTGCAACCCGTTCAGGATCGACTCTGCGGCAGACCTCACCTGGGTGCTCGAAAGCCAGGTCTTGATGCTCGGCATGGCGAGCGCAAACAGCAACCCAAGGACTGCCAGCCCGATGAACAGCTCGATGAGGGTTGCGCCTTTCTGTCTCAACACGAATCTCCGGATTTGGTGATCCAGCACGCATAATTGACCGTCGAGCCCGCGAATTTCGTCGTGGCCTGATTGTTGGAAGAATCCACCGTATACGTATAATCTCCGGAATTTCCGAGACCCACGCCGGCATTTCCTGTGGCGGTCGCAGTATAGGAGTCGGTCGTCGTTCCCACGGCGCAACTGTAGGTGAAATACTTTCCGGTGGGAACCGCCACGCCGCACGCACCGCCAGCCGTTCCATACACCCGGTTGTCCTGGTAATACTGTTCCATCTGGATTCTGAAATTCGCCAGATTGTTCGGAGCCTCGACCAGCTTCCCGCGCACGACATACGATCCGTACAGGGGCGCCGCGATCGCGGCGAGCAATCCGACGATGGCCACCACGATCATGAGCTCGATGAGCGTGAATCCCTTTTGCATTTGCATTTCGTCCCGTGCGAGTTTGACCCAATTCAAATCTAAACCAGCGCTCAGGTACATCACAACATGAATCCGATGAGCGGTCGATTTGATAGAATGAGCGGTAATTGCATAAATGGGGAGCGGCCATGTCGGCGGACATCGCCATCATCGGGGCAGGGATCATCGGCCTTTCAAGCGCCTATGTGCTTGCAAAGACAGGCAGAAGCGTCATCGTCCTGGATCGCGGCGAAGCCGGAATGGAAGCTTCCTGGGCGGGCGGAGGAATCCTTTCGCCCCTTTTGCCCTGGGACTATCCCGAGGAAGTCGCCCTGCTCGCAGCGCGGGGAGCAGCGCTTTACCCGGAATGGACTGAAGAGCTTCGCGACGCCAGCGGAATCGATCCGGAATACCGGAAATGCGGCATGAAGATCCTGCCCGGAAGCCGCTCCCTGGAGAAGGCCCGACCCTGGTGCGAAGCGCACCATGCGCCTCACCTCGCCCTCGACGACGGAGTCATGCTCCCCGATGTCGCGCAGGTGAGGAACCCCCGCCTCATCCGATCGCTCCGGAAGGCACTGGAAGGAATTGGCGTTTCCATCCTGACGCACCATGAAGTCGTCTCATTCGAAAGATGCAGCGACCGCATCAGCGCACTCCTCACAGCGGGGGGGGAAAAATTCACTGCCGACAACTATGTCGTATGCGCAGGAGCATGGAGCAGGGTTCTGCTCGAACCGGAATTTTCCAGCCCGGAAATCTACCCGGTCAGGGGGCAGATGCTGCTTTTCGATGCGCCCGGGCTTGCCGACTCCATTCTCCTCAGGGATGAAATCTATCTCGTCCCCAGAAAAGACGGGCATCTCCTCGTCGGCAGCACGCTGGAATACGCAGGCTTCGACAAGTCGGTTTCGGCGGATGTGGGTCGACAATTGCATCGCAAGGCGGCCGGGATGCTGGCGGGACTCGAAAGGCTGCAGCCAGTCCGCCACTGGGCGGGGCTCAGGCCCGGATCTCCTGGAAATCTCCCCACCGTAGGAAAACACCCCGAAATCCAGAACCTCTACCTCAACTGCGGACATTTCCGCTACGGAGTCACGATGGCCCCGGAATGCGCAAGGATGCTTTCCTCGGCCTTCACGTAGAACACCTGTCAGAGTTGACAGATGCGGCATGCGGATGCGAGTGCTATCCTTTCATCCATGAATACCTCCAGCACACATTCCATCGTATCCAGCCTGAGAAGCTACGGCATTTCGCCGACTTCGCAGCGGATAAAGATAGCGGAAGCCATCTTTTCCTGCATGATGCATCCTTCTGCAGACCAGATCCTCGCGATGGTGAATTCGCACCGGACCATGGTATCCAAGGCGACCGTTTACAACACGCTGAGCCTGTTCGTGCAGAAGGGCCTGATCCGCGAAGTGATCGTCGATCCGACCAAGGTGCTGTACGACGCGAACACCAGCGCGCACCATCATTTCTACGATGTCGTCACGGGCGAACTGCACGATATCGATGCATCCGAAGTGACGCTACCTTCCCTGCCCCCCATGCCTTCCAACCGGGTTTTCGAGGGAGTCGACATCATCATCCGGACCCGCCCGGCCACGGCATGATTGCCGTCCGCGGCCGAAGCCATTATAATTGCGCCGGGATGCTGATGTAGCTCAGTCGGTAGAGCAACTGATTCGTAATCAGTAGGTCGGAAGTTCGATTCTTCTCATCAGCACCAATAAATCAATGTCTTACGATAAATTCGCAAGCCATTGCCCCCACCAAAAAAAGCGCCTAGGCTACATATGGGCTACCCCCCTCTCCACCCTCAAAATTTGGCCGGTTTACGCGCTGAAATCGGGCCGTTATAGCAGACCCTGATCATTATTTCAGGTCGCCATGACACCAGGCGAACTGCTTTACATACTCAGAAACCTTCCGGCAGAGACGCCGATGACGGTCGAAGAAGTAGTCAACCTTCTCTCCTCGCTACAACCCTCCAAAACTGAGCCGGATCATCAAGAGGCATACAGCACATGGGACAACGACAAGCTCATCGACACGAAAACACTCGCCGCCCGGATCGGGGAACGACCGGAATTACTTTCAAGATGGAGAGTTGAAGGGAAAGGACCTAAATACATTTCCAAGCCAAGGTATGTCAGCTACAGGGTCGGCGACGTCAGGAAATGGCTCATCTCGCGAACGGTTCAACCGACCACCGAAGCCGATCATAAATTGGCGGCAACGCAAATTTCAAAGCATTCTCCAGGAAAATGGAAGCCCGATACAAATCTCATTAACCGACTCCATACCCTGTCAATGTTGACTGTCCCGGTCATGTCCAAAGCATGATACGATTGGGGAAAAGGGTTGAGGCATGCCGAACGAACAGGACGCCAGGGGGAATATAGACAGGCAGCTTATTGCTGCGGGATGGGTCGTGTGTGACGCTGCGAAAGCGAACATCCATGCCTCGAAGGGCGTCGCCATCCGCGAATTCCCCCTGAAGAATGGTCACGGCTTCGCGGACTATCTTTTCTATCTGGACGGCAAGGCTGCCGGCGTGATCGAGGCGAAAAAGGAAGGCGTCACGCTTTCCGGGGTCGAAAACCAGTCGGACAAATACACCAAGGGGCTCCCCGACGGGTTGCCGAAATGGCACAATCCGCTCCCCTTTTCCTACCAGTCGACAGGTGCCGAGACCCGCTTCACGAACGGCATGGATCCCGAGCCGAGATCGAGAAGGGTTTTCTCCTTTCACAGGCCGGAAGTCCTCGCCGAGCTTCTTGAGAAGAAGAATTTTCTCGAAAATCTCCGGAGCATGCCCAAGCTTGTTACAGAAGGACTCTGGCCCGCCCAGATCCGGGCGATAGAAAATCTCGAAGGTTCGCTGCGGCAAAACAGGCCCCGCGCCTTGATCCAGATGGCGACCGGCTCCGGAAAAACCTTCACTTCCATCTCGTTCATCTACCGACTGATCAAGTTCGCAGGGGCAAGAAGAATCCTGTTCCTCGTGGACAGGGGAAACCTCGCAGACCAGACCTTGAAGGAATTCCAGCAGTATTCCTCCCCCTGCAACAATTACAAGTTCACCGAGGAATTCATCGTCCAGCGGCTCCAGGGCAACACGATAGACACGACGGCGCGGGTCTGTATCTGCACCATCCAGCGCATGTATTCCATGCTGAGGGGCAGGGAGCTCGATCCTGATCTGGAGGAAGAGTCCATCGACGGGATCGGCAGCCTGTTCAGGCAGCAGGAACCCATCGAATACAATCCGGACATCCCCATCGAGACATTCGACATCATCGTCACCGACGAATGCCACCGCTCCATCTACAATCTCTGGGCACAGGTGCTGGAATATTTCGACGCCTACCTCGTCGGCCTCACTGCGACCCCATCGAAGCAGACATTCGGCTTCTTCAACCGGAACCTCGTGATGGAATACAACCACGAGATGGCCGTGGCGGACGGAGTGAACGTCAACTACGACGTCTACCGGATCCGCACCGAGATCACGGAAAAAGGCTCCAAAGTCGAGGCGGGTTTTTCCGTGCAGATCCAGGAGCGCGACACCAGGAAAAAACGCTGGGAGCAACTCGACGACGATTTTTCATATGACCCGAACCAGCTCGACCGCGATGTCGTGACCCCTGACCAGATCAGGAAGATCATCCAGACTTACCGCGACAAATTGTTCTCCGAAATCTTCCCCGGAAGGACGTGGGTGCCCAAGACCCTCATTTTCGCCAAGGACGACGCCCATGCGGAAAACATCGTGGAAATAGTGCGCGAAGTTTTCGACAAGGGCAACGACTTCGCCCAGAAGATCACCTACCGAACGACAGGTGCCAGGCCGAAGGATCTCATCAACGAATTCAGGACCAGTCCAATGCCGAGGATTGCCGTGACCGTCGACATGATCGCCACCGGCACGGACATCAAGGCGGTCGAAGTCGTCATGTTCATGAGGGCGGT
Source organism: Pseudomonadota bacterium (assembly GCA_021848705.1). Taxonomy (GTDB): domain Bacteria; phylum Pseudomonadota; class Gammaproteobacteria; order Burkholderiales; family JABEVD01; genus JABEVD01. The sequence goes on from JAJZTT010000012.1 coordinate 24,775, forward strand.
GAAATCGAGGGCCTTCTTCGAGCAGATGAAGGGAAGAGGCGTCAGGGTGATTTCAAATGACGATCTCCAGAGCGTCACCCCCGATGCGGCATCCAAGGATCATTTCGTCATCGTTGACGCGGTGGGGGTTTGCGAGCAGGACAAGACCGATTCGCGCCCCATGGAAAGCAAGCCCACGGTGAGCTTCGAAAAACTCATGCAGGCCGTCGCTTTCGGCAATACGGAGGACGATGTGCTCACCTCTCTGGCGGGAAGGCTTGCCCGGATGGAGCATCGCATGAGCGCTGATGACGACAAGAAAATCCGCGCCATCTCCGGGGGCTTGAGCATCAAGGATTTGAGCCACGACATCATCGCAGCGTTGAATCCAGACCGTCATATCGAAGAGGCCAAGGCAGATCTGGGCATCCCTCCTGGAGACGACACGCCGATTCCGGATGCGGCGCTCGAAGCTGCACGGCAGAAGATCATCATTGAGGCGGTCAAGCCCTTGCACGATCCGGCCTTGCGCGAACTCATCATCGATACCAAAAAGAAGAACGAAGTCGTCATCGACATCGTGAGTTCGGACGAAGTGCTGGAAGCGGGCTTTTCGCAGGATGCGGTCGACCGGGCAAAGGGAATGGTGAAATCCTTCGAGGAATTCCTGGAAAAGAACAGGGACGAAATCACCGCCCTCCAGGTGCTCTACGGCAAACCCTACAAACATCGGCTATCCTTCGAATCGGTGAAGGAACTCGCCGACAGGATCGAGGCGCCGCCCTACCTCTGGAACGAGTCGCAGCTCTGGAACGCCTATGCCGCGCTGGAAAAATCGAAGGTCAAAGGGGCCTCCGGCAAACGCATTCTCACCGACCTCGTTTCCCTGGTGCGTTTCGCGATCCACCAGGAAAACGAGTTGATTCCCTTCCCCGAGAAAGTGGATGCGAACTTCAGGGCGTGGCTGGCAAGCTTGCCTGCGCCCGAAGGGCAGTCAGGTCGGATGCCTTTCACGCCTGAACAAATGCACTGGCTGGAAATGATCCGCGACCACATTGCGGCGAACCTCGGAATCGAGCCGGAAGATTTCGAATACGCGCCCTTCTCGCAGCAGGGCGGACTGGGCCGCGTGCATCAGCTTTTCGGCGAAAAGCTGAATGACATCATCGAAGAATTGAACGAAAGTTTGGCGGCATGAGCGTAGTTAGAGAAAGTCATGGAATCCCTGAAACCTGGCAACTGGTACCACTGAAAGAACTCGGTGTGTGGTCGGGCGGAGGCACTCCGTCAAAAGCCAAACCGGAGTTCTGGTCGAACGGCTCCATTCCTTGGGTTTCACCCAAGGATATGAAGACGGACCACATTACCGACAGTGAGGATCACATCACCTGGGCTGCTGTTGAAGGTTCAGCAACTAAGTTGATTCCAGCAGGCTCAGTGCTGCTCGTTACTCGAAGCGGAATTCTGAGTCACACACTTCCCGTAGCGATTACCACCATTCCGGTGACGGTCAACCAGGATTTGAAGACAATCACGCCAAAAGTTGGAGTTTTGCCCGAGTATGTGGCATGGGCGCTTCGTTGTTTTGCTCGCGAGGTACTGAATACCTGCTCAAAGCAGGGGACCACAGTTGCTAGTATCGAGACGACGGCCCTACATCGTTTCGAGATTCCAGTCGCCCCCCTCGACCAGCAAAAACTCATCGTCGAAGAAATCGAAAAGCAGTTCTCTCGCCTCGACGAAGCCGTCGCCAACCTGAAGCGCGTCAAGGCCAACCTCAAACGTTACAGGGCGTCCGTCCTGAAAGCCGCAGTTGAAGGCCGCCTCGTTGAACTTGAGGCCGAACTCGCCCGCCGTGAAGGCTGTAGTTATGAGACAGGCGAACAGCTCCTTCAACGTATCCTCATCGAGCGCCGTGAAAAATGGTCCGGCCGCGGAAAATACAAGGAACCCGCCGCGCCCGATATATCCAATTTGCCCGAATTGCCCGAGGGGTGGGTGTGGGCAACCTATGAACAAGTCAGTCGTCTACAATTGGGACGCCAACGTGCACCGAAGTATCATTCAGGTCCGAATATGCGCCCGTATCTTCGGGTCCAGAATGTATTTGAGGACCGGATCGACCTCTCCGATGTGATGGAAATGGATTTTCCGCCCGATGATTTTGCGAAGTATCAACTTAACCCAGGCGATCTGCTCCTAAACGAGGGCCAAAGTCCCGAACTTTTGGGGCGCCCAGCAATATATCGCGGTGAATTGCCCGGTAGTTGTTTCACAAATACGCTAATTCGATTCCAAGCGATTGAGGGTATCAGAGTGGAATTTGCCCTTTTGGTTAGCAGAAACAATATGCACGCAGGGCGCTTTGTTGATGAAGGCACGATTACAACAAATATTGCACACTTGAGCATAGGCAGGCTTGCAAAAGTTGAGTTTCCTCTGCCGCCTTTTGCCGAGCAACTCCGCATCGTCGCCGAGGTCGACTGCCGCCTCTCACTTCTACGCGAAACCGAAGCACAGGTGGACGCCAATCTCAAGCGCGCCGAAAAACTCAAGCAGGCCATCCTGAGTCGCGCATTTTCCGGAGGGCTTGTTCCGGGAGGAGAAATTCGGGAAGGCGCTGCCTGACCTTGGAAATCGTCGAAATACTGGGGCGTTCGCAACAGGGAATCACCAAACCCTTCATCTGCCGGGCAGAGGATGGCCTTGTCTATTTCGTCAAGGGGCCTGGTGGCGGTGCGCGTAGCCTGATCTGCGAATGGATTGCGGGCCAGTTGGGCCGTATGCTGGGACTTCCCATCGCGCCTTTCGTGATCGTCGAAATTCCGCAAGAATTGCTGACTTTTGCCATGAGGAATGATCTGTCCGAACTGGGAACGGGCAAGGCGTTTGGATCGCGCAAAATGGCTGTAGTCGAATTGTCTGCATCTCATGTCGATTATGTGCCGGAAGAAACGCGGAGAGATGTGCTGGCTTTCGATTGGTGGGTGCGCAACGGTGACCGTACTCTCGGCGAAGCCGGCGGAAATCCCAACCTGTTTTGGGATGTCGAATCTGATGGTCTTGTGGTCTTGGACCATAATCAGGCTTTCGACAGGGAATTTTCGGCAGAAGCTTTTGCCGCTACCCATGCTTTTCGGGATCAATTCGGCACGATTTCCGGGGACTGGATTTTGCAGCAAGAGTACCGGAGCCGCTTCGAAAATGTGATGACAGCCTGGCAATCGATCTGCGATACTGTCCCACCCGACTGGTGGTTTGTCGATGTGGAAAGAACGGTGCCGACCGATTTCAACCTTGATGAAACGCATCAAATGCTGCTGCGCTGCCTGGCCGACGGGTTCTGGAGTTTGAGATGAGAAGGATTCCCTGCCTTTATTCGATTGTACGTTTTGCCCCTTTCGTGGAAACGGGCGAGTTCGCCAACGTGGGCGTGATCATGATCGCCCCTGAGCAACGGTTTTTCGAATTCAGACTTCTCATTCAGCGTCATTCGCGGATCACCCATTTCTTCGAGCAACTGGACGCCGGGGTCTACAAAGCCACGATGCGCAATCTCGAGGAGGAATTGAACCGGGTGGCGGGTGTGCTGCGCCGCCATGGTTTCGACAAGCGGCTCAAGGCAAACGATGTCGAGTTCGCCAAAAACCTGTTTGCCGAAGTCATTCGTCCCAGGGAGACCATCATCAAGTTTGGCGAGCCAAGGGTTGTTTTGACTGAAGACATGAAAGCGACCTTGGAAGAGCTTTATGGCTTTTATGTGGAGCGCAATTTCGCGACCCGCGAATATCAGGAAGCGGTGCTGGAGCGGGGAATGCGGAAATGGCTGAGTCAGGCCGGAATCATCGAGCGTTTTACCCGCCAGGATATCGGCGACGAGGAGTACCATGTCGCATTTCCTTTCGTGGAACGCAGTGAACTGAACCCGGTGAAGGCGATCAAGCCTTTGCATCTGGCGCATGATCAGCCCAGCAAGATTCTCGATCATGGGGGGCAATGGCTCTTCCGCCTGGAACAGCTCAAGCGCCGCAAGCAACTGCCGGGGAAGATCCTGATTGCGGTCAGGGGGCCAGACGAAGATGGGGCAAGAGAGCGCGCTTACAAGGAAATCTTCGACAGCCTGGAAAACTCCGGAGTCACCGTGCTTCCCTACGCCGACAGGGAGCAAATTCTCGACTTTGCGTCGAAAGCGGCCTGATCTTCCTCTGCTGGCTTGAAAAGGCCGGCGGACATGGCCGGGGAACTCGCTACCGCTGGCCCAAGGGAGGCATTGGGGATTTGTTCGAAGGTGACGTCGATGAGGTTGAAAGCTCCGAACATAACGGCGAAAGCTCCGAACATAACGGCGAAAGCTCCGAACATTCGGAGGCCGAACAACAATTGCTGGCCATCGCTGCACCGATCAGGGAAAAAGCGAGGGTTACCAGGGCATCGATGGAAGAGGCGATCCTTGCGCTATGTTCAAATGACTGGCGAACGATGCGAACATTGGCCGAACTCCTCGGAAGGGAGTCGGATTCCCTGCGCAACCATTACATCAACCCTATGCTGAGAGACGGCCGTCTGGTTGCCCGGGTGCCCGGCAATCCGAACCATCCAAATCAAGCCTACAAAACGAAACCGGAATGAACGCATCCAACATCGTCCAAATTTCCGGAATCTTCTGCCACGCCGGTTCTTTCCGCAATGCGCGTTTCGCGGAAATTCGTGATTCCTGAATTGTGAATACCTTATTTCGCTATTCGCGAATAGCGAATATGTTGAATAATCAATTATCAAGTGTTATTCTTATATATCGCGAATACACATGAAGTCCATGTCATGCGCCGTGCCGTCAACAAACAACCCGTCCTCAAGGCGCAGGATTTTTACCTGCTGCTGGCGCTGCTCGCCCGTCGGGGCGAAGCGATGTCATATCCTGAGCTGGCCGCTTTTTCCGGGCTTTCGATATCCGAGGTGCATGGTGCGCTGAAACGCGCCGAGCAGGCGCGGTTGCTGGCGTTTGTCGACAAGCAGCCGAGCGTCATCATCCCTGCGTTCAGGGATTTTTTGCTTTATGGGGCGCGCTATGCTTTTCCCGCATTGCGCGGCTCGATGGTGGGCGGTGTGCCCACGGCCTATGCGGCTGCGCCGCTCAATGCCCTGATTGCGCCGTCGGCCGATCCGGTTCCCGTATGGCCGTATGCGGAAGGCAGTGTGCGGGGCATTGCGTTGATACCGCTTTATCCCAGCGCGCCGGCGGCAGCGCTACGAAGCCCTGCGTTGTATGAAAATCTGGCGTTGTTTGATGCCTTGCGCGTGGGCAATGCGCGCGAGCGTAACTTTGCCGAGAAACTGTTCAAGGAGCGGTTGTGAATCCGCGCGACCCCAATATCCAGTTGCTGGAGGTTGTGGCGCATGCGTTGGATGAATTGTGCGAAGAACTGCTGTTTGTGGGCGGATGTGCGGTCGGCTTGTTGTGCACTTCGCCGAGTGCTGCACCTGCCCGTGTGACGTATGACGTGGATGTAGTGGCAGAGGTGCTTGCGTTATCGGCTTACCATGCGCTGGAGGAAAAATTCGCGGCACGCGGTTTTGTTCGCGATATGTCGCTGGATGCGCCTATCTGCCGCTGGCGTTTTGGTGAACTGGAAGTTGATCTGATGCCGACGGACGAACGGGTACTGGGTTTTGCCAACCGTTGGTATCCCCTGGCGAATAAGAGTGCTGCGCGCATGAAGCTTCCGAGCGGCAGGCAGATCAGGCTTATTTCCGCCCCGGCGTTTTTGGCGACCAAGCTGGAGGCATTTGCCACGCGCGGTCATGGCGATATGATGTCCAGCCATGATTTCGAGGACATCATCAATATTCTGGATGGGCGCCCGGAAATCGTGGATGAAGTGGCCCTTGCGGGGGGAGAACTGGCGGAGTATCTGGTGACCTGTTTTGGCGACATCGCACGCCATCGCGATTTTGAAAATACCTTGCCGGGACTGATTGAATTTGATGAGTTATATGAAGAAAGAGTGTGGCGGGTGCGTGAACGGATCAATGCAATTACAAGGATAAGAAATAATGAATAGCGCCAGCATCGTCCAGAAACTCTGGAATTACTGCAACGTGCTGAGGGACGACGGCATGTCCTACGGCGACTACGTCGAACAGCTCACCTATCTGCTTTTCCTCAAGATGGCGGACGAGCGCACCAGGGCGCCCTACAACCAGAAGAGCCCTGTCCCGGAAGGATATGACTGGCAGAACCTGATCAAAAAGGACGGGGACGAGCTTTTCGACCATTACCGCCACACGCTCGAAGCGCTCGGGAGGGAAAAGGGGCTGCTCGGGCTGATCTTCGGAAAATCGCAGAACAAATTCCAGGACCCCGCGAAGCTCAGGAGGCTCGTCGTCGACCTCATCGACAGGGAACAGTGGGTTTCGATGAGCTCCGACGTGAAGGGGGATGCCTACGAAGGGCTGCTGGAAAAGAACGCGCAGGACACCAAGTCCGGCGCAGGTCAATATTTCACGCCTCGCGCCCTGATCCAGGCAATCGTCGACGTGGTGAATCCCAAGCCGGGCGAGACGGTATCGGATCCCGCCTGCGGAACGGGAGGATTCCTGCTTTCCGCTCACGATCATGTGGTGAAACACAATCCGAATTTGACCCGCGACCAGCGCAAGAAGCTCAAGGAGGAAAGCTTCAAGGGATGGGAACTGGTTCAGGCGACCGCGAGGCTTTGCGCGATGAACATGCTGTTGCACGGCATCGGCAGCCAGGAATTCGAACCCATCGTCGTCGGCGATTCCCTCGGAGCGGATCCGGGCGACCGGTTCGATATCGTGCTCACCAACCCGCCTTTCGGCAAGAAGAGCAGCACCACCATCGTCGGCGAGGAAGGACGGGCGACGAAGGAGCGCGACATCGTCGAGCGTGGCGATTTCTGGACCACCACTTCGAACAAGCAGCTCAACTTCGTCCAGCACGTCAAGACGCTTTTGAAGCAGAACGGCAAGGCGGCAGTCGTCGTTCCCGACAATGTGCTCTTCGAGGGCGGCGCGGGCGAGACCATCCGCAGAAAGCTCCTCCAGGAATGCGATGTCCACACCCTTCTGCGCCTGCCCACCGGCCTATTCTATGCGCAGGGCGTGAAGGCGAACGTCATCTTCTTCGAAAAGAAGCCGGCAAGCGAAGCTCCCTGGACGAAAAAACTCTGGATTTATGACCTCCGGACCAACATGCACTTCACGTTGAAAACCAATCCATTGAAGCGCGAGGATCTGGACGAATTCGTAAATTGCTACCATCCGGAAAATCGTCATGATCGGAAGGCCACATGGTCGGAGCAGAATCCGGAAGGAAGGTGGCGTTCATACGACTACGAGGATCTGGTCGCGCGGGACAAGGCCAGCCTCGACATCTTCTGGCTGAAGGACGAGTCGCTTTCGGACTCAGACAACCTTCCCGCCCCCGACGTGATCGCCCAGGAAATCGTCGAAGACCTCGAAGCTGCGCTGGAACAATTCAGGGAAATTCTTTCCGATTTGAGCCCGCAGTCAATGCAGGATGAAACATGAGAACTCCCAATACAACAACCACTTTGATCAGATCTCTCGAAACACACCTGGAGAAAAATGCTGCTCGCTGGAACGTGCAGGAACAAGAGCGGGCGTGGAAGGACACAAACGTTCACAAAAGCGCCTGAAAGGGTAAAAAACACCCGAAATTCACCGTTTTCACGCAAAACCACAAATAAGACAAATTTGCAACACATTGTTTATTATTAGTTTTATTATTCTAAATGAGCTACTGTTTCGTAATCAGTAGATCGGAAGTTCGATTCTTCTCATCAGCGCCATACAGAATAGGAAAACCGCTTTGGGCCATGTTCGCAGGTCATACTCTCCAACGCCGACAGGAAGGGCCCT
>JAJZTT010000013.1 GCA_021848705.1 Pseudomonadota bacterium
CTGATCCATGGTGGCAGCCGGGAGACCACAGAAGTTCTATTACTTCGACTTCTGAGGTGGGTACTTCTTGGCGCATGCGCCCTGCTCGGGAAGACAGGTTCCTAGTTCCTTACCAAAGCCTGGATCAAGGTCACGCCGCCTGAAACAGCCGGGGTCGCGTTCGAAGCACACAATGGTCGGCGAAATTGGAGATCATCACCCACGTAAGCAGCCCCGGAGCGGCCATGCCGCCGTCGATGACGGCGGGCGGGTTCGACATTGTATGGGTTGGTCAGAAAATAGCGTAAACGAATGGCGCCCAAGATGCTCCATCTACGATTACAAAAAGAACCGCAAGGAGGAGTAGTACCAGAACGAAGGGGATCAGCAATAGCCGCCCCCGTTTCGATAAAAGGAAGCGTACGATTTCATCGATAACGGACATTGGAGTTCCTGCCTTTCATTGCGTGCGTTTGCCAGAGTTGAAAAATGATGGATCAATATGCGCGCAAATTGCCCGGGCCAGCTTTTCGTTTCCGCGCCCGGTCATGTGGCCATCTTCGTCAATGAAGTAAGGCGTTGGATCGTCGTTGAAGGCATCCGTTAGATCAATGACCCCCGGAATTGGGTGATCAATTAGTCTTTTGTGCAAGATCGAGATCGTAGCCTCCATTGGCTCCCTGTATTTTTCGTAATATGTAGTTCCGACAAGGTTATCAATATTAGCTCGATTCCCGTATGGAGTGGGTGGAATTATCACGAGGAACGTGAGTTTATGTTCACGGGCGAAGTTAAGGCCACTTTTTATATCGTAAAGCAAACGGTTGACTGCTGCGTTGGCTCCAAATGAATTTGGTTTGCATAGTCCGCTATTCAGGTTTTCAAAAGCGTGGATTTTTATTTCTGGATAGAGGAAAAGTTGCACAAGCCGTGGATATCGCAGCAGGGCAATTTTTTCCGCCTCCGCCTTGTCGTTGGGGTATGGGATACAGCGATGCATCAGGTCGACGGGACCACTGAGTAGCAAAGTAAAGTCTGAATGAATATCATTTTCCATGAGCCATTGCAGGTACATGATGCTTGACGTGATTTCTTGGCCAGGAATCGCATAATTTATGATATTGACATTGGATAACCGCCTTGTCAGGGCGGCGGCAACGGTATTCTCGTTGTCAACGTAGAAGCCTTGAGCTTGGGATGCCCCAAGAAGGAGACCAGTGTTCTTGTTCCTGGCAAAAGTGTTTGGAGCAAGACGCTGACCGAATTCGCCAAATGAGCCCACTGTGAGTTCTGCTTGCCGAGGAATCAGGCCGATACCTGGGATTTGTCTCATTTTCATGGTCTGCCAGGCGGATCTCCAGCGTTCGATTTCAACCTTGTCAGCATATGCTGGCAAGGCTGTGGACTGCATGCGCGCATGGATCAAATTGACCGCAAACGCCAGAAAAGGGGGAGCAAAATATGCGGAAATATCAAGAAATCCGTCTATCAGTATTAAGACAACCAATATTTTGACTGTCGTTTTTGCATATTTAGCTTTGCTGGTCAATTTGTTCTCTTACTAGCCTGGATTTTGCTTAAAGTGAGGCTCCCTCGCCTTTTCGTCTTCCAATGAGCTTTCATCCTACCAGTTTTTCGCCTTGCTGAGTGTTCATCCAGTCGCTCGGGAACTGCAGCGGCAATTTGTATCCGAGGGGCGAATGCATCCTCTTGCGATTGTAGAGCGATTCAGTACAACCCATGTCACTGGCTCGATTGACTTACTGATCCATAACTGTCTTGCCGGTTTCCATGGGCGACTATGCTTCGGGATTGCCTTCCTTCCTTGCAAGGGATAGCACCATGCGGGCGATTTCCATGAAACTGGAAGTTCCGGTCTTGTTCATGATGTGGGCACGATGAATTTCCACTGTCCGGTAGCTGATATCGAGGCGCTGACCGATTTCCTTGCTGGTGAGCCCTTCCATGGCGAGATCGAGGATTTCCCTTTCCCTTTTGGTGAGGCTGGCAAGCTTGCCTGAGACCGTCTCCTCTTCCTTCGTCTTCTCCAACCTTTGCCTGCCCTTTTGCAGGGCTTCTTGCACCCTGGCGATCAGAAGCGCACCGTCGACCGGCTTGGTGAGAAAATCGATCGCTCCGGCCTTGATGGCTTTCACCGTGATCGGGATGGTCCCCTTTCCCGAAAGAAACAGCACGGGGATCTTCATCGAGCGGCGCAGCATTTCCTCCTGAAGCGTCGTCCCGTCCATCCCCGGCATGTTGACGTCCAGGATGGCGCAAGCATCTTCTTCCTCCAGGCAGTTCTCCAGAAAAGGCTCCGATCCCGCGTAGCTTTTGACCTCGTATCCGGCAGCCTCCAGAAGCATGGACAGGGAATCGCGAACGGCAGCGTCGTCATCGACTACATAAATTTTCACGCTCATTTCGAAAGGGGAAGTGTGAAATGGAAAATCGCTCCCCTGGTGGTGTCCGGATCGAGCCAGAGCTTTCCTCCGTTGGTCTCGATCAGGGAACGGCTGATGACGAGTCCCATCCCCATTCCTTTCGGCTTGGTCGTGAAAAAGGGTTCGAACAGATGGCCTTGATTCCCCGCATCGAAACCCGGGCCTTCGTCGCCGATGGAGAACTTCGCCAGTCCGTTCTCCACCCCGGATTTCACCCGGATCGAAACTTCCTGAAGACTCATTCCAGCCCCCTGCATCGCCTCGATGCTGTTGTTGAACAGATTGTAGAGCACTTTCTGCGCATGCAGGCGGTTCGCTTTCACCGGCAGAAGCGTCTCGTCCAGATCGAGTTCGGCCCTGAACATCGTTCCGGTTTCGGATCTCAGCGAGGAGATCGCGAGGCGGATTTCCCGGTTCATGTCGAATTCCTCGACGGAAAATTCCCCGATGCCGAGAAGTTCGAGCATTTCCTGGATCGATTTCCCTGCCCGCAACGCCTGGGTTGCGCAGCCTTCCACCGCCCGGCCTATCCTTTCCAGGCTGGGCTTTTCGGATTTCAGGATCATCTGCGCAGCCTCCCCGTAGGAAGCGATTGCGAGCAGAGGCTGCCTGAGCTCGTGCGCGATCGCCGATGCAGTCTGGGATGCGATCTGGCTCTTCTGCAGCGTTCCCAGGATCTTCTGCCTGTCCTGAAGATCCCTTTCGAACTGTTTTCTTTCCGAGATGTCCCGAATCGATCCCAGGATCACCGTCTCCCCCCGTACCTTCATCCTGGAGAGCAGCACTTCGGATGGGAAAGTCGATCCATCGAGCCGTTTGTGCGTCCATTCGAAAAAGTTCGATCCTTTGCGAATCGCGATCTCCTGCATGCTGGCGGCCTTTTCCTCGGAGGAAGTCCCGTCCGGCTGAAGTTCCGGAGAAATCTCCCATGGCTCACAGGAAAGGAGATCTTCCTCCTTTTCCGCCCCGAACATGTTCAGCGCAGCCCGGTTCACCGAAGAAAATTTCATCGAAGGAGGCATGCACAGGAGCAGTGCATCCCGGGAATTTTCGAACAGCTCCCTGTATTTCATTTCGCTGGAGGAAAGCGCTTCCTGCGCCCTGATTCTTTCGGTGATGTCCTCAGCAAAAATGACGATCCCGCCCGATTTTCCTTCCCCCGCCCCCCAGGGCCTGATTTCCCATCTCAGCCACCGGACGGAACCGTCCATCCTGACGAACCGGTCTTTTTCGGAACGCAACACCTCTCCTGCAAGCGCCTTCCGGTGCAGATCCTTCCATTTGTCCGGGATTTCAGGAAAGACTTCATAGTGGGAACGCCCGATAACCCCGTCCCTGTCCAGTCCGCAATCCTCGATCCAGCGACGGCTCGCAGCAAGGTATTTCATCTCCCTGTCGAAAAGGGCGAGTGCTGCGGGAGCATGCTCGACGAAAAGCCGCAGCCTGCCCTCGCTTTCCCGCAGATCCGATTCGATTTTGAACTGCCTGTCCAGGGCAAAACGCGTCAAAAAATAGGAAAGTATCGAAGCGACAAGGACGTAGCACCACTCCAGCCAGGTATGGTAGAGCGTGAGCGTAGGTGTGTCATCGGCATAGTTCCCCAGCAGATCGTTGCTGACAAACACCCACAATGCGCCGGAAGCCGCGATGACCATCGCGAGGCGCAAGGCGACATGATTCGAGTTTCTCATCTGTGCTCGAGCTTGCGTTTACCCCCCTCCACTGACCTGAGTTCCGTCAGTCACTTTGCTTTTTGTGTATTTAATTAGCGTCTTGTCACCTTGTCAACCGGATCCGGGCAAAAATGATGCTGTATAGGTATTCATACTTATACGTGTTTTCCTGTATTGAAGATCAACCCCGGGATTCCTATATTTTCAACATTGGAGCCATGGTCAAGGAAGGAAATACATGCGCATTTTCGGGAAAAGATCCGGCCATTCGCCCGTCATGAATGATCTGCCTGCCCTCACGCTGGATGATGCCGGAATCATCCTCGGTTGCAGCGATGCCGGCGAATCCCTTCTCGGTTACCGCAGCGAGGAGTTGGTGCGCGCGCACATTTCCGAACTCATTCCCCAACTCGAGGAAATTCCGCTCATGAAGGGAAACGAAATCAACCCCAGGCTTTCTTTTCTCTGTCGGTGCGGGCATCCATTCCGGACACTCGACAGGAATGGAAATCCATTTCCTTGCGAGCTCCATCTCTTCGAACTTGGCAACGCTTCCCGGCGCACTCTGAGAATTATCCTTAGGCCGCGCACTCCGTCCTGATCCAGGACTTGACTTGTACCGGATAGTTTCATAGATTTATTCCAAGTACAGTTAATTCTTGCCGGCCTGAATATTTTCGATTCCGGCCGTTTGCGCCAGGGGAGGTGAATCATGAACCAGGTCTCCACCGGTCGTCAGGTTTTTCTCGGCTTCGATCCGGGCAAATATCCGGAAGGCATCCACATGTGCTTCATCTTCAGTGACGATGAGGAACGAAAGCACGTCCTTGCCAAATTCATGGAAAGCGGCTTCGGAGAAGACGACCAAGTCGCCTACTTCGTGGATACCATGTCCCCGGCAGAGCTCAGGGAACATTTTTCAGCCATGGGCGTGCATCTTCCGGATGACGACAGTTGCCTCCTCCTCTCCGCAGAGGAAACCTATTGCCCTGACGGCGCTTTCGCCGTGGAGCGAATGCTCTCCACCCTGGAAAACGCCTATCTTCGCTGCTGCGAATCCGGGCATTCCGGCCTGCGCGTCACCGGAGAAATGAACTGGGCGCTTCGAGGTATGCCGGGTTCCGAAAGGCTCATCGAATACGAATCCCGCGTGAACGACGTCCTGAAGAAATTTCCAGTCACGGCGATCTGCCAGTACGATGCCCGCCTTTTCGACGGAGCCACGCTGTATCGCCTTCTCACGGTTCATCCGATGATGATCGTCAACGGACGCGTGGTGCGCAACCCTTATTACATCCATCCGGAACAAGAGGCTCGCTCCTGAATTCGACGGAACATCCCCGGGCGGAAGTGCTCGGCAGGCTGCTCGTCCTGCAGCAATCGATGGACATGCTCCCTGACGAACGACACATGTCCGACTTTCTCTGCACCGCCCTGCTCGACATTCCGGGGATCAGGGCATGCAGCCTGCATTTCAGCCCAGCAGAGCCAACCCCGGATGCCGGGGAAATCATCCTCATCCGCAGCCCCAGGGAATGTTTCGGCGAGCTTCGGCTCAAACTGGATGACAGTGAAGCGTATCAGTCCTACCGCCCTTTCCTCGACAACATCGCCCAATCCTTCGCCACCGTGCTCGAAAATCGCAGGAATGCTTCAGGCCTTTCGGAGGCGAATCGCAGGCTCAACAGGCTTGTCGACGAACTCGAGCAAAAGGTTCTGGAGCGAACGAGCGACATCATGAATGCCCGCCAGGCCCTGGAGACCAGCGAGGAAAGGCTCCGTCTCGCACTCGATGCTTCCAGCGAAGGAATTTGGGACTGGGATCTCGAGTCCGGCCTGGCCTATCTTTCCCCCCATTTCTACCAGATGTCCGGATACGATCCGCAGGGCGTCACGCCGGATTTCGATTTTTTCAAATCCATCGTCCATCCCGAGGATCTCGCCTCCTTCGTTTCTTCCATCCGGGACCATCTGGAAGGAAGAACTTCCTCCAGCGATGTCGAGTACCGCATGATCACCCGATCCGGCGCAATCCTATGGGTCCGGGAAAAGGGCAAGGTGATCGATCGCGATGCGCATGGAAAGCCGCTCAGGATGGTCGGCACAATCGTCGACATCTCCAGCCTGAAGGAAAAGGAGGCCGCATTGCGGCTCGCGGGACAGGTTTATTCGAGCAGCAGCGAAGCGATCTTCGTAGCGAACTCGGAGAACTCCATCATCGCGGTCAACCCCGCCTTTTCAGAGATCACCGGCTACCCTGAGCCGGAAGCGATTGGAAAGGATTTCTCCTTCCTGAGCGAGAGATTGCTCGACGAATCCACCCATCTGGAAATCCTGCGTTCCCTGAAGGAGTCCGGAAGATGGCATGGTGAAATCCTTCAAAGGCGCAGGAAAGGCGAGGTCTTTCCCGTTCAACTCACCATCGATACCGTATCCAGGGACGACGGCAGCGTCTATCGACGCATCGGACTTTTCATGGACATCACTGAAAGGAGGAAATCCGAGGAAATCATCTGGCGGCAGGCCAACTTCGATGTGCTCACCGGCCTCCCGAACCGGAGGATGTTTCTGGAAAGGCTGGACCAGGAAATTCGCAAGGCCAATCGCGCGAAGGAAAGGATTGCACTTCTTTTCGTGGATCTGGACAGGTTCAAGGATGTCAACGACTCGCTCGGACACCATTTCGGCGATCTTCTGCTCATCGAGGCGGCAAGACGTCTCGAAAGCTGCGTCCGCGAAACCGACTCCGTGGCGCGCCTGGGTGGAGACGAATTCACCGTGATCCTCACCGGGATCCGCTCCCGTATGGATGTGGACAGGAGCGCAGCGGAAATCGTGGACAGGCTGGCCGCGCCCTACCGCCTCGGCAACGAGCAGCTGATCATTTCAGCAAGCGTCGGCATCACGCTGTTTCCAGACGACGAATCGAGTTTCGAACAGCTTCTGAAATTCGCCGATCAGGCCATGTATGCCTCCAAGGAAAAGGGAAGGAACCGTTACAGCTATTACAATCCTTCGCTCCAGGATGCGGTACAGAAAAGGGTACAGCTTTCTTCAGAACTCGGCCATGCGCTGGAAAACCATGAATTCATCCTGCACTTCCAGCCGATCGTTGAGCTTTCCACGAACAAAATCCTCAAGGCGGAGGCCCTGGTGCGCTGGCTTCACCCCTCCCGTGGACTGATCAGTCCGTCGGACTTCATTCCCCTTGCGGAAGAAACCGGACTCATCGTTCCGATCGGGGAATGGGTTTTCAGGGAAGCCATTTCCTCGGCCAGGAAATGGAGCAGCTTCATCGAAGGAAATTTCCAGGTCAGCATCAACCTCTCGCCGGCCCAATTCAGGGCGGACTCCACCTGGACCGGAATCCTCCTGCAGAACTCGGGAGGGAAAATCGCGATCGAGATCACCGAAGGATTGCTGCTCAACCGCGACGGCCAGACCATGGAGAAGCTTTCCAGCCTGAGAAAAGCCGGGGTCGCCATCTCTCTCGACGATTTCGGTACCGGGTATTCCTCCCTTTCCTATCTCAAGCAGTTCGATATAGACTTTCTGAAGATCGACCAGTCCTTCGTGCGGGACATGGCGAGCGACGCATCCGATTTCGCGCTATGCGAGGCGATCATCGTGATGGCGCACAAGCTTGGCATTTCCGTCATCGCGGAAGGGATCGAGACGCACGAGCAGAGGATTCTTCTCGGCAACATGGGATGCGATTACGGCCAGGGTTTCCTTTTCGGGAAACCGGTCCCGGCCATGGAGTTCGGCAAGCGCATATCCAGGGAAAAGGCTAGAGCCAGCTGCGAGACCGATACCTCATCCATCTGATACGAAATATTCCCTTAACATTGGGAGCGTATAGTTCGCTCATGCATCATTGCATACCCTCCTAATCTTGGCCCGCTCCCGAGCGGGCGTTTTTTTGCTCCCGGTTCCACCAGCCCCCGCCAAGCGCCTGGTAGAGGGCGGCCGTATCTCCCAGCCTGCCGACTTGCGCCTGAACCAGCGCGATTTGCGCCAGTTTCAGATTCTGCTCGGCCTGCAATGTCGCCATGTAGCTCACCGCTCCCGTTTCATACTGCTTTTTGACGAGCTCGAATGCGTTTCCGGCGGCACGCTCTCCGTCGGCCGCAGCGCGCAACGTCTTTGCATCCGATTGCAGCGCATGAAGCGTGTCTGCCACATTCTGCAGGGCGGCAATCACCGTGCTCCTGTATTGCGCTCCCGCCTGAAGGAGCGCCTGTTTCGCCGCGCGCGATTTCGCCCGGAGCGTCCCCCCGTCGAAAATGGTATAGGCGACGTTCGCTGTGAGATCGAAGAATCCACCTCCTGCCTTGAACATCCAGCCTGGGGTCGCAGCCATCCCGCCGATTGCGCCTGTCACCGCGAACTGCGGAAGGGTATTCGCCACGGCAACCCCGGCCTGTGCGCTCGCATCGTGCAGCGCTTCTTCTGCAGCCCTCACGTCCGGCCTCTGTTCCACGATCCTGGATGGAAGACTGATCGGCAAACTTTCGGGAAGGTGCAGATCTTCGAGCCGGAATGTCTCGGCGACGTCCTCGTCGGGCGCATTGCCGGCAAGCGCACGGACCAGGTCCCGGGTCTGTTCGAGGCGATTCTGCAGCGGAATGAGCGCCTGCTCCATGGAGGCAAGCGCTGATTCCTGCGAAGAAATGTCCACTCCGGAAATCTCGCCCAGTTCCATCTCTTTCCTGGAAAGATCCAGCAATTCCCGGTTGATCTGCACCATTCTTTGCGTCGCATCGATCTGGGCACGCAGCGAAGCTTCCGCAAAAGCCGCCGCGACCACATTGGAAGCGAGGGTGATGTAAGTCGCCTCGAGCTGGAATTTCTGCAGATTTTCCTGTGCCTTCGCCGACTCGACCATCCTGCGGTTTAGCCCGAAAACGTCCGGTACATAGCCCACCGTGAGCTGCGCGACATGGAAATTGTAATAGACCGGGGCATTGTAGGGAGCCGGGCCGGCCGGATTCGAATAGGTCTGGATCACGCTGCCATTCCCCTGCACTCCGGGAGAATTTCCGCCCATATTGCCTGCAAGCTTGTTTCTGGAAGGAGAATAGCTGATTCCCAGTGTCGGCAGGAAAAAACCTTCCTGCGCCACCGTGTTTTCCTGCGCCTGCCTGAGCGCGGCCTGGGCGGAATCGATTTCAGGATTCGCCCTGAATGCCCGCTCGATCAGGGAATCGAGCGCCTTCGATCCGAAAAGCTTCCACCAGTCGAAGGGAATCGAGGCCTTCGGATCGAAATGCTGCACACTTCCATCCAGAACCGGCGAGGATGCCGTGACTTTCCCGAGATTCTTCTCCGGGGAATAAGCTTTCGAAGCAGGAGGAGGAGGGCGCTTGAAATCAGGACCGACCGCGCACCCCGAAAACAGGAGCAGCGTCGCAAGGGATATTCCGATTTTCCCGCAATGGAATCCTTTTTTCATTCCAGTTCCGCCTTTGTTTCCGCCACCATCGGCTCACGCCTAGAGAACATCATGATGAGCACCGGCAATACCGTGAGAATCAGGAAGGGGGCGAGCAGCATGCCGCCGACCACAACCAGCGCCAGGGGTTTTTGCACCTGCGAACCGATCCCGGAGGAGACGGCTGCGGGAACGAGGCCCACGCAAGCGACGATGCAGGTCATCATCACCGGCCTCAACTGGATCTGACAGGTTCTGAGCATTGCGCTCATCCTGTCCATGCCGATTTCGATCTGGCTGTTGTAATAGGAAACGACGATGATTCCATCCATGGCCGCGATCCCGAACAGCGCAACGAAGCCGATCGCAGCCGATACGCTGAAAGGCGTTCCGGTGAGGAACAGGGCGAAGATCCCGCCGAGCAGGGCCATCGGGATCACGCTGGCTGCGAGCAGCACTTCCCTGAGAGATCCGAAATTGATGAAAAGCAGAATCCCGATCAGCAGGATGGCAATCGGCACCACCACGGCGAGACGCTGCATCGCATCCTTGAGATTTCCGAATTCACCCACCCATTCCATCCGGTAGCCTCCCGGCATTTTCACCTGCTCTTCCACCTTGCGTTGCGCCTCCAGCACCGCTGTGCCGAGATCCCGGCCTCTTACGCTGAACTTGATCGGGATGTATCTTTCCTGGTGCTCCCGGTAGATGAAGGCCGCGCCCGAAACCAGCTTCACGTCCGCGACGTCGACCAGGGGAATCTGGACCACTCCGTTTCCGCCCGGATCCGGGGCGCCGATCGTGATGTGGCGGATCGCGTCGAGATTCTGCCGGTATTGCGGAGCCAGCCTGACCATGATCGGGAAATGCCGGTCGCTCCCGTCTTCGTAAAGGTCTCCCGCCGCCTGGCCTCCGATTGCCGCCTGCACCGTCGAATTGATGTCTCCGGGGGCAAGGCCGTAGCGGGCGGCCCGCTTCCTGTCTATGTCGATCCGCACGGTCGGTTGCCCCAGCGAATTGAACACCGCGAGATCGGTGATCCCGGGGACGGTTTTCATCACCGCCTCGATCTCGTTCGCGGTTTTCTCCAGCGTCTCCAGATCATTGCCGAAGAGCTTCACGGAATTCTCCCCCTTCACCCCGGACGCTGCCTCTTCGACATTGTCCTCGATGTACTGGGAAAAATTGAATTCAACCCCCGGAAAATTGTCGCGAAGTTCTGCGGTCATCTGTTCGGTGAGCTTTTCCTTGTTCACTCCCTTGGGCCAGGAGTCGAACGGCTTCAGGGGAACAAAAAATTCCGCATTGAAGAATCCGGTCGCATCGGTTCCGTCATCCGGTCTGCCATGCTGGGAGACCACTTTCTCGACTTCCGGATATTTCCCGATGATGAGCCTCATCCTGTTCACATAGCCGTCCCCTTCCTCAAGAGAAATCGATGGGGGCATGGTGGCCCGGATCCAAAGGTTCCCTTCCTCGAGCTTCGGCAGAAACTCCAGACCGAGGTTTCTTGCGGCAAGAATGGCGAGAACGGATAGCAGCGCCACTGTACCGAGCGTGATCGCCTTTCTTTTCAGCGCCATTTCCACGAGCGGCGTATAGCCTCTCCTCAGGCTTCTCACGATGATGGTTTCCACTTCCTCGACCTGAAGCGGAAGCAGGAGGGAGGAGAGGGCTGGGGAGACCGTGAAGGTCGCAATCAGCCCGCCTGCGATCGCATACGCATAGGTCGTCGCCATCGGTCCGAAGATGTGTCCTTCGATTCCGGAGAGCGTGAAAAGCGGCAGGAATCCTGCGATGATGATCGCTGCCGAGAACAGGATCGCCTTGTTCACTTCGGTGGCGGAATTCGCGATGACGTTGAATTTCCCCCTGAGCCCGGTGCTCACCTTCGCCCGGTGGAGAAGCGATTCGCCCACATGGCGGGAAGCCCAGCTTTCGGCAAGATGCCTGAAGATGTTTTCGACCATGATCACCGAAGCATCCACGACGAGGCCGAAATCGATCGCGCCCATGGAAAGCAGGTTGGCCGATTCCCCCCTCAGCACCATCAGCGCCACCGCGAAGGCAAGCGCGAAGGGAATGGTGGCCGCCACGATGACCGCACTCCTCAGGTTGCCGAGAAAGATCCATTGCAGCACAAAGATCAGGATCACGCCCGAAAGCATGTTGTGCAGGACGGTATGGGTCGTGACCTCGATCAGCCCTTTCCGGTCATAGATCCGCTCGATCTTCACGCCCGGAGGCAGGATGTTCGAGGAATTGATGTGCCTGACTTCTGCTTCCACCTTCTCGATGGTCGGCATGCTCTGCGCGCCGCGCCGCATCAGGACGATGCCCTGCACGATGTCGTCCTCGCCGTCGATTCCGGCGATGCCGAGTCTGGGAAGATGCCCAACCGTCACCTTCGCCACATCGCTGAGGAATACCGGGGTCCCCTTGTTCGAAGTGAGCATGGTGTTTCTCAGGGTATCCATGGAATGGATGAGACCGACCCCCCTCACCACTGCAGCCTGTGGCCCGAAATTCACAGTCTGTCCGCCCACGTTGATGTTGCTGTTGCCGATCGCCTGCAGCACCTGAGGAAGGGTGAGACCATGATTCATCAGTTTTTTCTGATCTATGGTGACTTCATAGGCCTTGGTCTTTCCTCCCCATCCGTTCACGTCGATCACGCCGGGAATGGCCTTGAATCTCCTCTCCAGGATCCAGTCCTCGATGGTCTTGAGGTCGGTGACCGAATATCCTGGAGGCCCCACCACCCTGTACCGATAGATCTCTCCGATCGGGCTCGTCGGCGAAATCTGCGGCTGAACCCCGTTGGGAAGCGGTGGGAGCTGGGAAAGTTTGTTGATCACCCATTGCTGCGCCTGCTCGTAGGTGAAATCGTATGTGAAGCTCACCTTGACATCGGATAGCCCGAAAAGTGAAATGGTGCGGACGCTGGTGACGTTGGGGATGCCAGACATCTGCACTTCGATCGGGATGGTGATGTAGCGCTCGATCTCCTCGGCAGACTGACCGCTGCTCTGGGTGATGATGTCGACCGAAGGCGGCACCGGGTCCGGATAGGCCTCGATGTTGAGCTTGATGAAGCAGATGACACCGGTGACGAGCATGAGCGAGAAAAGCGCCACCACCAGGACGCGCTGCGTGAGCGCAAACTTTACGATTGCATTCATGGCTTCTGGTTCATTCCCAGCGTGATCGCCCGATCGATGAAAAGCGTTCCACTGGTGATGATTTTCTCCCCACCCTCGAGGCCGGACAGGATTTCGACCATACCATCCTGATGCCGGGTTCGTCCCAGCCCGACTTTCCGGATCGAGATGCTTCTGTCCGGGTTCACCACGTAGACCCGTGCGTTTTCACCTTCGTAGACGATGGCACTTTGAGGAACCCCCGGTGATTGGCTTTCCTTCCCGACGAGGATGCTGAAGCTCGCGAACATCTCCGCCTTCAGCTTCCCTTCCGAATTCTCAATCACCGCCCTGACGGGAAGCCTGCGCGTCGCAGGATCCACAGAAGGGGCGACCCAGGAGATTTTCGCCCTGAACACCCGGTCCGGAAAAGCGAGCACTTTCACCTCCACCGGCTCGCCCACTTCGACCTTGCCCGCATCCACTTCGCGGACATTGGCAACCAGCCAGACCTTCGAAAGATCACCCACGGTGAACAAGGCCGTAGCGGTTCCGCTGGCCACACTTCCCACATTCTGTCCCGGTCCCACCTGGCGCTTGATCACCGTTCCCGTGATCGGGGAACGGACCAGTGCATCCGGCCCCCCCCCTGCATTCCCGCCCTTTTCCATCGCACCGATTTCGCTTGCGCTCTTGCCGAGGATCATGAGTCTTTCCCGGACCGCCCTGAGATTGGCTGCGGCAACCGCAAGATCAGAGCGGCTTTGCTGCCAGTCCTTCAGCGCACCCGATCTGGAAAGATAGAGGGCATGCTGGCGCTTTTCGTTTGCTTCGGCGAGAGCTTCCTGCGCGAGCGCAGCCTGCAGATCGCTTTGCGCCTGGACCGATTCGCCTGCGGCAATGGCGGCCAGGGGCTGCCCCCTTTTCACGGCCGAGCCCGGCTCGACCAGGATCCTGGTCACTCTCCCCGTATATGGAGAAAAAACCTGGGTGACCGCATCGTCATTGTAGGCAATGCTACCCTCGGTCCTGATCTCGGTACGGAAGCTCATCTTGCTGACCGGCTCGACCTGCAGATTGAGCCACTGCTGCTTTGTGGGCCGGAACGATCCGTCCCCTGCTGCGTTCGCAGCTCCGGGCAAAAGATGGAATCCAAGGATGGCTGCCATTGCCGCCGATTTCAGCCAGCCGCTTCTGGTCAGATTGTTTGACATTTCGGTATTCCCATATGCTGAAGGTCCCGCGGCACGCCGGGGATGCGAGCCCGAAGCATATCACAGAGACCTTTACTCGGTCCTTACACTTCACGATCTTGCTAGAAACCTTTCGAACCCATAAAATCCATGAAAAATCCGGAGGAAACATGAGATTGATGCTTGCTGAGGACGATATGGTCCTGAGGGACGGGCTGACGAGATCGCTCGTGCAATCCGGCTACGTCGTTGACACGGCAAGCAATGGCCAGGAAGCGGATCACGCCCTTTCGGTGCAGAATTACGATCTGCTCATCCTGGATCTCGGGCTCCCCAAACTGGACGGCCTCGAAGTGCTGAGAAGATTGAGATTCCGTGACAAGGCCACTCCCGTCCTCATTCTCACCGCCCGGGACTCCATCGAGGACCGCGTCTCCGGCCTGGATCTCGGCGCAGACGACTATCTCACCAAGCCTTTCGACCTTTCCGAACTGGAAGCACGCGTCCGTGCGCTGGTGCGGAGAGGGCAGGGTGCGCACAGCAATGTCATGCGCCATGGCCCCCTCACCCTCAATTTCGCAGGCAGGCGCGCCTACATGAACGACCAGCCGCTGGATCTTTCCGCCCGCGAGCTGGGTGTCCTCGAAATCCTGATGATGAAGGCGGGGCAGGTGGTCGGGAAGGACCAGCTCGTCGACAAGCTGAGCAACTGGGAGGAAGGGATCGGTCACAACGCGATCGAGGTGTATGTGCACAGGCTGAGAAAGAAGCTCGAACCTGCAGGCATCCAGATCCGCACCATCCGGGGACTGGGTTACCTGCTCGAAAAGGAGCAATGAAGCCCACTTCCCTGCACCGGCAGCTGATGATCTGGCTGCTCATCCCAATCGTATGCCTGTGGATCGCAGGAGGAGTGGTCGCCTACTTCATCGCAGTCCGCTTCGCAGACCTCGCTCACGATCGATCCCTGTTCGATTCCACCCTCACCCTTTCCGAACAGGTCAGGATAGACCATGGAAGCGTACGACTGGACCTTCCAGACTATGCGCTCAGGATGCTCCAGATCGACCCTTACGACAAGGTCTATTACAAGGTGAGCACCCGTCTTCATGGCCTGATCGCAGGCTTCGGCCCGATTTCCCCCCCTCCGGCGGACAGGGTTTACTACAACCGACCCTACTATCACAACGACAGGATAGAAGGAAATCAAGTCAGGATTTCCTCGCTTTACATGCATGTCCCTGCAAACAGCCGGGACTGGATTCTCGTTCAGGTTGCCGAAACGCTGGTTAAGCGCAAGGTTCTGGCAAAGGAGATTCTCGCAGGCGTCATCCTTCCCCAGATGCTGCTCACCGGAATCGCCGTGGCCATCATCTGGATCGGCATCACCAAGGGGCTTTCCTCCTTGAGCAGGCTGGAGTCAGAAGTGCAGAGTCGTTCCTTCCGCGACTTGAGCCCGCTTTCCGAGGACGGCGTTCCGAAGGAAGTCGGTTCGCTGATTCACGCCATCAACGACCTGCTTTCCCGCCTGGAAAATGCGATTTCAGCCCAGAACCGCTTCGTCGCCGATGCAGCCCACCAGCTTCGCACGCCGCTTGCCGGCCTCAAGACCCAGACCGAATATGCCCTGAGGCAGAAGGATCCGGATGAAATCCGCCAATCGCTGAACCACCTCAGGACGAGCAGCGAGAGAAGCATCCATCTGGTCAATCAGCTTCTTTCGCTCGCGCGAGCCGAGCCTGGCTGGAACAGAAGCATGGAGTTCAGGCGCATCGATCTGAATGCGCTCGCAAGCGAACTCGCCGGTCGATGGGTCCCTGCCGCGCTCAGAAAGCACATCGATTTCGGTTTCGAGCCTTCTCCTTCGAACCCTTCCATCGAAGGATCAGACTTCCTGCTCCAGGAAATGCTGAACAATCTCGTCGACAATGCGCTCCGTTATACCCAGGATGGCGGCAAGGTGACGGTCAGGGTTTTCGTCCTGGACGGAATGGGCGGCATTTCGGTCGAAGACAACGGGCCGGCCATCCCGGAATCCGAGAAGGAACACATCTTCGAGCGTTTCCATCGCATCCTAGGCAGCCAGGAAGAAGGTTGCGGTCTCGGACTCTCCATCGTCAGGGAACTCGCCCATCTCCACGGCGGAGAAGTTTATCTATCCGAGCTTCCGGATGGAAAATGCTTCGAGGTGCGATTCCTCGGACATCCGGCCTGACGGTCGCGAACAGGCGATTCCCGGCCATGAATTGCAATCACAGCTCCGGGTCATTCCATATCGGCCTGGTAAAACCGCACCCAAACCGTGAAGCGCAGCGTTTTACCCGCAAATTCCTTCGGAGGAGCGGGGTAGTTCGCAGCATTCACCGCTTCGATGGCCGCCTCGTCCAGCATCCTGTAGTTGCTCGATACCAGTACGGAAGGATTGCTCACCTGCCTGTCCCGATAGGTGAAGGCCACTTCCGTGCTTCCAGTCAGATGCGCGATCTTCGCCGCATTGGGAGTCCTCACCACGGACTGCACCGAAGCGCGCACTTCGCCCAGGAATGAAGGCGGTACTTCCGGGGCAGGCGGGCTGTTTTGCGGCTTCGGCGGGGCCGGTGGAGCGGGCGGGATCGGATCGGCCACCGGTTTCGTGTCCGGCGCGGTTTCCTCGACCTTTGGTATCGGTTTCTCTACCGGCTTCTGCTGTTCATGCCGAACAGGTTTCTGATGAGGCTTTTCCACCTTTTTCGGCGGATCCACTTTTTTCGGAGGCTCTGCCGGCTTCGGCTCTGGAGGAGCCGGAAAACTCAACATGACCACCCGCGTGGGCTCACGAGGCTTTTCCGGTTTCCTTTCCATGGCCGCAACCATCGCCGCTGCGATCGAGATTTCGATGGCGAGCGCAAAGAGCGCCGCCCTGGACAATGAAATTTCCATATCCTATTGCTTCTGCGCTGCCAGGCCGATCTGGGAAACGCCGGCTTCCCGGCATGCATCCATCACCTTCATGAGGTTCTGCAGGGATGTATCCTTCGATCCCGCAATCGTCACGATGGTGTTTGCCCCCTTTGCCTTCAACATCGTTGTCAGCGCTTCCAGCGCAATCTTCGCACCATCGACCTGGATGGCTCCTGCGGCATCCACGGTCACCACCATTTTCGGCTGATTGAGCGGCGCGGCCGTCGAGCTTTTCGCAAGACTGGACGTGACCCCCGAGGAGGGGATCATGTGCAGCGTGATCATGATGAAGAAAACCAGAAGGAAGAACATGATGTCGATCATCGGGATGATCTCGATCCTCGCCTTCCTGACCTCGAAGTATTTCATGATCTACGCCGCCCTCGACTTCAGTTCCGCCTTGACCGGCTCGGCGGCATAATGCGGATACATGCGGTTCACCAGCATCACCTTGAGGGTTTCGAGCTGGTGCATGATCACCCTTACCCGGTTGTTGAGGGCATTGAAGGCGAACAGCCCGAGGATCGCAATGAAGAGGCCGGACGCGGTGGCCAGCAGCGCCTCGGCCACCCCTCCGGTCACCTTGGTCGGGGCATTCCCCGGATCCCCGAGAATCTGGAACGCATTGAACATGCCGAGGATGGTGCCGAGGAGCCCCAGGAGGGGCGCCATGGTCACGATCGTGTCGAGTATCCACAGAAACCGGTCGACGCCGGGAGCTTCCCGCATGATGGACTCTTCCAGCTTGTCCGAAATCCGCTCGAAATCGTGGCTCAGGTCATGTTGAAGGGCGACATTCAGCACTTTCGCATGAGGCATCCCGGCCGTTCCCTCCCCGAGATGCCCGAGCATCCTTCCGTCCACCCTGGATAACGGCTCGATTTCCGCCATGATTTTCTTCCCATGGTTGATCACCCTGCGCAGATACCAGGCCCTTTCGATGGATACCGTGAGGGCGACGAACAGCATGAACGCCATCAGATACAGGATCCAGCCGGAAGCATGGGCCGCATGCTCAAATGTTTCCAGATTCATTTCTTTTCCTTACATGCTCAGAGAAAGGCTCAGTTCGTAGTTGCGATCCGGGATCACGTAGAAGAGCGGATTCCCGTTGACATCGTTTCCGCCCGATCCGAGGAACGCGTTCTTGTTGAAGAGATTGTTGACCTGCAACCCCACCTTGAGATCGTGGAACCAGCCGCCGACATTCTTCAGGGTATAGTTGGTATTGAAATTGGTGATGGTGTATCCACCGAAATGCATGGCGTTGCCGGTCGCGTTCACTCCGCTCACCCTTCTGCCGATTTCCTTGGCCATCAGCGATGCGTAGATCGATCCCTGGTTGTAGATCACCCCTGCCGCCATGGTATTCCTCGGAACGTTGTTGAGTGCGTTGCCAATTGCATAGGCATTGCCCCCGACCACCGCGCCTCCGAATGCTGCCGGATTCTTGATGTCATAATTGATGAGGGCGTCGTTTCCATACAGGCTGAATCCGCTGCCGACATAATAGGTGGCTTCTCCTTCCACCCCGCTGAAATCCACGTTTCCGGCATCCATGTAGGTTGCCATCCCGTTCTGAAGCGGACCGGGTTGCATCCAGTTTTTCGACACGATCTTGTAGACGTCACCCGAAACGGTCAGTTTGTCGCTCTTCCAGGTCGTGCCGAGCTGATAGTTTTCCGTCTCGGTCGGCAAAATGGTGCTCGGATTGACGTTGACCACCTGGAACGCCTGCATGACGGGTGCCAGGAATCCCTGCGCATACTGTGCGTAGGCGGTCCAGTTGGGTTCGATCATGTAATGGGCGTCGATCGAGGGAAGCAGCTTCGAATAGGTGGCCGATCCGTAGTAGGAATTCCCGCCCGTTCCCGGCATGATCGGAGCATTGAAGCTGCGCGCGAAACTGGAATATTTCAATCCCGGTGTGACGGTCAGCTTGTTGGTCGCTTTCCATGCATACTGGACATAGGGCTGGATGGTGGTCAGGGTGTCCGTCATCAGCCTGCCGCCTGCGAACGGGTTGGCAACCGTGGCACCGCCGAGGCTCATGTCCACGTTCCAAAGTCCGCGACCGTTCTGTTGCCTGTCGATCCAGATTCCGGTTGCAAGCTCGCCTTGCCCCAGCGCCATGGTTGCCCTCAGCGTGTCTCCCCAGGACCTGTAATTCATGTACATGATCGATCCTGGAACATCGGTAGGGGAAAAGGAAGTTCCGTTCGCCTGCACCACGCCGCCCACGTCGGCACCCTGATATCCGGTGTGATTGTAGGAATAGGTGTAGAGCTTGTTGTCGATCGTCCAGCTGCCCTGGTCGGAGTTGATGTCGACATACTCCATGTCGCTGTTGATGTTGTCGTAGTTGTAGCCGAAGTAGGACTGGCTGGTGGGGTCTGTCACCAGGCCGGCGTTGTAGCCGTACTTCTGCATCATCGCAAGAGAAGTGCCTCCATTGTTGCCGGTCGTGTTCTGATGGATGGTGTTGTTCATGGCCACGAAGGTCAACATGGTGTTGTCCGTAATCGGCTTCATCAGCTTGACGAAGAGATTGTTCCTTTTCATGGCGGCATTGGTCAGGAATCCATCCGAGGTAAGCTGTTTGTAATCGATCACGGCGCTGAGATCGCCGTAATTCTTCATCACGCCCGTGTCGAATTCCACGCCTTCAAGGCGGGTGTTATAGCTTCCATAGGTGGCATAGGGGGTGAAGGAGGTTTGCGTTCCCGGATTCTTGGAATTCACCGCGATGGTTCCGCCGAAGGTTGCATCGCCGATATTGCTTGCATTGCCCGGACCCCGATCGATCGAGATTCCGCCCAGGTCCTGCGCCATGAAATAGGATGTGGAATGATGGGTGAAGTCATTGGAATCGCCCCATGGAATGCCGTCGAAAGTGACATTGAACTGACCGTCCTCGAAACCGCGCAAGGTGAGGGAAGTGGTTTCCATGAGGCCGGGGCCGTTCGGATCCATGCTCGAGACAGCAGGAGCGATGTTGACGATGTCGGTGTAATTCGAACCTGCCGATGCATTCTGCTGGATATACTGCTGGGTGATGATCGATTTCGGCTCTGTCGCAAGCAGCGAACCCTGGGTCGGTGCCTGGTACGGAGCGGATTGTACATTCGGTGCGGAATTGCCCGATCCTCCTCCATTGCTCTGGACCGTTCCGAGATCGATCGAGGATTGCGCCATGGCCGCATGGCCGGTGACGATCAGGCTGCCGAGGACCAGACGCGCAAGCAGCTTCTTCCTGAATACCAACTTCTTCTGCATTTCCTTCTCCCTGATATTTATCGAAATCCGGCTTTGCCGGTGTATAGGGGTGGAATTTACGCAGGCAGACTTAGAACAAGGTGAAAGAATTGTGATGAAATCATGACAATGAAATTGCGAAGCTGACTTTCACGATCAACCCGGACCCTTCCCTGCGGTTTCCGAGGTCGATTTCGGCGGATTCCTTTTCTGCGATGGCCTTCACGATGGCGAGGCCGATTCCGCTACCTTCCGTATCCTGTCCGCCGGCGCGAAAGAATCGGTCGAACACCCTGGGAAGAAGCGCCTCGGGAATACCCGGACCATTGTCCGCGATCTCGACAATGGCCCTGCCCGAAACCGCTCCCAGACTCACATCCACTTTGCCCCCACGGGGCGTATAGCGGATTGCGTTGTCCAGGAGATTGTCGAACAGTGTCCTGAGATCCCTTTCATTTCCCATCACCTTCACTTCGCTGAACGATTCCATCCCCAGATCGATTCCCTTTCTTTCGGCGATCGGAATGAGGTCACCCATGCAGGATTTCAACACTTCGCCGAGATCCAGATTTTCCCTTTGCCATTCGTTTTGCGCCTCGAATCTCGCCATTTTCAGGAGCTGCCCGACCAGCCTCGAAGCACGCTCTACCCCTGAACGAAGTTCATCGACCCTGGACTCGAATTCCTCTTTCGCGCCGCCCTGTTTCACGTTTTCGATCTGAAGCTGCAAGGCAGCGAGCGGCGTCCTGAGTTCGTGCGCGGCATCGGAAACGAATTTTCTCTGCGATTCGAGCGCATCTCCAAGGCGGGAGAGAAGAGCGTTCATTTCCACGATGAGCGGACTGACCTCGTCCGGAATTTTCTCGATCGGAAGCGGCTCGAGGCTCGATGCATCCCGCTCCGTCGCCGCCCGAGTGACGGTTGCGATCGGCTTCAGGATGTGGCTCACACCGAAAGCAACCAGGACCCAGGACAATGGAATCAGCCCGGCGACAGGGAGGAGGGCGCGCATTGCCGCCTGCTCGGCACTCCTTCTCCTCACCTCGCTAGCCTGTGAAACCTGCACGGTCCGGTTGGGATAGATCAGCGTATAGGCTCGCCAGGCTCCGCTTCGCGTCTCCATGTCGGAGTAGCCCTGGCTTTGCGCTCTTGGCAGATCGAAATCCGGCCTGGAGGATCTCACTGGAAAGTTTTCATACCAGACCTGGATCACGAAATCGCTGGATCTTTCCGCTTCGCTTTCACGAAAATACTTTGCCTGCATCGAGGGAAGCTGGGATCCCTCGTCGATGCTGAGCGCGACCTGCCGCAATTGATGATCGAGAAACTTTCCCGCATCGTTGTAGGCGAGCAGATAGGACAGGATGCCCGCAACCAGCCCGACCACGGTGAGCAGTCCGACCAGCCAGAAGATCAACTGCTTCTTGAGGGAAGTCATGATGGGTTCTTCGGCACCATCCAGCCCAGTCCCCTGACGTTGCGGATGATCTCGTTGTCGAATTTCTTTCTCAGATAGAAGATCAGCACGTCGACGACATTGCTTTCGATTTCACCGTTCATTCCGTAAAGCCTTTCCTCGATCTGGCTTCTGGACAGGATTCTCCCGGGGTGCTCGACGAGCGCATGCATCAGGGTGAATTCCTTCGCCGAAAGGGTTGCCGACCTGCCTCGATACCATGCCTCATGGGTGGCAAGGTCGAGGACGAGTTCTCCGTTTCCGATCGTGCTCGATGAGCTCCCCTGCCTGCGCATCACCGCACGCATTCTCGCCAGAAGTTCCCTGATGCCGAAAGGCTTGACCAGGTAATCATCCGCCCCGAGGTCGAGTCCGGATACCAGATCGTCCAGCCCGTCGCGTGCGGTGATGATCAGGAGCGGAGTATCGTCCCCCTGATCCCGCATCTCTTTCAGAACCTCGAATCCGGATCTTCCGGGAAGCCCAAGATCCAGGAGCACCATGGAATACCCGCCCGCCCGCATCGCTTCGAGCCCGGAAGTTCCGTCCCTTTTCCAGTCCATCGTCATCCCCGCATCCTGCAGCGCACGTGACAGGCTGCGCCCGATCATCGGATCGTCCTCGATGAGGAGGATTCCCGCGTTGGCCTTGATTACTGCGTTCATTTCAGGCAAATCTTCATTTTACAAGGGCCGTGTTAAGGATGCGTGACACCCACTGGTCTTGCAGCAGCCATTCGTCTATGATTCGATTTCATTCGTTTTTGGCAGGATAGAAATGCGTTACTGGCTCATGAAATCCGAACCTTCCGAAGTGAGCATCGACGATCTCGCCGGCATGCCGAACCAGACCGTCGCATGGTATGGGGTGAGGAACTATCAGGCGAGGAACTTCATGCGCGACCAGATGAGAGTTGGGGACATGGTTTTCTTCTACCATTCGAGTTGCGCCGAACCGGGCATCGCGGGTCTTGCAGTGGTCGACTCCCCCGCCTATCCGGACGAAACCCAGTTCGAGGAGGGGAAATATTTCGACTCGAAAGCCAGTCGGGAAAACCCGCGCTGGTTCAATGTGGACGTGCGGTTTCTGAAGAAAACGCCTCTCATCGGCATCGGCGAGCTGAGAAAGCAGCCGCAACTGGAGAAGATGCGAATTTTGCAGAAGGGCAACCGGCTTTCGATCACGCCGGTCGATCCTTCCGAGTGGGATTACATCATGAGGAAATTTCTGGATTGAGCGGGCTGAATTTCCCGTCCCGGCAGGCGTGGAGCATGCCGTTTTCGATGTCGAAATACCAGCCGTGCAATTGCAGACTTCCTTCCTCGACGCGGGACTTGACCCAGGGGAAGGTCTGCAGGTTTTCCAGGGACCCCAGGATCGCCTGCATTTCACATTCCCTCAGCAGGTTCTTCTGGTCAAGCTTCCTGCCCATGACCGTCTTCCTGGCGGAATCGGCAATCTTCATCCAGCTGCCGATGAAAGAGCCTGCGTCCGAGCCCGCCCCTTCCATCAATGCCCTGATCCCTCCGCACTGGGAATGGCCGAGCACGATGACATGCTCCACCCCGAGATTGCATACTCCGAATTCGAGCGCAGCGCTCGTTCCATGGTAATGCCCTGCATTTTCGAATGGGGGAACCAGGTTCGCGACATTGCGGATGACGAAAAGATCGCCGGGTGAGCAATCCAGTATGATCGCTGGATCGACCCTTGAATCGCAGCATCCCAGCACCAGAAATTTCGGCATCTGCCCTTCAGACTGCAGCTTCTCGAAGAGCGCGGAATCGAAATGATCCCGGCGGAAGCGTCCATATCCTTCCAGCAATTTGGAAAGACTCATTTTGAAGTGAGGCGCTCCAGTGCCTCCCTGTATTTCTGAGAAGTTCTTTCCAGCACGTCTTCGGGAAGGTGCGGGGCGGGTGCCTTCTTGTCCCAGGTCTGCGCTTCGAGCCAGTCGCGCACATACTGCTTGTCGAAGCTGGGCGGATTGCTTCCGGTCCGATATTCGTCCTTCGGCCAGAAACGGGAGGAATCGGGCGTCAGGATCTCGTCGATGAGATAGAGATTGCCGGCTTCATCCTGCCCGAACTCGAATTTGGTATCGGCGATGATGATTCCGCGAGTGAGCGCATATTCCGCCGCTTCGGTATAGAGCGCAATCGTCGCATCGCGAACCTTCGCAGCAAGACCGGAACCGATCAGCTTCTCGGCTTCATCGAATCCGATGTTGACGTCATGCTCGCCGATCGGGGCCTTGGTCGAAGGCGTGAAGATGACTTCCGGAAGCTTTTGCGCTTCCTTCAATCCTTCCGGAAGGCGGATGCCGCAAACGGTACCGGACTTTTTGTATTCCTTCCATCCCGAGCCCACGATGTAGCCCCGCACGATCGCTTCGATGGGAAGGGGTTTCAATTTCTTCACCACGAAGGAGCGTCCCCTCACCTCATCGACCTCGGAAGGGGCGACGACGGATTCGGGCGCGATTCCGGTCAGATGATTGGGAATCACATGCCCGAGCTTTTCGAACCAGAAGCTGGACAATGCGGTGAGGATTTCTCCCTTGCCGGGAACCGGCTCTCCGAGGATCACGTCGAATGCGGAAATCCTGTCGGTCTGGACGATGAGGAGCTTGTCCTGATCGACGTCGTAGATGTCGCGCACCTTGCCCCTGTGCAACAGACGCAGGCTTTTCAGATTCGATTCGAGCATGGTCAGACTTCCGGGAGACGGGTTGCCGCGATCGCCTCCGCCTGGCTCTTCCTGAATTCGGCGAGCTTTGCCGCGAGCCCGGGATTCCTGGCAGCGAACATGGCGACCGCGAAAAGCCCTGCATTGCCGGCGCCGGCTTCGCCGATCGCGAAGGTTGCGACCGGAATGCCCTTCGGCATCTGCACGGTGGAAAGCAGCGAATCCATTCCCTGCAGATACTTGGAAGGCATGGGAACGCCGAGGACGGGGAGGGTGGTCTTGGATGCGACCACGCCCGCGAGGTGGGCGGCAGCGCCCGCACCTGCGATGAAGCATCCCACGCCACGGGATTCCGCGTCCTTGATGTACTGGATCAGAAGATCAGGGGCGCGATGCGCCGAGATCACGCGTGCCTCGTGCTCGATGCCGAATTTCTTCAGCTCCTTCGCAGCATGCTGCATGACATCCCAGTCGTTCTGGCTCCCCATGAGGATGCTGACCTTCTCCATTCCTCATCCCTCCAGGTGGTAGGAAACCACGCGAGCCACCTCGTTCTTCGATCCGAGGATGACGGGAACGCGCTGGTGAAGATCGGAGGGCTGAATTTCCATGATGCGCTCGCGGCCTGTCGAGCTCGTTCCGCCGGCCTGTTCCACGATGAAGGACATCGGATTGGCTTCGTACATGAGGCGAAGTTTGCCAGCCTTCTTGGGATCCTTGGTGTCCTTGGGATACATGAAGATCCCGCCGCGGGTGAGAATGCGGTGCACTTCGGCGACCATCGATGCCACCCAGCGCATGTTGAAGTTCTCTCCGCGCGGACCGGTCTTGCCCGCGATGCATTCCCGCACATAGCGCTGCACGGGTTCTTCCCAGAAGCGCTCGTTGGATGCGTTGATCGCGAATTCCCTGGTATCTTCCGGAATCGTCATGTTGGGATGCGAAAGGATGAATTCGCCGATGTCGCGATCCAGCGTGAAACCGTTCACCCCGTTTCCGGTGGTGATGACGAGCATGGTCGCCGGGCCGTAGAGCGCATAGCCTGCGCAAACCTGCTTCGTTCCTGGCTGAAGGAAGTCTTCCGCCCCGGGATTTTCGATGCCTTCTGGCGCACGCAGGATGGAGAAGATGGTTCCGACCGAGATGTTGACGTCGATGTTGGAGGAACCATCCAGGGGATCGAAAACCAGCAGGTACTTGCCGCGCGGATATTGTTTCGGGATGGAATAGACGTCTTCCATTTCTTCCGACGCCATCGCAGCGAGATGCCCCGCCCATTCATTGGACTGGATGAAGATCTCGTTGGTGATCACGTCGAGCTTCTTCTGCGTCTCGCCCTGAACATTTTCGCTGCCTGCGCTGCCGAGCACGCCGATCAGTGCGCCCTTGTTCACGTCATGTGCAATGCGCTTGCATGCCGATACGATGTCGTTGAGCAGACCGGTGAAATCCCCGGTCGCGCCCGCTATGGCACGCTGTTCTTCGATGATGAATTGCACCAGATTCTTGCTCACGTCTTCTCCTTCAGCTTTTCTTAATACCCAGATTCTACCGGTTTTCTTGTCAATCCTCCATCACTTCGTCAGAGCCATGAAGAGTTTCGGCAACCTGTCTGGAAGGCTCTCCACATGGTCGATCACCGTGAAATTCCGCCCGAAAATGTCGGATACATATTCGTCCGCTCCCGGATCGAGGCTGATGCAATAGGTGTAGACGCCCTTTGCATCCATTTCCCTCACCGCCACCTTCGCATCCTCGATGAGCGCGGCAGGATCCTGAACGTCCACATCCGAGGGTTCTCCGTCCGTAAGCACCAGCAGCAGTTTCTTGTCCGCTTCCTGATGGGAAAGGTAGTGCCCTGCATGGCGGATCGCCGCGCCCATCCGGGTGGAAAATCCCGCTTCCATTTTTCCGAGCCTTCCCTTCACTTCCGCCCCCCATGGCTCCCTGTATCCCTTGAAATGCAGGTAGCGAACCTCGTGGCGTGTATCGGAGTGGAAGCCGCCGATCGCAAGCGGATCACCGATTTCGTCGACCGCCCAGGCGAGGAGCGATACCGCCTCCTGACTGATTTCCAGCTTCGACTGGGTGCAGCCCGGAGCGACATCGTCGAGCGATGCGGAAAGGTCGAGCAGCAGGGAGACCGCGATATTCCTGCCGTCGTGCCTGTGATTCATGTTGATCCTGGGGTCGGGCTGGGCTCCTCCCCTGAAGTCGGTCAGCGAGCGGATTGCGACGTCCAGGTCGAGCTCCGATCCTTCTTCCTGGTATCTTATTCGCACCCGGTTTTGGGGTTTGAGCAGGTCCATGATCTTCCTGAGACGCCTGGCGAGCAGCGAATGCTTTTCCAGAAGCCGGTCGATCTTTGCCGACTCTCCTCCGGGATGAAGATGTTCGTATACGCTCACCCAGTCCGGAAGATACTGGTTCGTCGCATGGTCCCATTCCGGATAGAGCCTCGGCGGCATCCTGTCCGATTCTTGCACAGGCTGACTGGCGGGTCTCTTTTCGTAGACTTCTTCGTCCCCGTCTTCGAAAAAGCGCCACATCAGGCGATTGTCGTCCCGATAGTCGATTTCCGTATCCTCGAACCAGATCTTCGCCGCCAGATCGGACTGCAGTCGGGTCTCGGAAATGAAGGCAATTCCGAGATCCGCCATTTCGCTCGTGGAGGAAATTCCGGAAGCCATTTTTTCCCTGAAAAGCTTTTCGTATTTCAGGATGGCGGGATTCCCGTAGCCGTGATCCGGATCGAGGAGCGCACGGGAAAGCATGGCGAGGCGGTGCCTGATCGCCGACCATCCTTCCGGGCAGGAATCTTCCGCCGGCTTCGGATGCAGTTTTTTCCAGATCCTGGCAAGACCGGGATATTCGCGCATCGCGAGATGTTCGATCCTGGAATCCTCGAATGTCTCGATCGAGATCCTCTGGAAGGGGCTGAAATTGTCCGCCATCATCGGACTCGTCCAGCGGATGTGTCCGCACAAATGAGCCAGCAGCGCGCGATATCGATCGATTCCGGAAACGGCCGGCAGATCGTCGTACACATCCGGAAGATGGATACCCTGATCGTCGTAATAGGGAACCGGTTTTCTCAATATGTCGAAAGCGAGCGAGTAGGGGACGAATCCTTCCTCGATCTTCCACAACCCCCTGAGGTAGAGGGAGAGTTTTCTTTCGTTATCCGAAAACAGCACGCCGTGCCGCTCGCGCTGCACAACGGCGCGGCTGTCCGGCGAAGAAAGGCTGAAATATTCCCGCTGCGCATCCGGGTCTGCGGAATAATTTTTCACCCCGTATTCGACCCAGTTCTTCACGCCGCGGATCGAAAGCTGGCTGAAAAGTTTCGGTGCGCTCTCCAGGAACTCCTTCAGGCAGGCGCTCTCGTACATCGAGTCGATGCCGTGTACCTTCGGCGTCGTGCTTTCGATGGTTTTCTTGACGAGCCGCATGTATTTCAGAAAGAGCTCGGCCGATTCGAGCGACCTTGCGACGGAAGCCATCGTCTGCAGGAAAGGGGCGATCGACCGGCTGTTCGGCGTTCTCGCGAGATTCTTCACGAAGTCCACCACGTCGTGGATGATTTCCTCCCCGAGAAGGGATGCCGTCAAAGGCATTTCCTCGAGGAATGCAAGAACAGGAGCCTCCCCCCTCCCCATCCTGCAGATGATCTGAGCGCCATCGATGTATGCGCTCACTCCTTCTTCGGAGAGCAGTTTTGCCGCGTATTCGAGGCAATCCCCGAGTACGTCCCTGACCTTTGGAAATCCGCATTGAAGCGTTTTCATCGTCATCCGAATATCGAGTCGATCGCGTTGTCCAGGGTGTCGCGAATGTCCGCATCATCGGTGATCGGTCTCACCATTGCCATGCGGCATGCGTCCTGAGCATCGATCCCGTCCTTCATCAATGTGGCTGCATAAACCAGAAGCCTTGTCGAAATCCCTTCGGTGAGGCCGTGGCCCTTGAGGTTTCTCGCGGTGTGAGCGATCTTCACCAGCTTTTCGGCAATCTCGGGATCGATCCCGGTTTCCTTCGCCACGATTTCGGTTTCGACTTCTGCGCTCGCATAATCGAACTCCATCGCAGAGAAGCGCTGCTTGGTCGACTGCTTGAGATCCTTCATCAGGTTCTGGTATCCCGGATTATAGGAAATCACCAGCTGGAAATCGGGGTGGGCGGAAATCTGTTCGCCTTTCTTGTCGAGCGGCAACGTCCTCCTGTAGTCGGTGAGCGGGTGGATCACCACGGTGGTATCCTGCCTCGCTTCCACGATTTCGTCGAGATAGCAGATTGCGCCGATTCTTGCAGCGATGGTGAGCGGTCCGTCCTGCCATCTGGTACCGTTTGCGTCGAGCAAAAAGCGCCCCACGAGGTCGGAAGCCGTCATGTCCTCGTTGCAGGCAACGGTGATGAGCGGCTTCCCGAGTCTCCACGCCATGTGTTCGACGAATCTGGATTTGCCGCATCCCGTCGGACCTTTCAGCATCACCGGCATTCTGGACCGGTAGGCGGCTTCGAAAAGCTTCACTTCCTTGCCCTGCGCCTGATAGAACGGCTCCCTCGAAATCAGGTACTGCGCTGTAACCATTTCATTCATTTTTTTCTCCCGAAACAAAAAGCCCCTGCAAGCAGGGGCCATTTCGTACGCGTACCAGCCCGACTTACTTGTGGACGCCGAGCTTCTGGCGCCAGCCCGGGAACAGCTTGTCCGCATCCTTGGGGAAGGATTCGAAAGCGCGTGCGAATTCCCTGTGTTCCTTCGCCCATTCGATCGGATCGGCACCGGCCTTCCAGCACTCGTAGGACTGGCGCAGCGAGATCGCGCCAGCTGCGGGGCTGTCGATGTGGCCGTAGGAGCCGCCGCCTGCGGTGTTGATCACGTTGCCGTGGCCGAGGTTCTCGAAGAAGCCGGGCAGACGCAGTGCGTTCATGCCGCCGGAGATGATCGGGGTGGTGGGCTTCATGCCGTACCATTTCTGGAAGTAGACCGGGCCCTGGCACTCGTCGCGCTCGATCATGTAGGCGATGTTCCTGTCGTCGCCTTCGCCTTCCATCTTGCCGTATCCCATGGTGCCGACGTGAATGCCGGAAGCGCCTTGCAGACGGCTCATCTTCGCCAGAACGAAGGCGGTGTATCCGCGCTTGGCCGATGGCGATGTCACGGCTCCATGGCCTGCGCGATGGTAGTGCAGGTACTGGCCGGGGTAGTTGCGACGCGCGGTGGTCACCATTCCTGGGCCGCCGACATAGCCGTCGACCAGGAATGCCAGCTTGTCGGCATCGGGACCGAACACTTCCAGCGCATAGTCGGCGCGGGCGAGCATTTCGTAGTGGTCGTCAGCGGTGATGTTCATGGAGAACAGCTTTGCCTGTCCGGTTTCGTCCTGGGCACGCTTCAGCGAATCATAGACCAGCGGCAGAACCTTCTTCAGGGGGCAGAAAACCTGGTTTCCCTGGGGTTCGTCGTTCTTGATGAAGTCGCCACCCAGCCAGAACTGGTAAGCTGCCTTCGCGAAAGGCTCGGGACGCAGGCCGAGCTTGGGCTTGATGATGGTTCCGGCGATGTAGCCGCCGTTCTGGACCGGACGGCCCAGGATGCGCCACAGGTTGGAGATGTCGGTGGCTGGGCCGTCGAACATCTGGATGGCGCGTTCGGGAACATAGAAGTCGATCATCTTGGCGTGCTCGATGTCGCCCATGCCCTGGTTGTTGCCGATTGCGAGCGTGAGGAACGAGACCAGCATGAAGCGGCCGTCGGTCACGTTGCGGTCGAAGAGTTCGATCGGGTAAGCGATGCGCATGTCTTCGGTTGCTTCGTCGATATGATAGACCAGCGCATCGACGCCCTTGGTGAAATCGTCGGTGGTGGACACTTCGACGTTGGTGCCGGTCGAGGATTCTGCTGCGAAGTGAGCTGCGGCTTCGAGGTAGCCGTGGCCATCCTTCGGCTTCATCTTGTAGGCTACGAGAATGTGCTTGCCGCCCTTGATGAGATCCTCTTCCTTGAGGTCCAGATTGGCGTAACGATTGGATTGATCCATGTCATATCTCCATGTTGTCTTTGTGGATGAATAACCTTATGCAAGGCAGGACTATACGCCATTATTTCCATAAGCAACATTCACATTTTCTGATAAGATTGCAAAGAATTGCTTATGTCCAGACTGACGTTACGCCAACTTGATATTTTCGAAGCCGTCGCCCGCTGCGGGAGCTTTTCGCGCGCGAGCGAAGAGCTTCATCTCAGCCAGCCCGCGGTGTCCATGCAGATCAAGCAGCTTGAGGAGATTCTGGGCTTGGCCCTGTTCGAGCAGGTCGGCAGGAAAATGCATCTAACCGAAGCCGGACGGGAAACGCTGGAAGCATGCCGGGCCGTCAAACGCGAGCTCAACAGCCTGAAACATTCCCTTTCCGACTTGCAGGGCCTGAAGGGTGGGGCGCTCGTCGTATCCGTGGTGAGCTCGGCGAGCTACCTCGCGGCCAGACTCATCGCCGAATTCAGGCAGAAACATCCGGACATCCATGTCGCCCTGAATGCGGTCAACCGGGAAACCCTTCTTCAGCATCTTGCAGAAAACAGCATCGACATCGCGCTGATGGGCCGCCCTCCGGAAGACCAGGACCTGGTCGCAGAACCTTTCCTCGACAATCCGCTGGTCGTGATCGCTTCCCCCTCGCACGAACTGTCCGAAATGCGAAACATCTCCCTGAAAAGACTTGCGGAAGAACCTTTCGTAGGACGCGAACAGGGTTCTGGAACCCGCATCGCCCTCGAAAAATTCTTCAACGATCACGGGCTGAACCTGAAAGTTGCGATGGAGATGAACAAGAATGAAGCGATCAAGCAGGCGGTCGAGGCGGGTCTGGGTGTGGGCGTCGTTTCGCTTCATGGCGAACTGGCCAAGCGCGAGCTGAGCATCCTCGACGTGGAAGGGTTTCCCCTGCTCCGCAAATGGTTCCTGGTTCATCGGCAGGGAAAGCGCTTCAGCCCGGCGGCATCGGCATTTTCCGGTTTCGTTCTGAAGGAAGCGCACCGGATCGCGCGTTATGAAGCGGCCGCCAATGGTCCAGATGCACATTCCTGAAATCCTGATTCCGTTGACGAGGAGAGGAAATGGAAATCACCATTTACCGGGATGATCCGATCGGGCGCGAAACCAGATCCCTTCCCGCCACCACCTACAACCTGAGCCGGACCCTGCTTGCCCACGCCGGCGGCGCGCTGTTCGTTCCTGTCCGGAGCATGCAGTTCCTCGTCATCGTCGACCGGGAAGAGATCGTATTCGTCGATCATCTTCACAAGGAACTCGCCGTCATTTCATGGCAGCGGTTCAGGCCCGGCGATCGGGAATCGCTCGAAGATCCCGTTTCGTTCGATGCCCTGTATTATCGGGAAGACGCGCAAGGCCTGATGCTCCGGATGCAGTCGGAATTCCATCGCGCGCTGGTGCAGCTCGAAGAACGGAAGGCCCCTGGCGGGCAGGCCGTTTTATTGAAATTCGCCCGAAGATGAAGCTAGTCGTCTTCGCCCAACTCCGGATTCCAGCCCCTGGTCCTGGCGAGGGTCATCGCCCTTTCATAGATTTCCGCATGGCGTTTCAGCAATTCCCCGGGCAGGCGGCTGGGAAGGTTCCCGTACCTGTCCCATTCCTTCTCGCATCGATCCATCAATTGCTGCATTCTGCCCAGATCCCATCCTGAACAATCCTCCGACTCCGGGATGAATCGGAAAAGCCATGCATCGAGCACGATCCGTCCGAGCTGGGTCATGCCGTGCTTGTCCTGATGATATCCGCAGTATATGGTTGCTTCGCTGCTCATTTTTATGTTCCTGAAATTATTGATTTGAAGTTTCCCTGCGATCGGCAGGATACACCAAAGCCGACCCATTCAAGGTTGTTCGTGCTCATCTCGTGAGACCTGCATAGAGCAGCGGGAGTTTCTCGGGGAGCCGCTCCACGCGATCCACGACCATGTAGTTCTTCGCTCCGAAAATCCTCGAAACATACTGATCGGCGCGCGGGTCCAGGCTCATGCAGTAGGTGAGGACGCCGGCCCTTCCTGCTTCCTCTACCGCCTTCTTCGTGTCGAATCGCAGATATTGCGGATCCCGGACGTCCACATCCGCAGGTTCTCCGTCCGTGATCACCATCAGCAGCTTTTTCGATGATTTCTGGTTTTTCAGGTAATGCGTGGCGTGCCGGATTGCCGCGCCCATCCTGGTGGAGAGCTGGCCCGTCATACCCGCAAGTTTCGCTTTCGGCTGTTCGTCGTAGGGTTGATCGAAATCCTTGAATCGGTAATATTCCACGTCGTGTCTGCCGTCCGAGCAGAAACCGTGGATCGCGAAAGGGTCGCCCACCTTCGAGATCGCATCGGAGAGCAGCACGCAGG
>JAJZTT010000149.1:0-3593 GCA_021848705.1 Pseudomonadota bacterium
TCCGATCTCCGCGTCGACCACTGCGAGGATGAATTTCGAGCGGTTTTCGATCGATCCCCCATATTCGTCCGTCCTCCTGTTCGATCCGTCGCGCATGAACTGGTCCAGCAGATAGCCGTTCGCACCATGCACTTCCACTCCGTCGAATCCCGCCCGCATCGCGTTCTCGGAAGCCTTGCGGTAGTCTTCGACGATTCCGGGGATTTCGGAGGCGTCCAGCGCTCTCGGGGTTGCGAATTCCACCATGCCGGATTCAGTGAAGGCGAGCCCTGCGGGCTTGATCGCCGAAGGGGCGACGGGAAGGATTCCTCCCTTTTGCAGGGAGGGATGAGAGATTCTGCCGACATGCCAGAGCTGGATGAAGATTCTCCCGCCCCTCTCGTGGATCGCATCGGTGACGAGTTTCCAGCCAGCCACCTGTCTTTCGCTGTAGATTCCCGGGGTCCAGGGATAGCCCTTCCCCTGGGGGGTGATCTGCGAAGCCTCGCTGATGATGAGGCCTGCCGATGCGCGCTGGGCATAATATCGCGCGTTCATTGCAGTGGGCGCATCGGTTTCGTGATCGGCGCGGCTTCTGGTGAGCGGCGCCATGACCACGCGGCTGGAAAGTTCGAGGGCTCCCAGTTTCGCGGGCTGAAACAGCTTTTCCATGTTCTTCGTTCTCCTTCAGACGATCTTCATTCCTTCCGCCGTCAGCATGTCGACGAGCGCGATGAGCGGCAGTCCGATGAGCGCATTGGGGTCTTCCCCTTCCATGCTGCGAATCAGGACGATCCCGAGCCCTTCCGTTTTCGCGCTTCCTGCGCAATGATAGGGCTGTTCGAGTTCCAGATAGCGCGCGATCTCATCGTCATTATAGTCGCGAAAGGTGACCGAATAGGGAACCACCTTCGAGCGGATGCTGCCGGTAGCAGCATTGACAAGGCAGAGCGCACTGTGAAAAATCACGGTCCTTTCGCGCATCATTTTGAGCTGGCGGAATGCGTTCTCGAAATTCATCGGCTTGCCGATCTGGATGCCGTCGAGCACGGCGACCTGGTCGGAGCCGATGATGAGCGATCCGGGATGATTCTCCGCCACTTTTCGCGCTTTTTCGATCGCGAGCCGCAGGGAGGTTTCTTCCGGGGACTCGCCCGCAAGGGGCGTTTCCTCCACGTCGGGAGATACGACTTCGAAGGGAAGACGGAGGCGGGAGAGAAGTTCTCGTCTGTAAATGGACGAGGAAGCGAGGATCAGATTCTGCAATGGCCATGCTCCGGTAAAAGGCTTATTTTGACAGAAAAAACAAAAAAAAATATAATTTCGTGCTTATGCCTGACGAGACCGTTATCGATGGATTCGAATTCGCCCGCATGCGAAGGGAGCTTCGCGGCGAGGCGGCATTGTCTCGCATGCAAAGACTGGACGATCTTCTGGCGTCCGGTTCCGGGCAGGTGAAGTACCGGATCACGGGGGAAATCGACGAGGAGGGGCATTCCCTTCTCCATCTCGATGTCGAGGGGGCACTGAAGCTTAAATGTCAGCGCTGCCTGGGAGAGATCGATTACCCGCTCGGAATCCGGTCGAACCTGATGCTCGTGAAAGACGAGGCGGACCTTGTCGATATCGAGGACGAAGACCCGGACGTGGACAGCATCGTCGTGACGGGGAAGATGGAAATCCTGCCCATGATCGAGGACGAAATCCTGCTCGAGCTGCCATATGCTCCGAGGCATGTCGAATGCGAGGGGAGCGATGGCGGAGACGATGGGCGGGAATCCCCTTTTGCGGTCCTGAAGGGCAGGATCTGAGTGAAAATTTTTTTAGGAGTCGAAAATGGCAGTTCAACAAAACAAGAAATCCCCTTCGAAGCGCGGCATGCACAGGGCGCACGATTTCCTGACCAATCCCCCGCTTGCGGTCGAATCCCTGACCGGCGAGGTTCATCTGCGTCATCACGTGAGCCCCAACGGATTCTATCGCGGCAAGAAGGTCGCCAAGGCCAAGGGCGAGTAATTCCCTCCGTGATGGGTTCCATGGGCTCGGGTCATTTCGCCTGAGTCAGGCAGGAGAGCTATGGATATCACGATTGCTGTCGACTGCATGGGGGGAGACCATGGGCCGGGGGTGACAGTGCCCGCGGTCCTGGATTTTCTCCATGCCAATCCGGGCGTGCGGGTGATCCTCGTGGGGGCGCCGGTCGCCATTTCCGCCGAGCTCGAGAGGCGCAGCGCGGTCGAGTCCGACCGCCTCCGCGTCCGGGCTGCGAGCGAGGTGATCGCGATGAGCGATCCGCCTGCCGCCGCGCTCAAGAACAAGAAGGATTCCTCGATGCGGGTCGCGATCAACCTGGTGAAGAACGGCGAGGCGCAGGCTTGTGTCAGCGCAGGAAACACCGGCGCCCTGATGGCGATTTCCCGTTTCGTGCTGAAAATGGTGCCCGGGATCGAGCGTCCGGCCATCATCACCACGCTACCCACCCTGAAGGGGCATACCTACATGCTCGACATGGGAGCGAACGTCGATTGCAGTGCGGAGCACCTCCTGCAGTTTGCGGTGATGGGTTCGGTGCTGGTTTCTTCCGTCGAAAAGGTGGAGCGGCCGAAGGTGGGGCTGCTCAATGTGGGCGAGGAAGAAATCAAGGGGAACGAGGTGGTGAAGCAGGCGGCCGAGTTGCTGAGGAGCGGCGGGCTCAACTTCATCGGCAATGTCGAGGGAGACGATATCTACAAGGGAACGGCCGACATCGTGGTTTGCGACGGTTTCGTGGGCAATGTCGCGCTGAAGACTTCCGAGGGACTCGCGCACATGCTCGCGACCTTCCTTCGCGAGGAATACGGCCGGAATTTCATGACCAGGCTTGCCGCGCTCGTGTCGCTTCCGGTGATCCGCGCCTTCAAGAAGCGGGTGGATCCGCGCCGATACAACGGGGCGAGCTTTTTGGGCCTCAAGGGCATCGTCATCAAGAGCCATGGCTCGGCCGATGCGTTTTCATTCGGATTCGCTCTGGAGCGTGCGCTCGAAGAGGCGAGAAGCGGAATGCTCCACGAACTCGGGATGCGCATGCAGCAGATGGCCCCGGTCGTCGGACAGGCGGGAGAAGCGTGATACATTCAAGAATCATCGGGACCGGAAGCTTCCTTCCGGAAAAAATCCTTTCGAACCAGGATCTCGAGAAAATGGTCGACACTTCCCACGACTGGATCTTCTCCAGGACCGGGATCGTCGAGCGGCGCATCGCCGAAGAAGGGGTCGTGACCAGCGATCTCGCATTCGAGGCGAGTCGGCGCGCGATCGAATCAGCCGGCATTTCTCCGGACGAGATCGACCTCATCGTGGTCGCCACCACCACCCCGGACATGCAGTTTCCGAGCACGGCTGCGATCCTGCAGGCGAAGCTCGGCATCAAAAACGGCTGCGCGGCATTCGATGTGCAGGCGGTTTGCACCGGGTTCATCTATGCGCTGTCCACTGCGGACCAATACCTGCGCTCCGGTAAATACCGTCATGCGCTGGTGGTCGGCGCAGACCTGCTCTCCAGGGTGATCGACTGGACCGACCGCGCAACCTGCGTGCTGTTCGGAGACGGCGCGGGCGCAGTGGTGCTGAAGGCC
>JAJZTT010000149.1:3603-6673 GCA_021848705.1 Pseudomonadota bacterium
GGCCGGGGGCGAGCCCGGCATCCTTTCCTCGCATCTGCATTGCGACGGAAGCTACAGCCAGATCCTTTGCGCTCCGGGAAGGCTTTCGGATGGAAAAATATCCGGCTCCCCGTTCGTGCACATGAACGGAAATGCCGTATTCAAGATCGCCGTTACCGTGCTGGACGAAGTGGCGCGCGAAGCGATCGAAGCGAACGGTCTGTCGAAATCCGACATCGACTGGCTGGTGCCGCACCAGGCCAATATTCG
This sequence comes from Pseudomonadota bacterium, assembly GCA_021848705.1. GTDB lineage: Bacteria > Pseudomonadota > Gammaproteobacteria > Burkholderiales > JABEVD01 > JABEVD01. The sequence continues at coordinate 3,853 of JAJZTT010000149.1, forward strand.
CATCATCGAGGCGACTGCGAAGAAGCTCGGAATGAGCATGGATCGGGTGGTCGTCACCGTCGACAGGCATGGCAACACTTCCGCAGCCTCGATTCCGCTTGCGCTGGATGCCGCAGCGAAGGAAGGGCGCTTCAGGGAAGGCGAGACGATCCTCATGGAAGGGGTCGGCGGGGGGGTCACCTGGGGCTCGCTGCTCCTCAGGTGGTGATGAAAAATCCAATCAGAAATACAAGATGAAATACGCATTCGTTTTTCCCGGACAGGGATCGCAGTCTGTGGGCATGATGAAGGGATTCGGTTCCCATCCGGTGGTGCGGGAAACCTTCGAGGAGGCCTCCGAAATACTCGGGCAGGATCTATGGAAAATGATCACCGAGGGGGCTGCTGAAGAACTCAACCTCACCGTGAATACCCAGCCTTTGATGCTCGCGGCAGGGGTGGCCACCTATCGCGCCTGGAGCAAGGTCACCCAATCCAGGCCATCGGTCCTGGCAGGACACAGCCTGGGCGAATACACCGCGCTGGTGGCGTCGAATGCGATTTCCTTTTCCGATGCGCTCCCCCTTGTGAGGTTCAGGGCCGAGAGCATGCAGCAGGCCGTGCCGGAAGGAGCGGGCGGAATCGCGGCGATCCTCGGCCTCGATGACGATGCGATCCGTGCGGTCTGCCATGATGCAGCCGAAGGCGGTGTGTTGGAAGCGGTCAACTACAATTCGCCGGGCCAGGTGGTGATCGCCGGGGACCGTTCGGCAGTGGAGCGGGGCATGGCGCTCGCGAAAGAGAGAGGGGCAAAACGCGCCCTGTTGCTGCCGATGAGCGTTCCTTCCCACTGTTCGCTCATGAAGCCAGCTGCGGACGCGCTCGGAGAATATCTCAAGGGCGTGAAGATCGGCGTTCCGCAGATTCCCGTGCTGCACAACGTGGATGTTTCGGCTCATGATGATCCGGACGAAATCAGGGCGGCGCTGGTTGCGCAGTTGCACAATCCGGTTCGCTGGGTCGAGACGATCCTGAAAATGGCACAACAGGGAATCACCCATGTAGCGGAATGCGCGCCAGGCAAGGTGCTTGCCGGACTCAACAAGCGCATCGAATCTTCCCAGATGGTTTTGGCAATGACGGACGGCGCAGCGCTCGAAGACGCTGCATCAACTCTTGGAGGGAATCATGCTTGAAGGACAGATTGCGCTCGTCACGGGCGCAAGCCGGGGGATCGGCCGTGCGATTGCGCTCGACCTTGGGAAAAATGGCGCGATCGTGATCGGAACCGCGACCAGCGAATCGGGTGCCGAATCGATTTCAACCTATCTGGCCGAGGCGGGAATCAGGGGGCGAGGGCTTTCCCTCAATGTCACCGATGGAGCGCAGATCGATGCAGCGCTTGCGACGATCAAGGCGGAATTCGGCGATCCCTCCATTCTCGTCAACAATGCGGGCATCACCCGCGACAATCTCGTCATGAGGATGACAGACCGGGAGTGGGACGAGATCATGGAAACCAATCTGAAATCGATTTTCAGGATGAGCCGCGCGGTGCTGCGCGCCATGGTGAAGGCAAGATACGGCAGGATCGTCAACATTTCCTCCGTGGTGGGTTCGATGGGCAATGCCGGTCAGGCCAATTATGCTGCGGCCAAGGCGGGGATCTTCGGATTTTCCAAGTCTCTCGCCCGGGAACTCGGCAGCCGCAACGTGACGGTGAACAGCGTCGCTCCCGGATTCATCGATACCGACATGACCCGTGCTCTTTCGGATACCCAGCGCGAATCCCTGATCCAGCATGTTCCGCTCGGCAAGCTGGGGCAGCCTGAGGACGTGGCGGCCGCAGTGACTTTCCTCGCTTCTCCTGCTGCGGGATACGTCACAGGAACCACGCTGCATGTCAACGGTGGACTCTACATGGAATAAGTTTGACCAAATACAGTTTCCATCTGTCCCAAATTTGGTAAAATAGTGCGTTTTTTTCTGTAAATCAACATAGAAGGTTAGGTCAGCAATGGAAAACATAGAACAGCGCGTCAAAAAAATCGTCGCCGAGCAGCTTGGCGTGAGCGAAGCTGAAGTCAAGAATTCCTCGTCGTTTGTTGACGACCTTGGTGCAGATTCTCTCGATACGGTTGAACTCGTGATGGCGCTCGAAGAAGAATTCGAATGCGAAATCCCCGACGAGGAAGCCGAGAAAATCACGACCGTGCAGCAGGCCATCGATTACGTCGTGGCGCATCAAAGCTGATCGTTCAGTTGGAGAGAAGGTGAGCAAACGCAGAGTAGTCATCACCGGTCTCGGGATTGTTTCCCCCATTGGAATCGGGGTCGAGGAAGCGTGGGCAAATTGCGTGGCGGGAAAATCCGGCATCACCAGGATCACTCGCTTCGACGCTTCCACGTTTTCTTCCCAGGTCGCCGGGGAAGTCAAGAACTTCGACGTGACCCGGTACATTTCCGCGAAGGAAGCGCGCCGCATGGATACTTTCATCCATTACGGCATGGCGGCCGCGATCGAGGCATTCAACGACTCCGGCCTCACGGTCACCGAGAAAAATGCCGAGATGATCGGCGTCAATATCGGCTCCGGAATCGGCGGGCTTCCTTCCATCGAGGAAACGCACAACGTCTATCTCGCGGGCGGTTCACGCAAGATTTCGCCGTTCTTCATTCCGGGCACCATCATCAACATGATTTCGGGAAATTTCTCGATCCTGTACGGTCTGAAGGGGCCCAACCTCGCCATGGTCACCGCCTGCACCACGGCGACCCATTGCATCGGCAATTCTGCGAGGATGATCGAGTATGGCGATGCCGACGTGATGATCGCTGGTGG
>JAJZTT010000150.1:0-4286 GCA_021848705.1 Pseudomonadota bacterium
ACGAGGGCGCGCGACCCATCGCCCCCGCCGTGGCGGTGCCGCGCGCCGACCTGGCCACACCGGCTCCCGATCTGGCGCGGCTGGAGGGTATCCTCGCCTCGCCGCGCGAGGAGGCGGGCCTGCAGCGCGGTCGCGATCGCCTCGCTGCCGACCAGCGCCTTCGCCTGCGTCACCGCACTATTTCCGGTCGATTTGGCGCTGGTCGCGCTCGATATCGCATTGCTCGCCGAAGTGATGCTGGAGCTGATCGAGGACGTCGACATCGAAAGCGAGAAGTCGGTCGTCCCCGCAGCCGCTTGAGCGCTTGTTGCCGCAGACCGGGCCAGGCTTCCATAGACGCCCTGCTGGATCGTCGTGGTCTGCCCGGTCGAACTGGTGACGGTGTTGCTTGTCGCATTGACCGTCGTCCCCCCGCTACCCTGCAGCGTCACGACCTGCTGCGGGATAGTCGAGGTCGAGGTCGACGGAGTCGAAGATGTTGTTGGCGTTGTCGCCGTTGTGGACGATTGAACAGTCGTTGTCGTTGGCGTCGTGCCGCCGCCATTCGATTCAGTTGGCGGCGATGATCCTCCAGTATCGGACGAAGTGATGTTGGTAGCACTCGAAACCGATCCCGATCCGCCGGATGCGCTACCTGAAGAAGACGTCCCGCCGCCCGACGACCCGGTCGAGGCCGACTGTGATCCTCCCGAGCTGCCCGTCGATCCATTCGAAGATTCGTTCGAAGCAGAAGAAGACTCTCCGCCCGAAGATCCATTCGAGGCCGATTGCGAAGATGATCCACTGTTACCCGAAGACCCGCTGGAGTTCGACTGGGAGGATCCATTCGAGGAGGACTGAGATGAAGACCCGCCTGACGATTTACCCTGCGAACCTCCGGATGACTGTTTGTTGCCGTTCGATGCGCTCTTGCCCGAACCGGAGGAACTGGACGTATCCGTCGAAGGGATCGCCCCTTTGAAAGGGGCAAGCGACCCATTTGATCCCGCCGAGATCGTCTGCCCAGGCACAAGCTGGATCGATTTGCCGCTAACGGTGTTGGTAACGCTCACACTCCCCGAATTGAGATGGACGATCGTCGTCAGATCGGCCAGAGCAGCGCCCGAATAGAGCACCGCCAGCAGCAGACTAATTCTTTTCATGGCTACCCCCCTTGCCATTGGAAGGCAATGTCACATATACCGCCTCGTAGTCCGTTCCGCGGATGCCGATGGTCGCGGTCGGAGTCTTGGCAATGTCATTCTGCGGATTGTTCTTGCCGATCATCCCCGTAATGGCTCTGAACCCGCCCTTGACCAAGGACACCGTGCTGTTGTCGCTTCTATTCCCGCGATAGACGTAGCTGTCGAGGCGCAACTCGGATTGAGGCTTGACTGCGAGGAAGGCGCCATCGACCATCTTGAGTTGCGCGGTGGACGCCGACCCGGTGGAAATGGTGTCCCCAACATCGACGTCCCCCCCCCTTTTAGCATCCTGCGCCTGCCCCGTCTTGCTGATCACCCTGACATTTCCGGAGACGAAAAGGAAATGCCCCACCGCTGCCTGAAGCAGTCCGGGATAGCCTGTCAGAAACAAAATCAGGAATAGCCTTCGCATGTGATTCTCCTCACTGGAAATCGCGCCTCAGGGTCAGCGAAACATCCGTCATGTCGAACTGGTAAATGGCGATATTCGACAGGTTTCGCATCTTCTGGACTTGCGGTTTCAGGCTCCAAAACTTGTCGTAATGCCAGATCATGCCCAGCGTAGCATCATAGGTATTGTCCCCGCGGGTCGCGAGGAAAGCGGCGTTCTGCTTGTCGTAGCTGGCTACCATTGCGCCCAGGCTTGCGAAAAGATCGAACTTCGGCGTGGCGGAATACTGGCTGCCGAGCCTGATGCCCTTTAACGTGCTGTTTCCATCCGCGCGTCCGTTCACTGCCTGCTGCCTCCCCGCGAAAAGGCTGGAAAAAACCAGTCCCTTTCCGCCCGCATAGGCGTGCATCAAGGCGAAGCTGACTGTGCTCTGGTTGAAATCGTTGATGTTGAGGCCCGGGAAAGGAAACCGGTAAGTGGTGTACTGCGCCCCGACGTTCGCCATGTTGCTCGAATCGAGGACATGGCGCCATTCCGCATTCGCCCCTTTCATGTTCATGAAGCGCGCGCTGCCCATATCATACTGCTCGCCGATGAGCCCGGCGCGCACGACGTTCTTTCCCTCCCCGAATCCCATGCCGACCCGCTCGTCGAGGATGTGCATGTTGAAATTGGAGTAGGAGAAATAAGACCGGTTGCGCATGTCCGCCCCGGCATAGACTGAATAGGTATGGTCGAAATGGTGGTCCAAATCGAGACCTGCGTTGACCCCCAAATAGCCGTCGCCTGTCTGAAGGTTGGTGGGGTTTAGCGTGAAGAGCAGATTGTTGAAGGCGGGCACGGCAATCTGAGCTTGCGACAGGGCATTGTTGATGTTGTCGTCATGCCCCCATGCGCCTTCGACATAACCGACCAGCTTGGTGCTTCTGCCCTTCTCGCTATCTTCGATGGCGGAGAGGTATTTTTTGATGGTCGCCTTGGCAAAGGGCGGCGGATTCATCGCGAGCACGGTGTTGAATTCCTTTTTTGCGCGCGGCAGATCGCCCAGCTGGAAATAGGCGCGCGCCATGTCGAGCCTCGCTCCCGCATGATTGGGATCGACTGCGAGCACGCGCTCGAAGATGAAGGTCGCCTTGGCCGGGTTGCCGCTGTCGAGGGCCGAGATACCGAGCAGATAATCGTAATCGACATTTCCCGCCATCTCGATCTCGAAAGGTTCGAGCAGCTTGTAGGCATCCGCAGGCTTCCCTTCCCGCATCAATGCCGCAGCTTTCGAGAGGTCAGGCCCGGCAGCGAAGGCGGAGGCTGCCCAAAGCGCGATACACAAACCAGCTACAGATCTCAAAATAGACAAAGCTTTCCCCTTTTGCTTTTACTTTTTAAATTATTTTTTATCTGGGGAACTTAATAACATATCCTTTTAAAAATTGCAACAGCATCATTTCGTCTTCATTTCGAAGACGCCATCCCAATCCTCGCCGGGAGGATTCATCCTGAAAAAATCGATGCGGTCGAGATAAATCCGATAGAGCAGCCTGTCTTCCTCTTGCTTTAATGCCTTGAGGATCGCCTCGGCATCACTCCATTGCTGCGCCCGGTAATGCCCGAGCGCCTCTTCGAATCGGGTGGCCGATTCTGGCGCTTCCCCTGCCAGAGGCACGTAGATGGTGGCAGGTTCATGCTTGCCCTTGACCCGAACGCGATCCACCTCCTGGAAACTCACCCCCCTGACCGCATTCCTGGTTGCATCCGAAACGAAAATCCCGACGCCGTACTGCTTGGTCAGCCCCTCGAGACGGGAAGCGAGATTCACGGTATCGCCCATCACGGTATAGGCTTTTCTGAATTCAGAACCCATGTTGCCGACGCTCATCGTCCCGCTGTTCAAACCTATACCGATTTTCATCTGGGGCCAGCCCTTCTCCTCGAATTCGGCATTGAGCCTTACCAGGGTTTCCTGCATTTCAAGGGCGGCAGAGACGGCATGCTGCGCATGATCCGGATCTGGAACAGGCGCCCCCCAGAAAGCCATGATCGCATCCCCGATGTACTTGTCTATGGTGCCGTGATTCCTGTGGATGATCTGCGTCATGGGCGTGAGATAGCTGTTGATCAATTGCGACAATTGTTCGGGATCGAGCCCTTCCGACATTTTCGTGAAATCCCTGATGTCCGAGAACAGGACCGTCATTTCCCGGTTCTCGCTTTTCATGTCGAACATCAATGGATTCCTGCTCATCTCCTTCACCAGTTCGGGGGGAACGTACTGCCCGAAAAGGCTTGACATCTGCCTTTTCGCGCGCGTCTCGAAGAAGAAGCCATACAGCATTTCGAGCGCGAAAATGGAAAAGGCCAGCATGACGGGGGCGGCGATCGGCAGAACCATGCCGCGTCGCCAGGCGTAAAGGTTGCCTGCGCCGATTGCGGCGACGATCGCTACCGTGAAAACAACGGACTTGACGGGGCTCAATTTGGGAAGAAGCAGAGTGAGCAGTATCCCGGTCAGAAGCAGCGTCAGCATCTCGAGAGCGGTCGCATAAGCAGGCTTCTGCTTGATGTTCTGCTCAAGTATTCCCGCGAGCAGGTTGGCGTGGATCTCGACCCCGGGATAAACATTTCCCACGGGCGTGGCGCGCAAATCCATGAGTCCGGGTGCGCTGGTGCCAACCAGGACGATCTTGCCGTTCAAGACAGCAGGGTCGATCCTGCCG
>JAJZTT010000150.1:4296-6652 GCA_021848705.1 Pseudomonadota bacterium
AGCCGAGTAATACTTGAAGCTGCCCCATTCTCCGCGATAGGGAACAAGCGCACAGGCATTACCGTCGAGGGGAATGCTCATGCCGCCGACCTCGAGCCCCTCCAGCGCGGCATAGTCCCCGCTTTTCTTCACGATCGGCGTAACCTCCGCTCCGCCCATGACCGCGCTCGCAAGCGCAAGCGAAAGGGATTCATAATAGTTTCCCTTGTATTGGATCAGCATGGGCACCCGCCTCGAAATGCCGTCGATGTCGGGAAGGGGGTCGAAATGCCCGCCGGATGCGGCTTCCTGCAGTTCATCGAGATTTCCCCCGTAACCGTAAGCCTTCACGAAAACGGTATTCGTAGCCTTGAAGGCACCGGACGGAAAGGCGGGGGGAGGCAATGCTCCGGAACTGCGGGTCTGCCCGGGACTGGTATCGAAATAGTAGCCGAGAACGACAGGCCGCCCTTTCAATTTTTCCGCGAAAAGACGGTCGTGATCGAGAGTCGGGGTCAGCTTTTCCAGGGCATCGTGGTATTGCGCCACTCCCTTGAGCTCGTTTTGATCCAGGCTCTTCAATACCTTGAGCCCGGAATTTTCGTCAGGCTCTGCGAAAACGATATCGAAGCCTGCGGCGGCGACCTGATAGCGGTCGAAGAGCTGATCCACCAATTTTGCCATTTTGTCCCTGCCCCAGGGCCAGCGCCCCTCCTCGGCGAGACTTTTCTCGTCGATATCGACGATCGCAATGCCGGGAAAACCGCTCCCCGGCATGGTCAGATTCAGCCGCATGTCGTAGGACAAGAACTCCATCCGTTCGAGGATGCCTATCCTCAGCATGCCTGCAGCCTGAAGCAGGAAACAGGCGACCAGCAGCAGCCCGATGGCATGGCCTCCATAGCGCCTGATTGCCTGTTCATGTGAGCGAAACCAGTTCACTTTTTTATACGCGCCCTGCCCTTTCGGAATTGTGCCCTATTTGGATCAGGCGGAAATGGAATTATCATACCTGTCCCGGCACCACATGGACATTTCCTCCGAACTCCCTTCAGTATCGAGAAGGCGGTCGTATTCCTTTTTGATCATTTCATAACAGGCGCAGACCTGCGCCGCCATTTTTTCATGATCGAGAATGGTGATGTGTCCCCTCGTATAGGCGATCTTGCCTTCGTCCTGCAGCTTCGATGCAGCCTTGTTCACCCGTTCGCGCCTGACGCCCAGCATGGAGGCAATGCTTTCCTGCGTCAAAACGATTTCGCGTGAAGGCACCCGGTCAAGTATTTGCAACAAGAGATGGGCAAGCTGGTCCTGCAGAGAATGGTGCCGGCCGCATGCAGCGCTCAACCCCATGTAAGTCATCAATGCCTGACCGTAAAGAAGGAGCTTCCGGTGGAACCGGTCGCCGCGCCTGAATTCCTGCTTCAATATATCCGCCCTGATTCGCATGACAAAACCGCCGCTCTGGCTGACAGCCGTGTGCGGCATCGTCAAGCCCCCCAGGAAATGGGCGATTCCGACCATGCCTTCGTAGCCGACCATGCCGATGGCTGTGCTTGAGTCATCTTCCATGACATGGGAAAGGGAGACGAAGCAGTCCACCGGGAAATAAACATGGCCGGAAGCTGCGCCGGGTTGATAAAGGATTTCCCCAGCACTCACCTGAACCTTCTGCAGATGCGGGCAGATGCGCTCGCATTCCTCGCTCGACAATGTCGAAAGAAGCTTGTTCCGCTGCAACTTAGGGCAGTGTTTAACCTTGAGCATCGACGCCACCAACTTTATGCTAATCCGTACCTGATGCCCGCACATGCCATTTCGCCCAGCAAGCATCCTTCTTCGCACATATTAGGTTAACGGCAACCATATATCATTTCTTTAAAATTTATTGCAGATTCCTTACACCGCCAACCTTGACTGATGCAATATGAGCGGTTTCGCATAAACCATGACCATGCCTGGATGTAGAATTTTACAATTTTGTAATAAATACCCGGAGCGACTTCCTTTACCATGAAAAAGAATTTGCCTGTAACGCAGCAGGAAATCGACTATGCGGAAAGCGATGTCTTCGTCACCAAGACGGATGCGAAGGGGATCATCACCTACGCCAACGATTCCTTCGTCAACATCAGCGGGTTCTCCCGTGAAGAACTCGTGGGCAGGAATCACAACATCGTTCGCCACCCCGACATGCCGGAATGGGCGTTCGAGGATCTCTGGAAAACCGTCAAGCAGGATTTGCCCTGGCGAGGTATCGTCAAGAACCGCGCCAAGAACGGGGATCATTACTGGGTGCGCGCCAATGTCGCCCCGATCAAGGAAAATGGCAATATCGTCGGATACATCTCCCTCAGAAGAAAACCGGGCCGCGCTG
>JAJZTT010000151.1 GCA_021848705.1 Pseudomonadota bacterium
GCTTATTACGTCATTGCGCCGGCTGAGGCATCGAGCAACCTTTCGCGATACGACGGGGTACGATACGGATTCCGCGCGAAGGAATACGAGGATCTCGTCGACATGTACGAAAAATCCCGCGCACAGGGCTTCGGTGCGGAAGTGAAGCGCCGCATCATGGTGGGAACCTATGTGCTTTCGCACGGCTATTACGATGCCTATTACATCCAGGCGCAGAAGATCAGGCGCCTGATCGCGCGCGATTTCACCGAAAGCTTTGCAAAATGCGACGTGATCATGGGGCCGACTTCGCCTTCGACCGCGTTCGATCTCGGCGAAAAGGGCGACGATCCGGTGCAGATGTATCTGTCCGACATCTACACCATTGCGGTCAATCTCGCAGGACTTCCCGGGATGTCGATTCCCGCCGGATTCGCTTCCAACGGCCGTCCGGTCGGCCTGCAGATCGTCGGAAATTATTTCTCCGAAGCGAAGATGCTGAATGTCGCGCATCAATACCAGAAAAATACCGACTGGCACCTGAGGATGCCGTCGATTTGAACGAGGACAGAAAAATGCAATGGGAAGTCGTCATCGGTCTGGAAGTGCATGCCCAGCTCTCGACCGCATCGAAAATCTTTTCCGGGGCGTCGACCGAATTCGGATCGGCCCCGAATGCGCATGCCTGCGCGGTCGACATCGCCTTGCCGGGAGTGCTTCCGGTCCTGAACCGGGGCGCAGTGGAATGCGCCATCCGTTTCGGCCTTGCGGTGGGAGGGAACGTGAGCCCGCGCTCCGTTTTCGCGCGAAAGAATTATTTCTATCCCGATCTGCCCAAGGGTTACCAGATCAGTCAGTTCGATCTGCCCGTGGTGCAGGGCGGACAGATCGTCATCCTGGTGGAAGGGGAAGAAAAGACCATCAGGCTCACACGCGCCCACCTCGAAGAAGATGCGGGGAAATCCCTTCACGAAGATTTCCATGGCATGACCGGGATCGATCTCAATCGCGCGGGAACCCCGCTGCTGGAAATCGTCTCGGAGCCTGACATGAGGAGTGCGCAAGAGGCGGTTGCCTATGCGAAGGAGCTGCATTCTCTGGTTCGCTATCTCGGCATTTGCGACGGAAACATGCAGGAAGGATCTTTCCGTTGCGACGCGAACGTCTCGGTGCGCCGTCCCGGTGAACCTCTCGGAACCCGTCGGGAAATCAAGAATCTGAATTCCTTTCGCTTTCTGCAGCAGGCGATCGAATACGAGATCCGGTGGCAGATCGAAACCATCGAGGACGGGGGGAAGATCCAGCAGGCGACCGTCCTGTTCGATTCCGAAAAGGGCGAGACGAGAATGATGCGTTCCAAGGAAGAGGCGCATGATTACCGTTATTTCCCGGATCCGGACCTGCTGCCGCTGGTGATCGATGAAAAATGGATCGGGGACGTGGCAACGACCTTGCCCGAACTGCCTCATGCGAAGCGTTCGCGCTATGTTTCCTCATTCGGTCTTTCGGCCTATGATGCAGGGGTTCTCACCGCATCGAAGGAGCTTGCAGCCTATTTCGAGGAGGTCGTCTCGATCCATCCTGAACCCAAGATCTGCGCCAACTGGGTGATGGGCGAAATCAACGGCTGGCTCAACAAGGCGGGAATCGAGATCCAGGATTGCCCGATTTCAAGCAGGTCGCTTGCCGGACTGCTGGTCAGGATCGGAGACGGCACGATCTCGGGAAAAATCGCCAAGGAAGTGTTCGAAGCGATGTGGAACGGGGAAGGGGAAGCCGATTCCATCATCGAGAAGAAGGGGTTGAAGCAGATTTCGGACTCCGGCGCACTGGAAAAGATCGTCGACGAAATCCTTGCCGCCAATCCTTCCCAGGTCGCGGACTATCGCGCAGGCCGCGACAAGCTGTTCTCCTTCTTCGTCGGCCAGGCGATGAAGGCAACCAGGGGGCAGGCCAATCCGGTGGAACTCACCGAGATTCTGAAGAAGAAGCTTGCAGGCTAGGACAGCCGCTTCCCGCATTCACGATGATCTGGCAGATGGGCGGATGATTTCCGCCCTCGCTGCAAACCTGGACTCCGGTTTTCCATACGATCGAATCCGATTTGCATTCGATGTGCCAGTAGTTCGGGTCGCCGAAGGTCATGCCGTCGGTGCTGGAGGCGGTTGGGTCGTTCCTGAGGTAGGCAGTGGCTTTCGCCACATCTTCTTTTTTGGCGTTCTCTCCGGAGCAGGCCGAGACGGCCAACAGGACCAGCAATGTCGTCATTTTCCTCATGATGTTTTCCTTCTGCTAATGACATGCTGACAGGGCATGCGCGAATTCGTTCCGGTAAATCGATGTCGGGCAGGCAGCAGGAGCGGAATCGAGTGCTGCCAGGATTCCTGAAGCGATTCCTTGGGCATGAAAAGTTCCGGGTTTTCCTTCCCATGTCTCGAAATACGCTCCGATCTTTTTCGGACTTCCGTCCTGCACGAGGCTGATCGCCGGAACCGAGAAGGAATTCGCAATGATCCTGCCGTGAAGACTGCTGCCGCAAAAAAGCCTGCTATTCGAAATCAGCGCGCAGATTTTCCAGATGTCGAGTGAAGTGAAAATGAGGGGACGGGCGTTCATTTTCGAAGAAAGTCTCTGGTAACAGGCAAGATTGTCATGCCAGGGGGCGGCTCCGGCCCTGAATAGCACGACGCCAAGTCCCGTCGCATCGCAAACCTGGTCGATTTGTCCGGCGAGAATGCAAAGCGTCCTGTCGTCGTCAAAATCCGCGCTGAACTGGATTGCAATGTATCCTGCTGTAAATCCTTCAAGTATTTCGGCTGCTTCTGGGCAAGCGATCCTGTATCCGAACAGTTCTCTTGTCATCACTGCAGGGTCCGGCGTGAGTTTTGCGAAGATCCCCGCCTTCCTGAGGTGCTCCAGTGTCACGCGATCCCGGACGCTCACGTAATCGGCAAAAGAAAGTTTTGCATACACTTCCTCCCTCAATGCGGGCTCGGCGAGATCGAGGTCGGCACCTCCCACTGCATGGAATATCTCCTTCGAATTTACAGGAAAATCTTTCCTGTAAAGGACATAGGGAGCATGGCAATGGGTGCCAGTGATTCGGCTGGCAAAATCTTCGCGCTGTTCCGGATGAGTTTCGAGTCTCGTGGCGATTCTGCCGGCTTCCACGGGATCGAGCAGCATGATGGCAGCCTGGACGTTGCTGCAGGTGAGGGTTTCCCCGCCGCAATGAAAAATGCGGGTGGTTGAATCGGCCCCGAAGGCAAGGGAGGATATTCCTTTCACCATGTGCCCTCCGTACCGGGTCATGTCCCGTTCGACCAGTCCAGCGAAAACGAAGGGCTGGGGCAGCATGGAGGCTGCGACCTCGGCGATCAGCAGATCGCCCAGATTGTGACGGTCGAATGCGCCAAACAGGACGGTGCGTTCAGCGCATGCCATTTATTGCTGAGGCGGTTTGGTGAGCTCGCGGTAGCGCTTCTTGTCTGCATCGTATTTCGCCTTCATGGCGGCGAGATCCTGCTTCTTCTGTGCGAGCTCGACTTCGAGATCGCTCACGTCGGTTTTGGCTGTGTTGATGTTCTGGGTGAGGTCGGCCGGAACCGCCTTTCCACTGCGGGTGATGCCGGCCGCCTGGGCGTCGAACTGGGAAAGACGCTCCCTTGCAGATTTGAGTCTGGCATCGATGCTGTTGAGGGTCAGGGTGATCTGCTGGACGTTGCGGTCTCGCGCCATGTCGATTTCAGCTTCGCTTGCGTACGTGCTGAGGAGCGCACTGTCGCGGCGTCTCTGCTCCTTCAGATGCTCTGCTTCTGCAGCCTGCTTCTGCACCTCGACTTCCATGGCACGCCGTTCCTCCGGGGAAAGATTCGCAGGCGTTTGCTTGATGGGCATTCCCTTTTCGTCGAGTTCGATGACGGTGGAATTGGCGCATTCGGGTGGAATGGTGTCCCCGTAGTGGGTGACTCCCTGGCTGTCGACGCACTTGATCGAATTGGCCTGGGCGTAGGCAGGGTAAAAAAGGAAAAGAAGGAGGATCGGGAGGGTCTTACGCATTTGCATTGACTCCATATTGATCTCGATAGTTTTGAACCCTGATCAGATTCTGGTTCATGTCCGGATGGCTGTCCAGATAGGAGAGCAGATCGTCGAGGTTGGCGATGCTGATGACCGGAATTCCATGACGATCGGAGACTTCCCTGGATGCGGATGTTTCGCCGAGTCCCTTTTCCATCCTGTCGAGGGCAATCACGACGCCGCAGGGAGTGGCGCCTGCCCGCTCTATGATATCGACCGACTCACGGACCGAGGTTCCTGCGGAAATCACGTCGTCGATGATGAGCACTCTTCCCGAAAGCGGGGCCCCGACCGTGTTTCCCCCTTCTCCGTGATCCTTGGCTTCCTTCCTGTTGAAGGCGTACGGGAGATTTCTACCCATTGCCGCGAGTGCGATGGAGGTGGCGGCTGCGAGCGGGATTCCCTTGTAGGCGGGTCCGAAGATCATGTCGAAATCGACTTTTGAGGAAAGGATGGCTTTGGCGTAGAATTGCCCGAGCCTCCCGAGCGATTCGCCGTCATTGAAGAGACCTGCGTTGAAAAAATAGGGGGATAGCCTGCCCGCCTTGGTCTTGAATTCGCCGAAGCGCAGGACCTGCCGCTCGAGGGCGAATTCGAGGAATTCCCTTCTGAAATCTTGCATTTGAAACCATCCGAACCAATACGATCTGGATATGTTACGCATAATCACATCAAACCTCAACGGCATCCGCTCCGCGCAGAAAAAGGGTTTTTTCGAGTGGATGCTGCAGTCGGAGGCGGATATCGTCTGCGTCCAGGAACTGAAGGCGCAGGAAGATGACCTGACTCCTGAAATGAGAAACCCGGGGAAGTACCGGGGTTGCTTTCATCCCGCAGAAAAGAAGGGGTACAGCGGGGTTGGGATCTATAGTCTCAGGGAGCCGGATAATCTGGTCGAGGGGCTGGGGATCGCGGACATCGATTCCGAAGGAAGGTATCTGCAGGCCGACTACGGCAATCTGTCCGTGATTTCTCTCTATCTTCCTTCCGGTTCCAGTTCCGAGGAGAGGCAGCAGGTGAAATTCCATTTCCTGGAAAAATTTCTGCCCCATCTTCGGGACCTGAAAACCTCGGGCAGGGAGGTCGTGATCTGCGGCGACTGGAATATCGCGCACCGGGAAATCGACCTGAAAAACTGGAAGGGCAATCTGAAGAATTCCGGCTTCCTTCCGGAGGAGCGTGCCTGGATGACCCATGTGTTTGACGCGGTGGGCTGGGTGGACGTGTACAGGAAACTTCATCCGGAAGCGACCGGCGAGGCCTATACCTGGTGGTCGAACCGCGGCCAGGCGAGAGCGAACAACGTGGGGTGGCGGATCGACTACCAGATCGCGACGCCGGGATTTGCAGATACCGCGAAGCATGCGTATGTGTACAGGGAGCAAAGATTCTCGGATCACGCCCCGCTCGTCATGGATTACATGCTATAAAAGGATTTCCCGGGGCGATTTCAAAAAAGTTTCACGAAAAGCTTGCCAAGGGGAAAGTATGTGTATAGAATTCGCCCTCTCCTGCTGCTGAAGCGGCGGGGAAGGTGGCTCCGGAAGTTGAGGGGTTTCCTTGCGGATGATGAAAATGATCTGCAAAAACAGGGGGTTGACGAAGCAGTTTGGCTCCTGTAAGATTCGGTTTCTTCGGTTCTGAGCGAAAGCGCAAATCGGGGAGCGAAGGGTGAAGCGGAAGATTGCGACATCCTGCGGTGATCGAAAAAATCGGTTGCTGCGAAACGGGGGGTTGACAGCAGTAAACGCCTCCTGTAAGATTCGGTTTCTTCGCTGCTGACGCATTACACAAATGTGACAGCGGTGAAAAAAGAAGTAAATTGCTCTTTAAAAATATACAGTCGATAAGTGTGGGCGCTTGATGTCGAACGAGCCCTTCGGGGTTACTTAAGACATAATGTAGTGCTCGCAAAAAGTTTTAACCAAGTTAAGATTTTGAGTGAGACCGATGGGGAAGCCCATCAAACAGGAATTGAACTGAAGAGTTTGATCCTGGCTCAGATTGAACGCTGGCGGAATGCTTTACACATGCAAGTCGAACGGGCTTTGGGGCTTGCTCCAAGGCTAGTGGCGAACGGGTGAGTAATACGTCGGAACGTGTCCCGTAGTGGGGGATAACGCAGCGAAAGCTGTGCTAATACCGCATATGCCCCGAGGGGGAAAGCAGGGGATCGAAAGACCTTGCGCTATGGGAGCGGCCGACGTCGGATTAGCTAGTTGGTGGGGTAAAGGCCCACCAAGGCGACGATCCGTAGCTGGTCTGAGAGGATGATCAGCCACACTGGAACTGAGACACGGTCCAGACTCCTACGGGAGGCAGCAGTGGGGAATTTTGGACAATGGGCGAAAGCCTGATCCAGCCATTCCGCGTGAGTGAAGAAGGCCTTCGGGTTGTAAAGCTCTTTCGGCAGGGAAGAAACGGCGAACTCTAACATAGTTTGCTAATGACGGTACCTGAAGAAGAAGCACCGGCTAACTACGTGCCAGCAGCCGCGGTAATACGTAGGGTGCGAGCGTTAATCGGAATTACTGGGCGTAAAGCGTGCGCAGGCGGTTTTGTAAGTCAGATGTGAAAGCCCCGGGCTTA
>JAJZTT010000152.1 GCA_021848705.1 Pseudomonadota bacterium
ATGTCGCATTGCGCAAGACGTTCCCCGATCCAGTCGCTGAATTCCTGTACGTAGGATGGAATGAAGGTGGCTCCCGGGCGGTAATGATGCAGGTTGTGGGTGAGGTTGCCGGATGCCGCGATCAGCACCCCCTGCCCGGGAAGTCCGGAGAGCGCTTTGCCCAGTTCGTAATGATGCGCCGGACCCTTCCCGTACTGGATCGATAGCTGCAGGACGGGGATGTCCGCTTCCGGGTACATGATGAGGAGCGGGATCCATGCGCCATGGTCCAGTCCGCGCGTTGCGTCGAAGCGAGCGGCGATTCCTGCGTCCCCGAGCATTGTCATCACCTGTTTCGAAAGGGCTGTATCCCCCTTTGCAGGATAGGAAAGGGAATAGAGCGCTTGCGGAAAACCGTAATAGTCGTGGATCGTCTCTGGCTTCAAAGCCGAGCCGATCGTGGGCGTCGGGGTGTTCCAGTGTGCTGAAACGACCAGGATGGCGGATGGTCTTGGCATGGAAGCGGCGAAATTCGCGAGCGCCGAACCGGCGGGACCCGGATCGAGTGCGAAAGTCGGCGCGCCGTGAGGCAGAAACAGCGTGGCTTGCGGATTCATGTTGTCCATTTCAGCGATGGGTGGATTCCCTTCAGTCTACACGATGCGGCTTTGCGGAGTCTTCGCGGCCAGTCCCGAACCCGGGTTTCATCGCGAGGATGCGGAAAAACCGTCATGGTGCATTCTTGATTGTTTCAATTATCTGCATTTTTTGATAAAATTAAAAAATAATTCAGATGGGCGGCGAGCCCATTTTTTGTTTGTGGAGCATTATGGATCTGCGTGCATTGCTGGAAACCACCCTGCCCGGCATGGGTTACGAGATGGTCGATCTGGAAATCGGCAATCGCGGCAGGATGATCAGGGTGTTCATCGACAAGCCCGAAGGGATCAGTATCGATGATTGCACCGAGGTGAGCAATCATCTGACGCGCCTGTTCGCGGTGGAAAATGTGGATTACGACAGGCTTGAAGTGTCTTCTCCTGGCATGGATCGCCCCCTGAACGGGGAGCGGGATTATGTGCGGTTTGCCGGCCAGAGGGTCAGGATCAAGCTGCGCGCGCCGATGGAGGGGCGAAAGATTTTTTCGGGTGTGATCGGAGCGGTGCGTGAAGGCGTGGTTCATCTGATGATGGACGGGAAGCCCGTGGAGATCCGGCTGGGAGATGTCGACAAGGCCAGGCTGATCCCCGACTTTGATTGATGGCGATGATGAATTTTATGCTGGAGGCTGAATGAGTCGCGAAGTATTGTTGCTGGTGGATGCGCTGGCGCGTGAGAAAAATGTCGGCAAGGAAATCGTGTTCGGTGCGCTCGAATCGGCGCTCGCTGCTGCCACGAAGAAGAAGTTGCATGACGACGTGGAGGTCCGGGTTGCGATCGATCGCTCCACGGGCGATTATTCGTCTTTCAGGCGCTGGGAAGTGGTGGCAGACGATGCGGTGGAAGTCACTGCGGGCCAGGTGCGACTTGCCGATGCCCTCGAAAAGGATCCGGATGTCGAGGTGGGTGGGCATGTCGAGGAGGCCGTCGATGCGGTCGAGTTCGGCAGGATCGGCGCACAGAGCGCAAAGCAGGTGATTTTTCAGCGCATCCGGGATGCGGAGCGCGAACAGCTCATCAGCGATTTCCTGGAGCGCAGGGAGTTCCTGGTGAGCGGCACCATCAAGCGCATGGAACGCGGCAATGCCATGGTGGAGGTCGGCAAGATCGAGGCGGTGCTGCCACGCGACCAGATGATTCCGAAGGAAAATCTTCGCGTTGGAGACCGGGTGCGCTCCTACCTTCTCCGGATCGATCGCGGCGGACGCGGGCCTCAGCTCGTCCTGTCCAGGGTTGCCCCCGAATTTCTGGTGAAGCTTTTCGAGATGGAGGTGCCCGAAATAGACGAGGGCATGCTGGAAATCGTTGCGGCGGCCAGGGATCCCGGTTCCAGGGCAAAGATCGCGGTCAGGTCGCACGATCAGCGCATCGATCCGATCGGAACCTGCGTCGGCATGCGGGGCTCCCGTGTCCAGGCGGTCACCGGCGAACTGATGGGGGAGCGGGTGGACATCATTCTGTGGTCGGCAGACCCTGCGACTTTCGTGATCAATGCGCTGGCTCCCGCTGAAATCAGCGGCGTCGTGGTCGACGAAGAAGCCCACAGCATGGACATCATCGTAGAGGAAGACCAGCTTGCCCAGGCCATCGGCAGGAATGGGCAGAACGTTCGGCTGGCTACCGAGCTGACCGGGTGGCAGCTCAATCTGATGACGGTCGAGGAATCCGACCAGAAGAATCAGGAAGAATTCGAGGCGATCAGGAAGCTCTTCATGGAAAAACTGGATGTGGACGAGGAAGTTTCCGACATCCTGGTGCAAGAAGGTTTCAGGACGCTCGAGGAAGTCGCCTATGTCCCGCTCAACGAGATGCTGGAGATCGAATCCTTCGACGAGGAAACCGTCAATGCGCTGAGGAGCCGCGCCAGAAATGCGCTGCTCACCGAAGCGATCGCGAGCGAGGAAAAGGTCGAGCATGCGACCGATGACCTGATGGCGCTGGAAGGAATGGATGTCCAGATCGCTAAGCAGCTTGCGACAAAAGGCATCACGACCTGGGAGGATCTCGCCGATCTCGCCGTGGACGATCTGGTCGAAATGACGGGAATGGACGCTGAACGCGCGGGGAAACTGATCATGGCAGCCCGCGCGCCATGGTTCGAATGAGAACGAGCTGCAAGGGGTATCAATGGGACAGATGAACGTAGAACAGTTCGCCGCCGAGCTGGGGGTACCGGGCTCGCAATTGCTCGAGCAGTTGCGGGCTGCAGGCGTTGACAAGCACAAGCTCACCGACATCGTGAGCGAACAGGACAAATCCAGGCTGCTCGACTACCTGCGGCGTTCCCACGGTACCGGAGAGGGGCAGCAGAAGATTACCCTGACCCGTCGCCAGACTTCGGAGATCAGGAAGGCGGACAGCAGCGGAAAATCCCGTACCATCCAGGTGGAAGTGAGGAAAAAACGGGTTTTCGTGAAACGCGAAGAACTGCCCGCCCAGGAGGAACCGGTCAGTCCCGAGCCTGTCGCGCTGGCAGAGCCGGAACCCGAGCTGAAACCGGAACCCAGGCCAGAAGCCAGGCCAGAAGCCAGGCCGGAGCCGCAACCCGAGCCGGTGCCGGAGCCCGTGCCGGAACCCGAACCCGTGCCGCAGCCCGAGCCGGAGCCGGAGCCGGAGCCTGCTCCCGAGCCAGAGGTCGTGCAGCCGGAAGCGCCCGCGAAGCCTGCGTCGATACTGGATGACGAGCAGATCAGGATTCGCCAGCAGGAAGCGGCCAAGAATGCGGAACTGGCCGCGCGCCAGGCCGCCGAATTCCGCGAGAAGGAAGAGCGACGCTTGCAAAAGCGCGAGCAGATGATGGCCAAGACTGCGGAGAGCAAGGTGGAAGGCACTCTCCACAAGCCCGCTCCGGCCGCGGAAGAGGAAAAAACCGAGAAGAAAACTGCCAAGAAGGCCACCAAAACCGTCTGGAAGGACGAAGGGGGCAAGAAGGGCGGACTCAAGGTAAAGGGCGATACCGGTACGAACCAGGGCTGGCGTGGCGGCAAGAAGGAGCACAGGAACCGCAAGGAAGAAGGGCGTCATGCCTTTTCCATGCCGACCGAGCCGATCGTTCACGAAGTGCTTGTGCCGGAGACCATCAGCGTGGCGGCGCTCGCCCAGAAGATGAACGTGAAGGCGGCGGAAGTCATCAAGGTGCTGATGAAGCTGGGCAGCATGGTCACCATCAATCAGGTGCTCGACCAGGATACCGCCATGGTTGCAGTCGAAGAACTCGGGCACATTGCAAAGCCGGCCAAGATCGACGAACCGGATGCCTATCTTGCCGAGTCCATGGAAGGGCATGAGGCCGAACAGCTGCACCGTGCGCCGGTCGTCACCGTCATGGGCCATGTCGACCACGGCAAGACCTCCCTGCTCGACTACATCCGGCGCAGCCGGGTGGCGAGCGGAGAGGCGGGCGGCATCACCCAGCACATCGGCGCCTATCATGTCGAGACGCCCAAGGGAGTCATCACTTTCCTCGATACACCGGGGCACGAGGCATTCACTGCGATGCGTGCACGTGGCTCCAAGGTCACAGACGTGGTCATCCTGGTGGTGGGGGCGGACGATGGCGTGATGCCGCAGACCGTCGAGGCGATCCATCATGCCAAGGCGGCAAGGGTGCCCATCGTGGTGGCGATCAACAAGATCGACAAGCCGGAAGCCAATCCCGAGCGTGTCCGCCAGGAACTGGTGCAGCAGGGCGTCGTGCCCGAAGACTGGGGCGGAGATACCATGTTCGTCGAAGTTTCGGCCAAGACCGGACGAGGCATCGACGATCTCCTCGACAGCGTGCTGCTCCAGGCAGAAGTGCTCGAGCTGACTGCCGCGAAGGATGCGCCTGCCAAGGGGATCGTGATCGAGGCGAGAATGGACAAGGGCCGCGGTCCGGTTGCGACCATTCTTGTGCAATCCGGCACCCTGAGGCGCGGCGACGTGGTTCTTTCCGGAACCTCCTATGGTCGCGTTCGCGCCATGCTCGACGAGAACGGCAAGCCGGTCCAGGAAGCCGGTCCGTCCATCCCGGTCGAGATCCAGGGACTCACCGACGTTCCGGCGGCAGGCGCCGATGCGCTCGTGCTCATGGACGAACGCAAGGCACGCGAAATCGCGCTTTTCAGGCAGGGCAAGTTCCGGGACGTGAAGCTCGCCAAGCAGCAGGCTTCCAAGCTGGAGAGCATGTTCGAGCAGATGTCGGAAGAAGCGGTGAAGACGCTTGCGCTCATCATCAAGTCCGACGTTCAGGGTTCCGCCGAAGCGCTTTCCTATTCGCTCGAGAAGCTTTCCACGGACGAGGTCAAGGTCAACATCATCCACAGCGGCGTCGGCGCGATCACGGAATCCGACGTCAATCTCGCGCTTGCATCGAATGCGGTGGTGCTGGGCTTCAATGTCCGGGCCGATGTCACTGCGCGCAAGCTGATCGCCTCCTCCGGTGTGGATGTCCGCTACTACACCATCATTTACGAAGCAGTCGACGAGGTGAAGGCGGCCATGTCCGGCATGCTCGCTCCCGAGAAGAAGGAGAGCGTGATCGGGATGGTCGAAATCCGTCAGGTGTTCAGGATTTCCAAGGTGGGTGCGGTCGCAGGCTGTTATGTGCTGGATGGGCACGTCAAGAGAGGGTCGCTGGTTCGCGTTTTGAGAAACGATGTCGTCATCCACAGCGGTGAACTCGATTCGCTCAAGCGTTTCAAGGACGACGTGAAGGAAGTGAAGTCCGGCTTCGAATGCGGCCTTTCCCTGCGGAACTTCAACGACATCGAGGTGGGTGACAAGCTCGAGGTGTACGAGATCGTCGAGATCGCCCGGACCCTGTGATGGCCAAAAGCTTTTCCAGGACAGACCGGATCGCCCACGAGATCCAGCGGGAACTTGCGGATCTCCTTCGGAACGAAGTCAAGGATCCCAGGATCGGGATGGTCACGGTCACCGCGGTCGAGGTGAGCCGCGACCATTCCCATGCGAAGGTTTATTACACCACGCTGGGAGAAAATTCCGCAGAGCTTTCCGACGGACTGAAGCGCGCTGCGGGGTTCCTGCACAGCCAGCTTTTCCACAGGCTGAAGCTCAGGGTGGTTCCGCAACTGCATTTCGAATACGACACTTCGGTCGAACGGGGGGCGCACCTGTCGCGCCTCATCGACGAAGCGGTGGGCGGCGATTCCTGATTCATGAGGCGCAAGATCGACGGCGTGCTGCTTCTCGACAAGCCGCTGGAACTGAGTTCAAATACCGCGCTTCAGGTGGCCAGGGGGATCTTCGGCGCCGCCAAGGCGGGACATACCGGTACGCTCGATCCGCTCGCATCCGGGCTGCTCCCTGTCTGTTTTGGCGAGGCAACCAAATATTCGGCGAGGATGCTCGATGCGGACAAGACCTATCGCGCGAAGATCCGGCTTGGCGTATCGACCACGACGGGGGATGCCGAAGGAGAAATCGTTTCCAGATGCGCAGTGAACGTGGATGAAGAAAGGATTGTCGAGGTGCTACAATCCTTCGAAGGCGAGATCGAGCAGGTTCCGCCCATGCACAGCGCATTGAAACACAAAGGCAAACCCCTTTATGCCTATATCCGCTCCGGCGTGGAGATCGCGCGTCCGGCAAGAAGGGTGAAGATATACCGGATCGAGCTGGAGTCCGGTTGTTCCGATGAACTGGTGATTTCGGTGAAGTGCAGCAAGGGCACGTATGTGCGGGTGCTGGCAGAGGATGTCGGGAAATCGCTGGGTTGCGGCGCGCATCTTTCCGGACTGGTGCGCACTGCTGTCGGTGCGTTTTCGTTAGCCGATGCGCACACCCTGGAAGAATTGAGGAGCAGGGGAGACCGGGACGGATTGCTGCTCCCCTGCGATGCGTTGTTGCAGGATTTCGCCAGGCTCCAGCTCGATGAGGAGGCGGCGGCATCGCTTTCCTGCGGCAGGGTGGTGCAGGATTTTTCCGACCGGGAAGGCCTTTACAGGATCTATTCCGGCGACCGTTTCGAGATCGGA
>JAJZTT010000153.1 GCA_021848705.1 Pseudomonadota bacterium
CGGCATCGGCAAATCCAGCCTCAACATCTACACGGAAGTGGGCCTCGTGACGCTGATCGGCCTCATCAGCAAGCACGGCATTCTCATCGTCCAATTCGCAAACGAGTTGCAGCGCCAGGGAAGAAGCAAGCGGGAGGCCATCGAAATGGGCGCATCGATCCGGCTTCGCCCGATCCTGATGACCACTGCCGCCATGGTGCTGGGCGTGCTTCCGCTGGTCATGGCAAGCGGTGCGGGTGCTGCAGGCCGCTTCAACATGGGACTCGTCATCCTGACCGGAATCGCGATCGGAACCCTGTTCACCCTGTTCGTCGTTCCTTCCATGTACATGATGCTGGGCGCGGATCATTCGAAACAGAAGCTTGACCCTTCCCAACTCATCGACTAAATTCTACGGCATGCGTTTGGATCAGCGCCTGCAGGGACAGACCCGTCGCAAGGCGGGTCTTGCGGATTTTCCGGGCCTGGGGGGGCGGGCGTTTCATTCCAGGGGATGAATCCGGACGCCCTTTTCTTTCAATCAGGGTGTTCGGAACGTGAAATCGAACAAGGGCGTCAAGCCTAGAATCGTCGTCAGGATCATCCGCGAGGACGAGGAACAGCCGAGCGGGGTATGGAAAATCGCCTACGCCGATTTCGTCACGGCCATGATGGCTTTCTTCCTGCTGATGTGGCTCATCAGCAGCACCTCGCAGAAGGACCTGCAGCAGATCGCTGAATATTTCAGCACCCCCCTGTCCGTCGCACTTTTCGGAGGAAAAAGCCAGGAAATGAATTCCTCGCCTGTCACCCTGAAAGGCGCTGGAACCGATCTCACCAAAAAGCACGGGCAGACCGCAAAAACGGAGATGAATCTGGAAAGCGCGGAAATGCTCATCAAGAAACAGGAGATGAAGAAGCTCGAGCAATTGAAGCAGAACCTGGAAAAGGTCATCGACTCGAATCCGGACATGAAGAAATTCAAAAATCAGCTTCTCATCGACATCACCGCACAGGGCCTGCGCATCCAGATCGTCGACCGGCAGAACCGCCCGATGTTCGCCCTGGGAAGCACCGTGCTTCGGCCCTATGCGCTCGCCATCCTGAAGGAAATCGGCAAGACGCTCAACGAGGTTCCGTACAAAATCAGCCTGTCCGGACATACCGATGCCAGGCCGTATCAGGGCAGCGAAAGAAATTACAACAACTGGGACCTCTCCCTGGATCGGGCAAATGCTGCGAGACGCGCGCTGGTTTCAGGCGGAATGGATCCTGAAAAGGTGCTGCGCGTAATCGGGCTCGCCTCCGCGGTACCGCTCGACAAGGAAGATCCATACGATCCGATCAACCGCAGGATCAGCATCATCGTGATGAATTCTGAAGCCGCGGAACGGGCTGCACTGGAGTCGAAATGATCCGGATGAAGCGTGCCTGGGACGAAAGCGAGGCGGACGACGGACTCAGGATCCTGGTGGACAGGCTCTGGCCGCGCGGCATGAAAAAGGAGAAGATCGATCTCTGGATGAAGGAAGTCGCGCCGAGCCGGGAATTGCGCAAGTGGTTCGGACACGATCCCGCCCGCTGGGAAGGATTCAGAAGCCGCTATTTCGCGGAACTCGAACAATCCGGCGCAGCGAGCGAACTTTTCCTTCTCGCCGGATCGGAAAGGAAGATCACCCTGATCTATGCGGCAAGCGACCGGGATCACAACAACGCCGCCGCCCTCCTGGAATATCTCCGGGAGCGCGGCGCAGCAGGGGCATGACTATTTCTTGAGGGGACAGGTGTTGATCCCGAGCACGGTGTAGAGAGGACACCATCCGATCAGTGCGGTCGCGATCGGAACGATTCCGATCAGGCCGAGATATTTCAT
Organism: Pseudomonadota bacterium; assembly: GCA_021848705.1. GTDB lineage: Bacteria > Pseudomonadota > Gammaproteobacteria > Burkholderiales > JABEVD01 > JABEVD01. Next base: position 1,853 of record JAJZTT010000153.1, read on the forward strand.
GCCCCCTTCCAGCAGGAAGAACAGGCTCAGCAATGCGATCCCGGCCACGATCCGGACGACCTTGTCGATCCCACCCACATTCGTTTTCATGATTCCTCCCGTCAATAAGCAGTTTCTAATGTTGATTCCAGTATAGCAAAAGAATCGAACATCAGGATGCTGCGACGAGCAGGAATTCAAGGGGCTTGCCGAATTCGCTGCGTACTGTGCATGATTCGATCGAAACCGAAGCGAATCCGGAAGAACGCAGCACGGACCGGACATATTCCCTTCCATGCGCATAGCGGCCGCTCGGCAGTATCTTCCAGCCGAAGGGGTTATCCGACTCCTCCAGGGTGAAGACGAAGCATCCGCCCGTACGGAGCGCCCGCCTCGCATTCGATGAAACCGCTGAAAGATCGCCGAAATAGATCAGGGTGTCGGCAGCTGCGATGAGATCGTATCGATCCTGCTGCGCAAAAAGATAGGATGCGAGTTCGGCCTTGATCAGGACATCGTAACAGTCCCTTTTTTTGGCAAGCTCCAGCATTCCCGAGGAAAGATCGACGCCGACGAGGGTCGATGCATGAGGCTTGAGGTAGCTTCCGCAGAGCCCGGTTCCACATCCCGCATCGAGAATTTCGTATTTCCGGTCCGGGGCAAGCAGTCCGGAAAGCAATTCACCGATCAGGGAAGGCGCATTGTAGGAAAGCCCCGCGAGCCTTTCATCGAACTTCCCGGAAAGATCGTCGAAAGCTTTTTCGATGTATTCGTCCGACGCCCTGGACGGGGCAACTTCTGCGCAGGAGGCATGCAGGTGACGCGGGACTGGATTTTCAGGGTCTTCCTCCATCCAGGCCCGGTAAACGCTCGCTGCATCCGCGATTCTGCCGAGCCGGTAATAGGCGATTCCGAGCATCTCCTTCGGCTTTCCATCGAAAGGAGGAAGCACATAGGCCCTGCAGTGAAATTCGGAAGCCTCGATTGCCCTTTTCTGGGCATCGAGCAGGTTGCCGAGATTGGAAAGCGCATCGCGAAATTCGGGGAAAATTCCGATCGATTGCCGGAAAGCCTGTTCGGCTTCTACCGGCTTTCCAAGCGCTTCGAGGCAGGCGCCGAGATTGTTCCAGTACACGTGGTTGCCTGGATCGAGTTCGATCGCATCGAGGAAGGCCGAGGCGGCAGATTCCGCATCCCCGATTTCGCAAAGCATGTTTCCGAGATCGTTGCGCCATGGCGCACGGTCTGGATGAACAGCAATGGAGGCGCGGACAAGCGAAATCCCGTCCCCCCCCTTGCGATGTTTCAGGAGGCCGAGGACATGCAGGGATTCCGCATCTTCCGGATTGCCTTCCAGGATCGAAACCAGGATCTGTTCCGCGCCATCCGGGTCTCCTGCGAAATGCAGTTCAAGGGCCGATTCGGGACGATGCATTGGCTATACGCAACCGGTTGGCTTGGGAAGTCCGCCGTATTTGGTGATGGGCTTCATCGGTCCCGTCATCCAGCGTTCGAAGATTTCCTTCTGGTCTTCCTCGACATATTTCGCGAACTTGCGGATCGGCGGCACCGTTCCGAAATCCTCATAATATTCCCTGGCTTTCAGGATATGCCCCCACTTCGCCTCGTCCAGTTCATATCCATCCGCCTCCGCCATGGCTCTCCCGATCTCGGGCGTCCAAAGATTCATGTCGGCGAGATACCCGTCCCCATCCCTTGCAGGCAGTTCCATTTCATCCTCCAAAATAGTCGACAAAATAATTATACTATATCACACGAGAATGAAGTTTCCGTCAAGACACGAGCTTCCTGTGCCGCAATGCGGGAAGGCTCTTTCTCACCGATTCCGTCCTGGAAGGATCCATTTCCGCGACCACGACGCCGGGGCCCTTTTCGATCCTGGCCATGATCTCTCCCCATGGATCGACGATCATGCTGTTTCCGAAGGTTCTCCTTCCTGTGGGGTGCTCCCCTCCCTGAGCGGAGGCGATCACATGACACTGGTTCTCGACAGCACGGGCCCGGATCAGCAACTCCCAGTGGGCTTGCCCGGTGGTTTCGGTGAAGGCTGCAGGAACGACGATGAAATCGACCTCGCCCATTTTCCTGAAAAGCTCCGGGAATCTGAGGTCGTAGCAGATGGCGATCCCCATCCGGCCATACGGAGTTTCGCACACGGTGAAGGATTCACCCGCCTCGATGTATTTCCCTTCGTCGTAGCGTTCCGATCCATGTTCGAAGCCGAAAAGATGGATCTTGTCGTATCTCGCTCGCCTCTCCCCTTCCGAATCAAATACGAAGCATGTGTTCCTGGTTTTTCCGGGATGATTTGCATAAGTCGGGAGGGAGCCCCCCACCAGCCAGATGCGTTGCTCTTTCGCCAGGGAAGAAAGAAATTTCTGGATCGGGCCCTCGCCTTCCGACTCCCTTGCATCGAGGCGGTCTTCCTCTGATGCACCGATCATGGGAAAGTATTCCGGAAGGACGGCGAGCACCGCGCCCTGCCCTGCAGCCATTGCGACGAGGCGAGCCGCCTCACTCAGGTTTTCGGCCACGACGGGACCGGAAATCATCTGGATTGCAGCAACCCTCATCTATGCTCCGGAAACAGGCCGTTCAGCGCCTCCTCGAGTCCCGGGCGCTCGTCCATGAATTTCCTGCGCAACCTCGCGGATTCGATATCGTCGATGAGTCCGGCCTGTTCGAGGGTGGCAAGTGCTTCCTTCACCATGGAATATCTCACGGCGGCCAGATAGAAGCGCTCCGGCTTCTTCGCCTCCATCCTGGATTTCCAGTAAAGTGCAGCTTCCTCGTATTTCACGATCCACCCCACAAACCATATAAACTATATATACCATTCTAGGGCAAATGCGCGCGCCATGCCAGCTTCGCAGGTTCAGAAGGCCCGCAACTCCCCTCCGTCGATGTCGAGGGAATGGCGCCAGAACTGGTCATCCCGATCGAAAAGACGGTAGGTGCCGCGTGGGCCCCAGGTTCCTGCGGGATAGGTGTTGATGAATTCGCGCTCCATCGACCAGACCTTCAGGATCGGATCCACCGTTTTCCATGCCCATTCCACCTCATCGTAGCGCAAAAACAGCGAATGGTCGCCATTCATCACGTCTAGCAGCAATCCCTCGTAAGCGTCGTAATCCTGATCATCCCCCTTCCGGTAGGTCGCATCGAGGCTGATGGTCCTGGTATGGAGATCGAGTCCTGGCACCTTCACCTGCACTTCCATCCTGAGGCAATCGCTCGGCTGGATGCCGAGCAGGATCCAGTTGGGCTTGGGAGGCTCGCGCCTGGTCTGGCGCAGCAAATCCTGAGGAGGGGCCTTGAAGCGCACGCAGATCGCAGAACTGTTCTCGGCAAGGCGCTTTCCGGTCCTGAGATAGAAGGGAACCCCCATCCAGCGCCAGTTGTCGACGAAAAGCTTCAATGCGGCGTAGGTTTCGGTGGTGCTTCCCGGAGCCACACCGGGTTCTTCCAGATACCCCGGAACCGCCTTGCCGTCCATGATGCCGCCTTCGTACTGTCCCCGGAAAGCGTGCGCATGCACCGCATTTTGCGGAATGGGGCGGATCGCCTTCAATACCTTCACCTTCTCGTCGCGCAGATGTTCGGCCGAGATGGATACCGGCGGTTCCATGGCGACGATGGTGAGGAGTTGCAGCAAGTGACTCTGGATCATGTCCCGGAGCGCGCCCGCCCCTTCGTAATAGTCCGCCCTTCCCTCGATGCCCAGCGTTTCGGAATGGGTGATCTGCACGTGATCGATGTAATGGCGGTTCCACATCGGTTCGAGCAGCAGGTTGGCGAAGCGGAACACCATCACGTTCTGCACCGTTCCCTTGCCCAGATAATGGTCAATCCGGTAGATCTGCGGCTCTTCCAGGTATTTCGAAAGGTGCTTCTGCAGGGTCTGCGCGCTCAGGAGGTCGTATCCGAAAGGCTTTTCGATGACGACTCTTCTCCATCCGGCCTTCTGGCTCAGAAGATCGACATGAGCGAGCTTCTCGATGAGATTGGGGAATTCGGAAGGGCGGACCGCCATGTAAAAAACGATATTGGAAGGGAATTCAGGCGCATCTTCCAGTCTTTTCTTCAGCTTCTGGTAGGCTTCCGGATCGTCCAGGCTGCTCCTGTGGTAATGAAGCCTCATCCTGAAGCGTTCGAAAGCGGCCTCGTCCACTCCGTTCGGGTACTTGGCAACCAGCATCTTCGATACTTCTTCCAGCCAGGCGTCCCGGTCCCAGTCGTCCAGACTGGAGGCGAGGATGGACATCTTTTCCGGGAGGCGGCCCGATCTTTCCAGCTGAAAGAGGGCGGGGATCAGCTTCTTCCTGGAAAGATTTCCTCCCGCACCGAAGATGACCAGCGTACAGGGTTCCGTGTTTTTCAATTCTTCTCCTTCATGGCATGTCCGCCGAAAGCGTTCCTCATCATGGAAAGCAATCTGAATCCATATCCTTGCGCATCCTGGCTCTGGAAACGCATCTGCAACGCGAGCGAAAGCACCGGGGCTGCTACGCCGAGATCCACCGATTCGACCACCGTCCACCGGCCTTCCCCCGAATCGGAAACATAGGGGGCGATGTTTTCCAGCCTGCTGTCGGCCTTCAGTCCTTCCGCAGCAAGATCGAGCAGCCAGCTTCTCACCACCGAGGAATGCCGCCACAATTCGCTGATCTGCGCAAGATCGAGATCGAATTCCTTCTTCGCCTCCATGATTGAAAAGCCTTCCGCGAAGGCCTGCATCATGCCGTATTCGATGCCGTTGTGTATA
>JAJZTT010000154.1 GCA_021848705.1 Pseudomonadota bacterium
AAAATTCTGCCGGAGCTTGCCGTTCAGTCGCCCAGTCTTTCCCACGATTCCTCCACCAATCATCTCGTCAACCATTACAAGTCCAACCTGATCTGAACATGCGCATTCTTTTCGTGACTTCCGAAATCCATCCCCTCATCAAGACGGGAGGGCTCGCAGATGTGAGCGGCTCCCTGCCTGCAGCGCTGAAGGCGCTGGGCGCGGACGTCCGCATCCTGGTTCCGGGATATCCCGGGGTATTGAGGAGGCTGGGACATGCTGAAGAAATCGCCCGCCTTCCGGAAGGAAGGCTGCTGTATTCCACCATGCCCGACTCGGGCGTGCCGGTGCTGGCGATCGACCACCCTCCCTTTTTCTGGCGAGAGGGCAATCCCTATCTCGACGACCGTGGCTCGGACTGGTGGGACAATCCCGCCCGGTTCGGCCTGCTTTCGAGGACCGCAGCGCATCTTGCCTCGAGCGATTCCCCCCTGGAATGGCGCCCCGACATCGTGCATTGCAACGACTGGCAAAGCGGGCTCGCTCCGGCCTTCATGAAGTTCAGGGGTTCGGCTGCGAAAACCGTGATGACCATCCACAACATCGCATTCCAGGGCAATTTCTCCCCCGAGTGGGTGGAAAAGGTCGGCCTTCCCGCAGAGAGCTACACCATGCATGGCGCGGAATTCCACGGGCATTTCTCGTTCCTCAAGGCCGGACTTTTCTATTCGGACGCCATCACCACGGTGAGTCCGAGCTATGCAAGGGAAATCCAGACTTCCGCAATGGGATGCGGAATGGAAGGGCTGCTTTTTTCGAGGAGCCGGGACGTGCGCGGAATCCTCAACGGAATCGACCTGGACGAATGGAACCCCGCTGCGGACCGGCATCTTCCCGCCCATTACGATGCCACCTCGCTGGACGCGAAGCTGGAAGTGAAGCGCCAATTGCAGAGGAGCATGGGGCTCGAACCGGAAGATCATTCCCCGCTTTTCGGCGTGGTGAGCCGGCTCACCTACCAGAAGGGGCTGGACCTCGTCGCAGAATGCGCGCAGGGGCTGTTCGACCAGGGTGCCCAGATCGTGGTTCTGGGAAGCGGGGATCACGAATTCGAGCGGATCTTCCTGCAGCTCTCGGAAAGCCATCCGGGAAGATGTTCGGCCAGGATCGGCTTCGACGAAGGCTTGTCCCACCGGATCATGGCGGGAGCGGACATCTTCCTGATGCCTTCCCGTTTCGAACCCTGCGGCCTCAACCAGATGTACGGGATGCATTACGGAACCCCGCCGGTGGTGAGGACGACGGGCGGCCTTGCAGACTCGGTCTCGGACGGCGTAACCGGCTTCACCTTCGGCGCTGCGAATTCGCACGAGCTTTATCTTGCAGCGAGCCGCGCGATTTCCGCATACAGGCAGGGGGATTCCTTCAGGAGGATCCAGCAAAATGGCATGACCAGCGATTTCGGTTGGGGGAAAAGCGCGAGGGAATATCTCGACCTGTACGAATCGCTGACCGGACAGTGATATAATCCCGTTTCCGGAGGCGTGGCAGAGTGGTCTATTGCACCGGTCTTGAAAACCGGCGTGCCGCAAGGCACCGTGAGTTCGAATCCCACCGCCTCCGCCATTTTCTCTTGAAAATAAAGTACTTATAGTCTATTTTCAGAAAACCCGACATCCACCCCGACATCCCGATAAGCGCCTGGATGACACGGAACGAGAGACCGGCAGGATGTTTCCGGGTCGAAAATCATCCTCAATTCTTCGGGGTCATGCGCTCCAGTCTTGCCCCGGCCAGCTTTTCGCGGTCTTCCCGGATCTCGTCAGATAACCGTAGCTTGACGCTGTTCGACCTTTTCCGCAGCCCCTGCGCTTCAGGCGTCGTTGTTTCGAAGCCAGGAAATGACATTGGCGGCATTCTCGTCAGGCGGAAAAACCGGATAGAACACTTTGCATATCGAGCCTTTTTTAATGACGAGGGTGAGTCTTTTGATGAGGCGTAAGGAGTTGTATTGGAAAGTGGGCAGTCTCAATGCGGTTGCCAGCCCGAGACCGCAGTCGCTCAACAACTCGAAGGGCAAATGGAGGCGCCGGGCAGCCTCTTTCTGGTCTTCCGATGATTGCGAACTGACGCCGTACACCCCGACCCCCAAATCGAGAAGATCCGGGTAATGGTCGCGAAACGAACAGGATTGCGGCGTGCATCCCCTTGCGCCGGGGATGTCGTTCCATCCTGGCATCGAAGGAGCATCCGGCCTCCCGGTCATGGGATAGAAGTATACGACGGATGTTCCGCCCTCGAGCCCGAGATTGATCTCGGCGCCAGAAGTTCCTGCCAGAGCGATGGAAGGCAAATTCATCCCTTCCAGATGGGCGCATGCACCATCATCTTCAGGGACAGGCAAATCGTCCGGCAGGACGAGCAGATTCCTTGTGTTCATTTGCACCCTGTACTTTTACGCTGCGAAAAAACCGTAACCGGGGTGCGGAATTTTCCGCCGACCGGAAGCAAGATCATGTTACGTCGCCGGATTCGCAAAATCAATGCCCGATCAAAGAACTGGAAGAAGTCCCGGACGAAGCTTTCCATTTCCCCCTGTCCGGCTGCAGAATGCCGTTTGACTGCAAGCGCCGAAGCCTTGAGAATATCCCCGCAAAAGGCCATGATCCGTGAATTTCGTCCGAAATGCTTCGCCGGACGAATCCGGAGCAGGATTTGCAACCGGTTTTGCGCATGGAGATCGTGCATCGTATGTTCAAGGGTGTTTTTCCGATCGACAGAAGATCCGCGGCAAGAGACCTGGTTTCGGGCGTGGTTCTCGCAGCCATGGAATTTCCCCAGCTTCTCGGCTATGCGCGCATCGCCGGGATGCCTCCCGTCACCGGCCTTTTCACGGCCATATTGCCCATCGTGGCGTTCGCCATTTTCGGCGCCTCGCGCAATCTCGTGGTGGCAGCCGATTCGGCAACCGCAACCATCCTGGCCAGCAAGGTTTCGAAGCTTGCCGCCCCCTACAGCGCGGAATACATCGCACTTGCCGGAATGACCGCCCTGCTCGTGGCAGCGATGTTGCTTGCGGCGAGGATATTCCGGCTCGGATTCCTGGCCGATTTCCTTTCCCGCACTGTCCTGATCGGGTTTCTTGCAGGGGTTGGCGTTCAGGTCGGCATCGCGATGCTGGGAGAAATGCTCGGCATCCCGGTTTCCTCCTCCCTGAGCCTCGTACAGCTTTACGACATCGCCACCCGCCTTTCCGCCATCAGTCTTCCCGCATTCCTGGTCTCCTCTGTCTCGCTCGTCGCCATTCTTTTTTTCAGGAAAAAGCGCCCCCATTATCCGGTGGCGCTTCTGGTCGTTGCCGCCAGCGTCATCCTGAGCAAATACCTGCATTTCTCGAAATACGGAATGAATCTGATCGGGCCGATCCAGGGCGCAATGCCGCAGATCCATCTCATCAGGATGAACCTGATGCAGGCGATCGATCTGATTCAGGTGGCTGCTTCCTGCGTGGTCGTGATCATCGCACAAAGCGCAGCCACCAGCCGGGTGTTCGCGGACCGCTACGGGAACAAGGTCGACGACGACGCCGACCTGCTCGGCTTGGCCGTTGCCAATTTCGCCGCTGCATTCAGCGGTGCGTTCGTTGTCAACGGAAGCCCGACACAGACCGCCATCGCGGAACAGGCAGGGGCACGCAGCCAGATCGCCCAGTTGTCCGCAGCATGCGCCCTCGTCGTGACCCTGCTGTTCCTGAGCGGCTGGCTCCAATACCTGCCGAAATGCGTTCTGGCATCGGTGGTTTTCTCGATTTCCATCGGCCTTGTCGCAATCGGCCAGTTGCAGGCGATTCGCAAGGAAAGCCCCGGCGAATTCACCCTGGCCGTCACCACGGCGATTGCCGTCATCGTGTTCGGCGTGGAAATCGGGATTTTTTTCGCGATCGTGTTTTCCCTGCTGCGCCACGTTCGACACAGCTACCGGCCCCACACCATGATCCTGGTGCCGAATTCCCACGGATTCTGGGAACCGGTTCCTTCTGCAAACGGGCTGGAATCGCTGCCCGGATTGATCATATACCGGTTCGGAGCGGACCTTTTTTACGCAAACCAGAGATTGTTCGTGGAGGAAATCCGCAGGCTGGTCGAGCATGCGCCCGCGCCGGCAAAATGGGTGATCGTGGACGCCTCCGCCATCATGGACCTGGATTATTCGGCGGGCAGATCCGTCAATGCGTTGTGCCTGGAATTGAAACAGGCCGGCGTGAAGGTCCTCTTCGCCAGGGTGAACCGTTATCTGCAGGAAGACATGGCTCGCCACGGGGTGACCGCAATCATCGGGGAAGAAGCCATCCACCGCTCCCTCCACGAGGCATTGTCCGGCATCCCCGGCCTACCCATCCCGCAGCGGGGCGAAATGAATCACGATGCCGATTCCGCGCCGTTTCCTATCACATGAGAGAAAGGAGCATCTCCGGGTCGAATCCCCAGTTTGCCGGTTCCTCGATGGAAAGAATGTCGCCGGCCTCCTTCAGGATCAGGGCCTCCGGGCGAATCCCCTGCCCTGCCCGCCAGGAAAAGAATCCGGTCAGGGAGGGATTGAGAAGGCCCTGGGAGCGATGACCGGAAACCAACGCGAGGCGCCCGCTTTTCAACTTCATCGGTTTATCCGGTCATCCGTCCTCCGGGCCGAGCACCCTGAGCAGTTCCTCGAGCGTGGTGAGTCCTTCCCCGACCTTTTTCAGGCCGTCTTCGGTGAGGGACAATACTCCGCTCTTCCTCGCCTCCTCCTCCGTTTCCAGCATGCTCGCCCCGCTCGAGATCAGGTAGCGAAGCCTGCGGTTCAGGGAGAGCACCTCGTAGATTCCGAGCCTCCCCTTGTATCCTGTCTGGTTGCAGTGATGGCAGCCCGCCCCTCGATAGGCCCTGATTCCGGCCCGCGAAAAATCAGGCTCGAAGAATTCCAGGATCTCGGGGGACGGCTTCACCTCCTCCCGGCAATGCGTGCAGATCTTCCTCACCAGCCGCTGAGCGATGATTCCTTCCAGTGCGCTCGCGACCACATAGGGTTTCATGCCGAGATCGAAAAGCCTGGCTAGCGTCGCCAGCGCGGAATTGGTGTGCAGGGTCGAATAGACCATGTGGCCGGTGAGCGCGGCATGAAAGGCGACTTCCGCGGTTTCGAAATCCCGGATCTCCCCGATCAGGATCACGTCCGGATCCTGACGCAGGATGGCGCGCAGCACGGTCGGAAAATTGAGCCCGATCTTTTCCTTGATGAGCACCTGCCCTGCGATGTCGAGATAATATTCGACCGGATCCTCGATGGTGATGTAGTTCTTCTCCAGCGTCGCCTTGTACTGCATCAACCCGTAAAGGGTGGTGGTCTTGCCGCTGCCGGTGGGTCCGGTCGCGAGCACGATTCCCTGCGGCTTGCTGACCATGCGCTTCACCTTGAAAAAATCCGGTTCTGAAAAACCGAATTCGGAGATGTCGCGGATCACCGCATTCCGGTCGAGCAGGCGCATCACCACTTTCTCGCCGTTGATGGTGGGCAGGGTGGAAATCCTGAAATCGACGATCCTGAGCGGTGTCTTCACCGTGATCCTTCCGTCCTGGGGCCTCCTTCTCTCCCCGATGTCCAGCTCCGACATGATCTTGATGCGGGAAACGATGGAAGGAAGCAGCGAATTCGGGATCTGGATCTTGTCGACGAGAACGCCGTCAATCCGGTAGCGCACCGCGACACTCTTGGTCCTCGGCTGGATGTGGATATCGCTCGCTCCCAGCCTCACCCCCTCAAGGATCACGGCGTTCACGAGCCGGATTGCGGGAGGCGCCTCGGTTCCGCGCAACAGTTCCTCCAGGCTCGCATCATCCTCGTCCTCGATGACGATTTCCACCCCTTCGTATGGATCCGTCCCGGAAACCAGGGTTTCCATGTCCTCGAAGGAGACCTGCTGCTCGCCGCCGTAGATTTCGGAGAGTTTCTCCCTGATTTCGGTCACTCCTGCCATGACCACCTGAACGTCCAGGCCCGAGACGAATCTCAGGTCGTCGATGAGGCCGGTGTCGAGCGGGTCGGCCACGGCGAGCATGATGCGCCGCCCTTCCATGCGTAATGGCACCACGAGCTGGCGCTCGCAGAAACTCCTCGGGATCAGCTCTGAAATCGAAGGATCGACCCTGAATTCCGCGAGCGCAACTTCCTCGAAGAGGAATTCGTCCTTCAGGATGCGGCGGATGTCCTTCTCCCCCACCCAGCCCTTCTCGAGAAGCAGATGGATGATCGGCTCCTTCTTCTGCTGCTGCAGCCTGTGCAGTTCCTGCACCTGAACCGGGGAAAGCAGGTTCTTCTTGGAGAGCATGATGGCGAGCTGGCTGCGGTTCGATACCGCGATCCGCGAAAGCGCAGTGATTTCCTTCGATTTTTTCTCGTTCTCCTGTTTCAGCTCGCGGTTCTTGCGGATCAGGTCGTACTGCTCCAGGGCGAGCGCGACCGTGATCCTGAGATCGTCGTCGTTCCATGGC
>JAJZTT010000155.1 GCA_021848705.1 Pseudomonadota bacterium
CGGGCAGAGGCGCAGTCCTTTTCCCGCCATTCTTGCGATACTGCACAAATGCCCGTCCGGCTGAAAATGCAGCACTCCACGGTAAATCGGCTTTTTCGAGCAGCAAATCGCCTAGCAACTCGTCGAGCAGGCTGTCGCTGTCGATGTACCCGGCCAGTTCGGCATAAATGATGGGGTTGATGCAAACGCCCTGCGTGTCGGCGGCCTGTTCGAGATGGCGTGCAGACCACGCGTACCACTCGCAGGCGGGATCAGCGGCATCGATGATGATGTTGGTGTCGACGAGAATGCCGGCCATCAATCTTCACCGCGAGTTTCGCGCATGATCTCGTCCGTGGTGAGCTTCGCGCTACTGAAAGCGCCGTGCAAACGCTCCACCAGCAACTGCCCTCGTGTTTTTCCGCCCGCACGGCGCAGAATGAGTTCGCCATCGCGAAAATCGAATTCGACTTCCATGTTGGGCTGCAAACCCGCGAGCTTTCTCATTTCCACAGGTATCGTGACCTGCCCTTTACTGGTGATTCGCATAATGATCACGAGCCTTACATGGTTGGTAATACAACCATTGTATTACAATTTTGGAGGAATGCGTGAGATGAGGTCAATTTGGCAAGGAGGGGAAGGGCGCAGGGACAGGTTTTGCATTCAAACATTTTCGATGCACGCGGGGCTGGGTAGAATCCCTGAAGCAGCAAATCCAGGACTGATGCGATTTCCGCCCGTTTTGCTGCGAGCGATCCGGCCGAACGTTTCATAATCTGAATGGGAATGTCCGCCAAACCTCTTGTCACCATGACCACAAATTCGAGGACGGGTTCGGGATGTTTGCATATCCCGTCCCGCTCCATTAAACTAGTCATATAACTGGTTTGATGAGATACAATCATGCATACTTGGCCCGTACAGGACGCAAAAGCCCGTTTCAGCGAACTGCTGGATGCGTGCATCAGCGAGGGACCGCAACTCATCACGCGACGGGGAACTGAAACCGCCGTACTCGTCCCCATAGAAGAATGGAAAAGATTGAGCAGCGCAGCTCGCCCTTCCCTCAAATCCTTGCTGCTCTCGGATGTCGCACGCACCGACCTGGAATTGCCTGAACGCGGATCGGCGCTTCGTCGCCCTCCGGTGTCTTTGTAAGTTCATGTATCTTCTCGACACCAATATCGTCTCGGAACTGCGAAGGAATCGTCCACACGGTGCAGTGCTATCCTGGATCGAAACCGTGGCAGACCCCGACCTCCATCTCAGCGTCGTGACCCTGGCCGAAATCCAGGCGGGCATCGAAATCACTCGCGAACAGGACGCCCTCAAGGCTGCGGAAATTGAAGCCTGGGCCGACCAGGTTGCCGCCACCTACAACATTCTGCCCATGGATGCCGCCACATTCAGGCTTTGGGCGAAGCTGATGCACAGGCAGACGAATACCGTTTATGAAGACGCCATGATTGCAGCCACCGCGCTCATGCACAAGCTCACCATCGTCACCAGGAATGTCCGGGACTTCGAGCGCTTCGATGTACGGATATTCAACCCCTTCCCGGATTGAATCATGCCCCTTTTGCGGTGTGAGTCCTGCGCCAAAACTTCCGGTCTCTCCCAACTGTCCTAGAATGAATTGCAAGAATTCATGGAGGGCAGATGGGCGAAAATGCAAAGTGGCGCATCGAGGACATAAACTTCGGCGCGGTGGACAGATCCATGGTGAAAGCGGACGAACGCCTCTTCTATCTGCTCGCATCTTCCTCCTTCGTCGAAATCCTGTCGGAGGTCTACTCTGCCAATCTGGCCGAGCATTACGAAGGAAATCTGGACGCCGCGAGATGGTTGAAGGAAGTCTGGCAGCGCGAGGAAGTCCGCCACGGAGAAGCTCTCAGGGCCTATGTGCTCGCAGTGTGGCCCGAATTCGACTGGGAAAAAAGCTACTCGGGGTTCGCGGAAGAATATTCCAGACTCTGTTCGATGGAAAACCTCGAATCCAGCCGGGCTCTGGAAATGATCGCCCGCTGCGTGGTCGAAACAGGGACTTCCACGCTCTACCGATGCCTGCACGATTCCGTCGAGGAGCCGGTCTTGAAGAAGTTGCTCGCCAACATCAAGACCGACGAAGTGAGGCACTACTCCAGATTCAAGCGCCTTTTCATCGAACACAATTCGACCGACCATCAGGGATTTTTCCCCATACTCAGGGTCATCCGCGAACGCCTTCTGGAAATCCGCGGAGAGGACGGCTATATCGCCTTCAAGCACGCCCATCTTTGCCGGTCGGAAAACCCCGAAAATCTCGAAGCAGACTGGAAGAAATTCAGGAAAAGCCTCAATTCCCTCGTACTCGAACATTATCCCTTCCGCATGGCGGTGGAAATGCTGCTCTCGCCCGTTCCGGTCTCACCCCGCATCAAAAAGCCGGTAGAAGGCCTGCTGACCGGCTCTGCGAAATTCGCGGTTTTTGGCCTTTCCTTCCTCTCCTGAACCGGAGCCGTATTCCCTGCACTGCAATTCAGAAAAAACTAGCGCAGCGTCGCGATGTAATTGGCGAGCGCGTCGATCTCGGCATTCGAAAGCGTGCTCCCGCCTCTCATGGGCATGTAGCCCATGTTCCAGCCGAAAGTGCCGCCGTTTTCGATGTGGTTGGCGATCAGTGAAGCCGCCTTCGGGTCGCTACCGTACCTGACTCCGACCTCGCGCCATCCCGGACCTGCCAGCCTGTCGTCCATCTTGTGGCAGGCAATGCAGTTGCCGCGGGTGGCAAGCTTCATCGCCTCATCCCGGGTGAGAACCGCGGAGACCTTCACATTTTTTTCAGTGCCAGGCGGCTTGCCGTCGAATTTGCTTCCGCATGCTGCCAGGGCTGCTACGACGAAAAATACGAGAAAACGGTGCATGGTCACTCCTCGGCCAAATTTTCGAATTATTGGCGCAAAGAAGAGACCTTGCAAGCGTCAGATCCAGGAAAGGATGTGCGGGGGCCTTCTGGAGGTTGCAGGAGTTTCTCCTTCCGGGTATCCCAGAACGATCGGAGCGATCGGTCGATATTCCGGGGGAATGCCGATTGTGGATTTTACTTCGGGAATTTCCAGCGCTGCCAGGGAAGAACCGATGACGCAGGAGCCGATCCCCCATGCGCAGGCGGCCAGCATCAGGTTTTCCGCTGCAAGCCAGCAGTCCGCATCGACGAAAGGTCCGGAATGCCTCGATGAAATCACCACGAGCGTCCCCGCGCCGTGGAAGATTTCGAAATCAGTGCCTGCGTCGACGGCTCTTCCGGATCGGTGAAGCCTCTCGAAAAAAATCGGCTTCGCCAGATCGGAAATCCTCTTCAGAATATCCCTGTCCTGAATCACCGAAAACGCCCATGGTTCCTCGTGCATCGCGGTCGGGGCGAGAATCGCCGCATCCAGCAGCTTCATCAAGGCATCCCGGTCGAGCATCCTGCCGGAATACGCTCTCACCGAGCGGCGGGATTTCATGACCTCCAGAAAACCTTCCGCTTTTTCATTCGAAATCATACACATGAACCCACCTCACAAATCCCCGTCCATTCGATCCAAGCATCGAATGACGAATCGCGCTCCTTTCTGTTTAGCAGAGCGTGGCGAAATGGCAAGATTCCGATATGAACCCCTCCTTGAATTTCCGGATGCTGGCCGCATATCAGCGTTATGCAATACTGGAGAAAAAATCATGGGTGAATCGCTGCATCTCGTCTGCCCGCACTGCAATGCGATCAACCGCGTCCCTTCCGCAAGGCTCGGACAATCCCCGAATTGCGGCCAGTGTCACAAGCCGCTGTTCGAGGGACATCCGCTGGAGCTTGATTCAGGGAACTTCGAAAGGCATATCCTGAAAAATGACATCCCTGTCCTGGTCGACTTCTGGGCACCCTGGTGCGGCCCATGCAGGATGATGGCTCCCCAGTTCGTCAAGGCTGCGAATCGGCTGGAACCGCATTTCAGGCTCGCCAAGCTGGATACGGAAGCCTGCGGCGAAATCGGCGCAAGAAACGGCATCCGCAGCATTCCGACAATGGTTCTCTTCAAGGGCGGACGTGAAGTCGCAAGGCAGTCCGGGGCGCTGGGGGTGGAGGACATCGTGCGCTGGGCGCAGGCGAGATGATTGTGCTGCAGATCTTCCTCGTCTAAAATCCGCCGCATGGAAAATATCGTAGGTTATTGCGCAGCGTTCCTCACCACGACGGCTTTCGTGCCGCAGGCATGGAAATCGTGGAAGACGCGCGACCTCTCAGGAATCTCGCTTCCCATGTATGCGCTCTTCACCATGGGCGTCGCGCTCTGGCTCGCCTACGGAATCGAGATTTCCAGCATCCCCGTGATCGCCGCGAACGGCATCACGCTGCTGCTCGCCTCGGTCGTGCTTTATCTCAAGATTTCGGCCAGGTGACCTCGATCCGCTCGCAGTTCGCGATATCCCCGAGCGCAGCCTCAGCGGGTTCCTGACCGCAAAGCGCGAGCGCCGCGAGGATCGGATTCTCATGGCTCACCGCGAGGACGGTCCCGCCGGGATGAAGAAGAGCCATCTCGTCCATGAAATCCTTCACCCTTTGCATCTGCTCCAGGAATGATTCTCCTCCCGGAGGGGAAAACCCGGCAGGATCCCTCCTCACCAGATCGTTGAATTCCTTCACGGGCCTTCCGTCCATGCCGGACTTCCTTTCGTTGATCCTTGGATCGACTGAAAAAGGGGCCCCGTCCAGAAGGATGGATGCGGTCTGCTGGGCGCGGGGAAATTCGGAGGCATAGGCCCCGGCAAGGTCGCAGGAAAGCGCCTCCCTTGCCGCCATCGCCTGGCTTTTCCCCAGTTCGGTGAGATTCACGATGCGGGAAGGGTCGTCGCTGATCTGCCTCGCGACGTTCGCCTCGCTCTGTCCGTGGCGAACGAAAAGAATCCTTACGCCAGCTTGCCGTGGCATTGCTTGTATTTCTTTCCGGATCCGCACGGACAGGGATCGTTACGACCGACCTTTTCGCCTATCCTGACAAATGGCTGATGCTCTTCCTTCTTTTCCTCATCCGAAGCAAGCGCCTCGTCGAAGTCGGCATGCTGGTAACGAACGTTGGATACTGCCTGGGGAGCCTCGTAGGCCTCCACGTCTTCCTGGCTTCTGATCTGGACGGTAAGCAGGATCTGCGTGACCTCCGCCTTGATCGAATCCAGCATGGCTGAAAAAAGCTCGAATGCCTCTCTCTTGTATTCCTGCTTGGGATCCTTCTGCGCATAGCCCCTGAGATGGATTCCCTGGCGAAGATGATCGAGCGCGGAAAGGTGCTCGCGCCAGTGGGTATCGAGGCTTTGCAGCATCATCACCCGCTCGTAGCCGCGCATCAGTTCCTCTCCGGTGAGGGTTGCCTTCTGCACGCAAATCTCATCCGCCTTCGCGAAAACCCGCTCCCTGAGCGCCTCCTCGTGCAGGTCCTTCTCTTCTTCGAGCCATTTCGAAACCGGAAGCTGGAGCTGGTATTCCGCCTCCAGCGCCTTTTCCAGCCCGGCCACATCCCATTCCTCTTCCATGCTGCCGGCGGCAATGTACTGGCTGATCAGGCTGTCCAGAACGTCGCGGCGCATCGCATGGATCATCTCGGAAATGTCCTTCGCTTCCAGCAGCTCGTTCCTCTGCTGGTAGATCACCTTGCGCTGGTCGTTGGAAACGTCGTCGTACTGGAGGAGCTGCTTCCTGATATCGAAGTTTCTGGCCTCCACCTTCTTCTGTGCGTTCTCGATCGCGCGGGTGACCCAGGGATGCTCGATCGCCTCGCCTTCCGGCATGTTGAGCTTCTGCATGATGGAGGAAACCCGGTCGGATGCGAAGATCCTTAGGAGGGGATCCTCGAGGGAGAGATAGAAGCGCGAGGATCCCGGATCTCCCTGGCGTCCAGCACGGCCGCGAAGCTGGTTGTCGACACGCCTCGATTCGTGGCGCTCGGTGCCGATGATGTGCAGCCCTCCCTTGGAAAGCACGTCCTCGTGGCGCTTTAGCCAATCCGCCCGGATGGCATCGATTTTCGCCTGCCTGGCCGCTTCTTCGAGATTTTCGTCTTCCCTCAGCGCATCGAGTTCCGCTTCGATGCTCCCGCCCAGGACGATGTCGGTTCCGCGACCCGCCATGTTGGTCGCGATCGTGATCATCCTGGCGCGCCCGGCCTGTGCGACGATCTCCGCCTCGCGCTCGTGGTGCTTCGCGTTCAGCACCTGATGGGGAAGCTTCACCTTCTCCAGAAGTCCGGACAGAAGCTCCGAACTCTCGATGGAAGTGGTTCCGACCAGGACAGGCTGCCCGCGCTCGTAGCATCCCTTGATGTCTTCGATCACTGCATGATATTTTTCCTTCGCCGTCCTGTAGACGAGGTCGAGCATGTCCTTCCTCCAGGGCGGTGAGTTTGCATTCGTCCTGTACACGGCTGCAACGGCCGGTGGCGTCATCGACTCACGACAGAATGCCGTCTTCGCCACCGTCGT
>JAJZTT010000156.1 GCA_021848705.1 Pseudomonadota bacterium
ATCTGATGATATGCCCCTGGCTGTTCTCGTTGCGGTAGCCGATCATGGCGGCCAGGGACGTGGATTTCCCCGATCCCGTGCCGCCCACGAAAATCACCAGTCCCCGCTTGCTCATGGTCACTTCCTTCAACACCTGCGGAAGATTGAGATCGTCGAATTTGGGTATCTGGGTATTGATCACGCGCAGGACGAGCCCGACCTGCTGCTGCTGAACGAAGGCGTTGACGCGGAACCGCCCTATGCCCGGAGGACTGATCGCGAAATTGACTTCCCTGGTCGATTCGAACTCCATGGCCTGCTTGTCGTTCATGATGCTGCGGGCGAGTTCCTTGGTATGCTGCGCAGTCAATACCTGAGAGGAAACGGGCGTCAGCTTCCCGTCTATCTTCATGGCGGGAGGAAAACCCGCGGTCACGAAAAGATCCGAGGCATTCCTGCTCAGCATCAGCCTGAGCAGATCGTGAATGAACTTGTTGGTGGTCTGGTCTCTATTATCCATTTCAGGCCGGGAACATGTCCTTGTTGACGGCTTTTGTTCTCGCCTCGGCGGAGCTGACGACATTGCGCCTGACGAGATCCGTGAGATTCTGGTCCAGCGTCTGCATGCCGACGCTCTGGCCCGTCTGGATCGTGGAATACATTTGCGCGACCTTGTTCTCCCTGATCAGGTTCCTGATCGCGGGCGTCCCGATCATGATCTCGTGCGCGGCGACGCGCCCTTCCCCGTCCTTCTTTTTCAGGAGGGTCTGGGAAATGACGGCGCGCAGGCTCTCGGACAGCATGGAACGCACCATCTCCTTTTCCGCAGCCGGAAAAACGTCGATCACCCGGTCTATCGTTTTCGCAGCGGAACTGGTGTGCAGCGTGCCGAAAACGAGATGCCCCGTTTCGGCGGCGGTCATCGCCAGCCTGATGGTTTCGAGATCCCTGAGCTCGCCGACCAGAATGATGTCCGGATCTTCCCGGAGGGCGGAGCGCAGCGCATTGGCGAAGCTCAGGGTATGGGGCCCGACCTCTCTCTGGTTGACCAGGCATTTCTTGCTTTCATGCACGAATTCGATCGGATCTTCGACCGTCAGGATATGCCCGTATTCGTTCTCGTTGATATGGTCGATCATCGCAGCCAGCGTGGTCGATTTCCCCGAGCCGGTCGGCCCTGTCACCAGAACGACGCCCCTGGGCTGGTTCGCTATTTCCTTGAATATGGCCGGCGCATTCAATTGCTCCAGAGTCAGCACCTTCGAAGGAATGGTCCGCATCACGGCTGCCGCCCCGCGATTCTGCACGAAAGCGTTCACCCTGAAGCGCGCAAGCCCGGGAAGCTCGAAAGAGAAATCGCACTCGAGGTTTTCCTCGTAAAATTTCCTCTGGGAATCGTTCATGACATCGTAGACCATGCCGTGCACATCCTTCTGTTCCAGGGGAGGCAGATTGATGCGCCGGATGTCCCCGCTCACGCGAATCATGGGCGGAAGTCCCGCCGAAAGATGCAAATCCGAGGCTTTGCTCTTGACGACGAATGCCAGAAGTTCCGAAATATCCATTATAATTTCCAGGTATTGATGGGGCGTCCCGGTTTCCTGTCGGAACCTTTTGCAAATTATGGCAACAATCGCATCCGGCTTGCAAGCTGTCAAGCTTCGTATAAACAAAGCCGCGAAGACTCCTGTCGCATTGCTGGCGGTCAGCAAGACCTGGCCCGCGCAGGCGATCAGGGAAGCCCATGCTGCAGGGCAGAAGGCTTTCGGGGAAAGCTATGTTCAGGAAGCGCTCGGCAAGATGCAGGAACTTTCCGGTCTCGACCTGGAATGGCATTTCATCGGCCCGGTGCAAGGCAACAAGGCCAAAGCCATCGCCGAGCATTTCGACTGGGTGCACAGCATCGACCGGGAAAAAATCGCATTGAAGCTCTCGGAGGCGAGGCCCGGAAACCTGCCGCCGCTGCAGGTCTGCATCCAGGTGAACATCAGCGGGGAAGCCTCGAAGAGCGGGGTGCCGCCCGATGAAGTGCCGCATCTTGCGCAATTCGTCAGCGGCCTGCCCAAACTCAGGCTCAGGGGATTGATGGCGATCCCCGAGCCGACGCGGGATGAGAGGCTTCGAAGGGCGCGCTTCGCCGAACTCAGGCAACTGAAAGGGCGGCTTTGCGAGAGCGGATTCGACCTGGATACCCTTTCCATGGGCATGTCGGAAGATCTGGAAAGCGCGATTCTGGAGGGCGCGACGATGGTGAGGGTGGGCTCGGCAATTTTCGGAACCAGGAACAAAAAATGAAGATAGCATTCGTAGGCGGCGGAAACATGGGCAGCGCGCTCATTGCAGGACTCCTGAAGAACGGCGCATCCTGCAGCGACATTGCAGTCATCGATCCCGATCCCGAAAAAAGGGCGCGCATGGAAAAGGAATTCCAGGTTCAGACCTTCGGGGAAATGAATCCCGAGTCCGTCGACTGCGATGCGATCCTGCTCGCAGTCAAGCCCCAGCAGCTTTTCAATGTGGCGTCCAGTCTTGCAGGAATGATGAAATCCCAGCTCGTCATATCGATCGCGGCGGGCATAACGGCTCCCGACCTCTCCAAATGGCTGGGTAATTACCCGCGGATCGTGCGCGTCATGCCGAACACCCCGGCCCGGGTGATGAAGGGCGTCTCCGCCCTTTATGCCCTGCCCGAGGTCGATGCGTCGGGGAAGGCGGCTGCGGAAGCCGTACTTTCCTCGGTGGGCTCGACGATCTGGCTGGCAGACGAAAATAAAATGGATGCATTCACGGCGCTTTGCGGAAGCGGGCCCGCCTATGTGTTCTATTTCCTGGAAGCCATGATGGAGTCCGCTTCCGGAATGGGATTCGACCCGAAGAGCGCGAAAAAAATGGTTCTCGATACCTTCTCCGGATCGGTCGCCCTCGCCTCCGAAAGCACGGACGAGCCGAGAATCCTGCGCGAAAAGGTCACATCCCCCGGCGGGACGACCGAGCGCGCCATCCTGGAAATGGAAAGAAATGCCGTGAAGCATCATATAATCGAGGCGATTCATGCCGCAAAGGACAGATCCGTCGAACTGGGGATCGAACTCGGGAAAGCGCCATGCTGAACCAGGGCATGCTGTTTCTGCTGGACACCGTATTCGGGCTCTTCATCGTCGCCCTGCTGCTGCGCTTCTATCTGCAGCTGATGCGCGCGCCCTACGGCAATCCGCTCTCTCCCTTCCTGATCGCGCTCACCGATTTCCTGGTGCGCCCCGCAAGACGCATCATTCCCGGACTCTGGGGCCTCGATCTCGCCACATTGCTGCTCGCCTGGGTGATCGAATTTTTCGTCCTGGCCGCGACCCTCTGGCTCAACGGCATGGCGCCCCACCCCTATACGCCCTCCACCTTTCTCGTTCTGCTCCTGCTTTCCGCAACGGGGCTTTTGAAGCAGAGCATCCACATCTTCATGCTCGTCCTGATCATCCAGGCGGTCTTGAGCTGGGTGAATCCCTACACGCCCCTCTCCGGGGTATTGAACAGCCTTTCCAGCCCTTTTTTGACCTTCTTCCGGAGAAGGCTTCCGCCCGTGGGCAATGTGGATCTTTCCCCCCTCTTCGTCCTGATCCTTTTCCAGCTGGTGCTGACGATTCCGCTGGCCTGGGTGGAGTCGATCCTTTACGGCATGCTCTGATGTGGTTCAGACAGGAGGGGGAAATCCTGACATTGACCCTGCATGTCCAGCCCGGCGCGAAAAAAACGGAAATCGCAGGACTTCACGGAGATGCCCTCAAGATCAGGCTCGCCGCCCCGCCTGTCGAAGGAAAAGCGAATGCGGCGCTGCTCGCCTGTCTTGCGGAAAAATTCGGGGTTCCCATGCGCAATGTGGTCCTGAAGCAGGGTGAGAGTTCGAGAAGAAAAGTGGTTTCCATATCCGGCCCGACAATTCATCCGGATTCGCTGCTTCGCTGATCCCGGCAAACGCAGGGCCAGGGCACGATCTGCCCAATGGCAGGGTTTCCGAATGGGAAGTATTGCGAAGCCGGCTTCTCGGATGCTGAAAAATGATTGACGAGAATCAGACCAAAGTGACACAGTTACGGCAGAACAGCTTTTCGGGCCTGTCGCATATTCACCGTACGAATCGAACCGACTGGCGCAACGTGTTCTTCCAGAATTGAACTGGATCAAGGGGAAATCAAATGAACGACCAATCCGGAAAATCGAAAAGACCGGATAACCGCCTGCTGCGCAAGGAGATCGTCCGGAGCGTCGACATCACCCGTTATGCCGTCAAGAACGGAAAGCCGGACAAAAGCAGGCCCGTTCTGATGACCGGACGCGATATGGCCTTTGTCGAGAAAGGCGTCTCGAACTGGAAATTCGACATTTCCAAACCCCAGGGCATCACCCCTTCAAGGGAAAAGCCGCCGATGGTCTCGGTTCCTGCAAACTGGTATACCGCACAGGAAGCGCTTGAGAACGGGATAGCAGTAGTGAGCGGCGGCAGCTCCAATGTCTTCGGAACCATGGGCGCGCTGCTGGTTCCCGATCAATTCGAAATTCCAACCGTAACCGCAACGAAGGAGAATGTCAGATATTACGGGCTGAAGCTGATCGAGAATGGCGATAATTTCAGCGCCACCTCCGACAAGTACCAGGTTGCGCTGATGCAATATGACTATACGCCGCATTACAAAAAAGAATTCCTGATGAAGAAGCATGGCGGAGGCGGCATTTTCGTCGAAACCCACGACTTTCCCCACATCCATATACCCACCTCCAGGGAATGCGGCGGCTATATCGTGATCGGGAAAAGAACCTCTTCCAGGTTCCACTTTACGGCTTTCCGCATCCCATACAAGCACGCGCTTTATACGCCATCGAACACCATCCACGGCGACGGAACGCTGGTTGGCGTATATGCGCTCACGGTAGCCGACCCCGCGCTGGCCAAGGCCGACACCGTCCTGATCTACAACCAGAACACCTTGAAAATGGCCACCGGGGTCGTCCCGGACTGGAAACCCGGGCCTCTATAACCTTATTATCGGGGAAAAAGCATGAATGACACCGAAAAAAACAACATGAATGAACCGGTTGCCGACGAAGACGGAAAATACAAGACCCTGCTGGAATCCACGAAAGCCATTCCGTGGAAAATAGACTGGGAAACCAAGCAATTCAGTTATATCGGCCCGCAGATCGAGGGATTGCTCGGCTGGCCGCAGCATAGCTGGCTGAATGCGAACGACTGGATTGAAAGGATACATCCCGAAGACCGGGAGGGAACAGTGAATTTCTGCATTTCCCAGTCTATGGACGGAGTCGACCACGAAGCGGACTATCGTGCGCTAAAAGCGGATGGAAGTTTTGTCTGGATACGCGACGTGGTTCATGTCATCCGCAAAAACGGAGTAACGACGGAACTCATCGGATTCATGTTCGACATCTCCGAACGCAAGAAAATGGAGGAAGAGCTGCTCTCCCTCAACAGGAAGCTGGAGGCGCTGTCGCTACAGGACGGCCTGACCGGGGTGGCGAACCGCAGGCTGTTCGACCAGACCTTGAAAGCCGAATGGTTCCGCGCCTTGCGCGGCAATCAGCCGATCTCGCTGATCGTGCTCGACATCGACCATTTCAAGCAATACAACGACCGCTATGGGCACATCAAGGGAGACGAATGCCTGATCCAGATAGCGGATGCCTTGAACAAAATTCCTTTGCGCTCGACAGACCTGTTTGCCAGATATGGCGGCGAGGAATTCGTTTTGCTGCTTCCAGGAGCGGCTCGCGAGTCCGCGATCGAAATCGCCGAAAAGTGCCGCAACACGGTTCTCAATCTGGGAATTCCGCATGAGGCATCCAGTACCGCCGATGTTGTCACCATCAGCGTAGGGGTCAATTCGGTCATACCCGCATCCGGCGACGAACCTCCCTCGCTCTTTTCCGGTGCAGACAAGATGCTGTACCAGGCGAAAGAATGCGGACGCAACCGCGTTGCATCCCATCAATGACCGCGGCAATTCCTACATCAGCACCACATCGTACTGTTCCTGACTGTAGACGTTCTCGACCTGGAGCGAGATCGGCTTGCCGATGAAGTCCGCGAGCTGGGCGAGACTCTGGGATTCCTCGTCGAGGAAGAGATCGACGACCTTCTGGGAAGCGAGTATCCGGTATTCCCTGGCCTCGAACTGGCGCGCTTCCCGCAGCAGATCGCGCAGTATCTCGTAGCCTACGGTCTGCGCCGTCTTGATCTCTCCCCGCCCCTGGCAGGTCGGACAGGTTTCGCACAGCACATGGGCAAGGCTCTCCCTGGTGCGCTTTCTCGTCATCTCGACGAGACCCAGGGCGGTCATTTCGCTCAGGGTCATGCGGGTATGGTCGCGCGACAATGCCTTCCTGAATTCGTTCAGCACCGCGTCCCGATGCTCGGCATTGTCCATGTCGATGAAATCGACGATGATGATTCCGCCGAGG
>JAJZTT010000157.1 GCA_021848705.1 Pseudomonadota bacterium
ATCGCGACCCATGACGATTCCATGCTGGAGAAACTGAGGCCTCGGATCATCAACCTGAGCCACGGGACACTCTCGACATGATGGCCTGGCTCGCAATCAACCTGAACGTGTTCGTTTCCACCATCCGGAAAATGCTGCGCTCGCCTTTTTCCAACTTTTTCAGTATCTGCGTGATCGGCATCGCCCTGAGCCTTCCGACCGGAACGTACGTTCTTTTCGAGAACTTTCAGTCCTTCTCCAGCCACTTCAACGGCTCCCCTCAGATCAGCCTGTTTCTCGACACCGCTGCGAGTCGTGCGCAGGTGACGGAAATCGCGACACGCCTTGCAAAGGATCCCGGCGTGGACCATTTCCGTTTCGTGCCGAAAAGCGAAGCGTTCGAAAGGTTCAGGAACAGCGCGGAATATTCCGACGTGACCGCGGGGCTGGCGGAAAATCCGCTTCCAGACGTCTATATCGTGTTCGCAAGGGACAATTCCTCCCGCAATCTGGAGGGGATGCGTGCGACAATGGGCGCATGGCCGGAAGTTGCCCATGTGCAGCTCGACTCGGAATGGGTCAGGAAGCTCGATTCCCTGCTGAAGCTCGGCCATGTCGCCACCGCGATCCTTTCCGTGCTGCTGGGAGCCGCCCTGATCTTCATCACCTTCAACACCATCCGCCTGCACATCCTGACACAGAAGGACGAAATCGAGGTCGCCAAGCTGATCGGCGCCACCAACACCTTCATCCGGCGCCCATTCCTTTATCTGGGCGCGATCCAGGGACTTGCCGGAGGCATCGCAGCATGGTCCATCATTGCAACCGGTCTGCATTTTCTCAACGATGCCAGCCGCGATCTCGCACAGATATATTCAGTGAAACTCACCCTGTCCGATCTCGATGCAACGGAAATCCTTTTCCTGTTGACGCTCTCTTCACTGCTCGGATGGTCCGGGGCCTGGCTTTCCGTGACCCGACACCTCTGGCAGATGGACTGGGAAAACCACTTCACGAAGCTCGTGAGGCAGTTCTGAACGGAAATCAGGCGGCCGCGGCAAAGACCATCAGAATGAAGACGGCGACGGAAGCCAGGCTGAGCACGAGAACACTGCCTGCTGCGCAGTCCTTCGCGATCCGAACGAACTCCGCATTTTCCGGATGAAGGCCATCGAGAAGTTGCTCGAGGGCGGTATTGAAGAGCTCCGCAGCGAATACCAGGAAAATCATCACCAGAACGAGCGCGACCCAAACCAGCGCCGGATGCAGCCATATCAGGGCGACGCAGGCGGCTGCGGCGGCAATGGTCTGGGTTCGGAAGCTGGATTCATTCCTGAAAGCAAAAAAAATTCCTTGCAGGGCGCATTGCAACCGGAAACGGAATGCCCTGTTTTTCATCTCCGGCAAGCCACCCAGTTGACATCGTCATCCCAGATCAGCTCTCCCATGGAAAGATCCTTGCCATTCACGCTGAAAGGCGCGGATTCCTCGATCCTCACCATAATCCTTCCGCCCTGTGCACGCACCACCCTGCCGTGAATCCACCTGCTTTCGCCGATTCCGTATTTCAATTCCCTGCACACGAAAATCCCGGGCTTTCCCACCCCGGCTTCCGCGACGAATCGATGCCTGTCCTTCAATCTTTCCTTCTCGATGCCGGAAAGGACGGGGGCGTCGTGACGTTCCGGCCACAGTGAGCAGCCCGCAAGCGCTGCGCAAATCACGAGAATCAGGCTCCTCATGGCAGATCCCATGAGAAACCCGCCCCGTTCGGCATCAGAAAAAGATGCGCGCCGCCCTGCTGCTGCCGCGAGGATTCCCAGAAAAAGGTGCCGATTCCATATCCGAGAATGCTTCCAGCCACGACATCCGAAACCCAGTGGTTGCGGCTTCCTACGCGGGACAGATCGGTGATCACGCCCAGACCGTAAAGCCAGGGCGCATCGTATTCCTTGGCAAAGGGAGTCAGGACGGACCAGGAGGCGATGGCATGGCCGGAAGGAAAGCTGTCCTGCCCTTTCGAGGCCGATCCTGCGAACGGAGAGAAGTTGCCGTTGGTATGCCCGGTCCACGGTCTTGCGCGGCCGACGGCATACTTCACGCCGAGAACCATCAGATAGGAAGTCACCACCGCCTCGGAGGAAGCATAGCCGGTCCTCGAAAGCCTGGGATCCGAACTGCCGAGCGCTGTCACCGCGGCGAACGCGCTCTCCGCCCATGGAAGCGCATTGCCGATCGCGTCGAAATTTCTCAGGAGGCTGTTGGCGGAATGCTTCAAGGCGAAGGTATTGGCAGGCTTATCCAGCACCGAACTTCCCAGCACCAGGCTCGCTCCAATCGCACCGGTCGTAATCCAGTCCGTTTGGGATGCGATTCTGGCCGCACCGACCACATCCCTTTCAACCCTTGATATCGGCCTCAGATCCGGAATCAAGACATCCGTCAGTTTCATTTCCTTCTGCGGCTTCGTGTCGCCGAGCAAGGCGATCGGATCGCTCTCCCTCGAGTTGGGATCCGGATATTGCACGTCGACGTAATTCCGGAGATCCCCTGCGTTCAGTTCTCCGGAATAGAAGCGCCTCAACCTGGACAGATCGAAAAAATCGTAGATCACCGAGGTCTCTCGATGCTCCGCGAAGGACACGCGAATTTCCCTGGTATCGAGAGGTGCATTCTGCAGGATGATTCTCGCTGCGCGCCCGACTGCGACGCTGTCCGGGCGAACATTTTCGCTGGAAAGACTCACGTCGATGCGATGCGCCCGATCCAATGAAATCCGGATATTCCGGAATCCCTGTGAATAGAGATCCTCCTGCAGTTTCAATTCGAAGTCGGCCGGATCCTGCTTCCACTGCTTCGTCGTGGGAGTGGGGCGGATCCGGGTCTGGACCGGCTCCAGGACGGGAATGGATGCGGGTTGCGGGACGGGTTCCGCAGGCTCGTACTGCAACGTCCTGTCGCTTCTGGCATTCGTCAGGTCGTAGAGCAGCACGGCGCGATCGAGTATCGCGCCTCCATCGCGGGTCAGCGGCTTCCAGAGGAAACTGCCGACGCTGTCGCTGGACTTGGTCAGCATGGCATCGAAGGGGATGGAGAAATAGATTCCCTTGTCGAAACTTCCCTCCCCGAACTGCTGCGCCGAAACATTGGTCTTGGTGAAAAACGCGCCAATTCTGGCCCCGTTCCGGAACACCCTGGACAGGTCGAACGTGGCGCCCATATCGCCTGCAAGATAACGGCCGGCGCTGACCGTCGCGAGGACGTTCTGCCATCCGGTATCCCAGTACATCGTTCCGTGACCGGTCAGCACCCTGTAGTTCATAAAATCGAAATGCTGGCTGAATCCGCGCTGCTGGACTTCATTGAGATCCACGCCGAAGGCGAGCCGGCTCGCGAAGGGGCGATAGAGGAATTCGCTTCCCACGCCTGCGAACATCGATTCGAGGTAACCTCCATACATGCTGTAGTAACTGTTCTCCCCGAGTTTCCCCACATGAGTCAATTGCAGGTTAGGCATGTTGACACGGGAAGTGGTCATGTATTCGCGCATGTAGGTTCGAACCCTCGGCAGATTGCTGGGCCCGTCGTACGTGAACTTGCTGAAATTGTTCAACGCGTTGTACTGAACGTCCCCCTGCAGCCAGGTATCCTTTGAAAATCTCAGCTTCACTTGTTCGTCGGGTGCGAATTCGTAGAACACGAATCCGTTGGGACCGCCGAGCACATAGTTGAAATTCATGCCGAGCTTGGATTCGAAAAACTTCCGATCTTCCTCATAGAGACTGGTCTGGTCGAGGGGCGGGCTCGAAGGATTCTGCGCAACGACCGCCTGCCTTTCCTGGCCCGGTGGAATAGCCTCGGTCTTTTGCTCGGACCATTCCTGGCGATCGACAAGATGCTCTGCCACGGGAATTCCCTTTTCCCGGTACACGAACCTGAAGCGATCCACCGATTTCGGAGCGTCGCGATGCAGCACGGCGGTGGCCCGGTCCAGATAGTCCTTCCAGTAGGTGTCATTTGCGTCGTCGACGGACACGGTGACATCGCTGCGATTCCCTTCGATGCCGCTCACATGCCAGTTGGTCTGGGCGGAAATATCTTTTGCCGTCTTCTTCCAGTCCGGCGATTGATCCGGTCTTTGCGGCGAGACGGGAACGCGAGGAGGATCGTCCAGCTTGGGCATGTAGACACTGCTCATGGATGCATGGAGGGAAAGGGAGATCATGGCGGTATTGCCGCGCTCCCATCCCAGGGAAAGATCCGCCCAGTCGCTCGCCCTGTATACCAGGCCGACATTCCATGGAGAATTTTGAACGAGGTTGTTCTGGAAAGGTTCGTTCTGGTAATTGTTTCCGTCGTATTCCAGTTTCGCGATCAGCGAATCCCAGGGAGTCTGGTACTGCACCCCGCCGAATAACGCAGCCGGTCCGCGGAAATAACTGGTCAATGCGAGATTCCCGCCCTGGCCGACGGCGGTTGCATTCCTGACCTTGAAGGAAGGTAAAATTGCGCCGATCGGATTGGAAAGATTTCCCCTGCCCCCGACATACCCCCATCCCATCCCGAGACTCCAGTCGAAGGGACCGGTTCGCTTCGATCCTACGAGGAATTCTCCCGAAAAAAGCCCGGTGCCTGCGATGTCGCGGAATCCCATCGCGATCTGCGGAGTCCACCTCGTCTCGTCATGGAGGCTGAACTTGGCATCCATGCTCTTGTCCTTGTAGGCCTGGCTACCACTCAGGGAGGCCGGGCCATACAGGTGATTGCTGATGTTGGTATAGCGGAAGCCGAATTCCATCCAGGAAAAAGGCTGGAAGAATACATTGCCTCGCGTATAGGGATAGACCCGACTCAGGGTCAGGGAGAGATCCCCTTCTTCCCGCATCCTCGCACTCGGAGTCTGGAGCAGCCCCGCCTCCCCCCAGTCGTTTGCCGTGACGGGCAATTCTCCTGGCGCTTCCAGGTAGCCTGCGACGGATTTTCGAGGAACCGGAGAGGTCAGGATGGATTCCGCATCGGGCGCCGGTCCCTGGGTGGCAAGAAATGCAATCAAATTTTCCGAGAATCGTTCGGACCATTCTCCTTCAGGAGCCCAGATCCATGCTCCGGGCGCGATTTCGTCCTGCCTGTCCGAATTCCACAGGGAGACGCCGATGCGCTCCACCTTTCCGTCCGGCTGGGCGACATAGGCCCGGTCCACTCCTTTTGCCGCATCGCATCTTTTCAGATAGTCGGCGGCATGGAGGCCGGGAGCCTGCAGAACCCGACAGACATTGCCATTCGAGGAAATCACCGTGACCGAAGAAGGCCTTTGCGGAAGAATCACCTCGTCTTCCGGATGGATCTCAGGATCCAGGGAAGGATGCACCTCAAGCCAGCGTGCGTCGGTCGAAGCAACCGGTACCCTTCCGGTGACGGGAAAGGAAGCGATCCATTTTTTCAGTTTTTCGGCGTTCCCGGAATCATGGCGCTCAAGATATTCCAGGACTGCATAGCGCAGGTCGTTTTGCGAGATCCTTTCGGATGGAACCCTCCAGGACAGGCCGAGCGGATAGCCGCGAGGCGATGCCGGATGCTCGAGCAGCCAGTCGCTCAAACGCTTTGCATGCGCGGACCAGGGAACGGCAAAAGCTGCCGACAGGGTCAACCTGATGAGGATCGACAGGCGCTTCGGGCGATTCCTCACTTTTTCCTTTCCACCGGCCAGCGTTGCCAGCTGAAGCACAATTGATCCGAGAGGCAGGATTCTCCGTACACGACAGCGCCCGAAGAATCCACGGCATACCTTGCCGGTGGCAGGTGATCGTCTTTGGCAGAGTCTTCTTCCTCGAACCAGGTGAGGCTTGCAGGATCGAGATCGGCCAGATTGGAACTGGCAGGAGCCTGGATGACCCGAAGCAGAAGGATATCCCTGATTCCGTAGCGGTAACCCGGCATGACATCCCTGGTTCTGATCCATTCAAGGGGTTTCTGCATTTTCGCCAAATCGGACCAGGAAGGCAAAACGGGAATGGATACGTTTCTCCATTCGGTCGTCGTCCCCGTCATTCCCGCGACCCTTCCATTTTCGAGGCGCAGCACTTCCCGCATCGAGGTATACCAGACCTCGACTCCATGGTCGACGTTCCCCAGCGCAGGATATAGAATCCTGCCGTTCACGACCACCCTTAGGTAACGGTAGCGAGGATCCAGACCGAATGAAGAACTTCCCCACGAAGGCATCACATGATCGATAGTCCGGATCACGGGGTTGTTCAGCGTCGAGCAACCCGAAAGCAGGCCCGCGAACAGGATCACCGCCCCCGGCATGAAGGCACGCATGTTCAAGGAAGGGCTCTATACGGGAAACTGGTTATGGTAGGAGGTGAAATTGACCATCATTTTTATTCTGTTT
>JAJZTT010000158.1 GCA_021848705.1 Pseudomonadota bacterium
AACTCGGCTGCGACGGAATCCTCATGAATACCGCGATCGCGGCTGCAAAGGATCCGGTGCTCATGGCTTCAGCCATGAAAAAGGCGGTCGAGGGAGGAAGGGAAGCTTATCTCGCGGGCAGGATGCCGAGAAAACTCTACAGCGCGAGCCCGAGCTCCCCGACTTCGGGACTCATTTCCTAGTGCATGTCCATGTGATGGGTCATGCTCATCACTTTTGCGTCGACATCGACAGTGTAGCGTTTCCCTTCATGCTCGAAAGTGAGCCTGATCGGAACATGATCTCCGGGGACGAGCTGTTTTTTCACGTCCATCAGCATGAGATGCATCTTTCCGGGTGCGAGGGTGACGCGGCCCTTCGCGGGGATTTCGAGGACCTTCACCAGCCTCATTTCCATGACGCCTTTTTTCATGGTCATGGAATGGACGTCGACCATTTCCGCGACCGGGCTTTGCGCGCCGACGAGGTTCGCGCCTTCTTCGCTCGAAAGATCCATGTAGGCAGCGCCTTCTTCCTGACCCGGGGCGGTGGCCGCAACCCACGCATTGGTGACGGACACCGGCGAGGCGAAGGCGATGACGGGGCAGAGGCAGAAAATCGTGGCGATGAGTTTTTTCAAGTTCTTGCTCCGGAGTTGATCTGGTTTTTCCATCATATCATCGGCAGGGGAGATTTCGGCGTGACAATTTGCCGCATTCACCCTGGAATCCTGCGCAATTATAATTGCGGCAAAGGATAGGAGATGAAAAAGAACCTCGAGCGCATCTTCGTCATGCGCAACATCGGCATCGCGGGCCAGTGCATCGTGATCCTGTTCGTGCACAGGGTGCTCCGGATCGAGCTTCCGCTTGTCCCGATGGCTTTGGCTGTGCTGCTGCTCGCCATCGCCAATTTCGGCACCCGGCTGAGATTGCGCCACGAATTTCCCGTCACCGAGGCCGAACTCTTCTTCCAGCTCCTGATCGACGTTTCCATCCTCACCTTCCAGCTCTATCTCAGCGGCGGATCGACCAACCCTTTCGTGTCCCTTTACCTCATCCCGCTGATCATTTCCGCAGCGACCCTTTCCAGGATCTTCACCTGGGTGATGGCGGCGCTCGCCATTTCCTGTTACACGCTGCTCATGCGCTATTTCGAGCCGCTTCACCAGCAGACTTTCAGGCTGCACGTCTTCGCGATGTGGATGACTTTCGTTTTTTCGACCATGCTGATCGCATTTTTCGTGGTGAGGATGGGGGAATCGATCCGCGAGCGGGACAGGCTGCTTGCCAGGGCGAGGGAGGAATCCCTGCGCGACGAGCGCATCGTTGCGCTCGGCACGCTCGCTGCAGGGGCGGCCCACGAACTCGGCACCCCGCTTGCGACCATGTCCCTGCTTTGCGAGGAAATGGAGGCCATGCATTCACAGCAGGAGGATCTTGTGGCCGATCTGGCCATGCTTTCCTCGCAGATCGAAAACTGCAAGCGCATCATCACCGGGCTGCTCGCGAGCGCGGGGGAGGCGAGAAGCGAGGGGGGAGGGCTGGTTCGGGCGGACATGTTCGTGGAAAGCCTGATCGGGCAATGGACGCTGATGCGGCCTGCAGCGATCCATCATTACCGGAAGCAGGATGGCGAAACTCCTGCTATTTTCGCAGAGCAGACCCTTTACCAGGCGATGCTGAATCTTCTCAACAATGCGGCGGACGCCTCCCCGGAATGCGTGGAGATCGATCTCTGCTGGAAGGAAGGGAGGGTCTCGATCGAAATCCGGGACAGGGGGGCGGGGCTCACTCCGGAAGTGGCTGAAAAGGCAGGCTCTCTTTATTTTTCGACCAAACCGGAAGGCAAGGGTCTGGGGATCGGACTTTTTCTTGCCAATGCCAGCATCGAAAGGCTGGGCGGGAGCATCCGCATTTTCAACAGAACGGAAGGGGGGGCGGTCACCCTCGTCACGCTCCCGGCGGCATCATGAACGAAACCCTGCTCATCGTGGACGACGATCCCGCCTTCCTGTCCGTGCTGAAACGGGCCATGGAGCGAAGGGGATTTTCTGTGGAATGCGCGGCCTGCTTCGAGGAGGCGGTCGCGCTTGCCGAGGAAAATCCCCCGGAATATGCGGTGATCGATCTCAGGATGCCGGGTGAATCCGGGCTTGTCCTGGTGAAGCGCCTGAAGGAAATCGACCCCGCGACCAGGATCGTGGTGCTCACGGGATATGCGAGCATCGCGACCGCGGTGGAAGCGATCAAGCTCGGGGCGACCCATTATCTCGCCAAGCCGGCAAAAGCGGACGAAATCCTCGCCGCGCTGCAAAGGGACGGAGAGGGGGATTCGGATGCGGAGATCAATGCAAACCCGATGTCCGTGGACAGACTCGAGTGGGAACACATCCAGAGCGTGCTTGCGGAGCATAACGGCAACATCTCGGCCACGGCCAGGTCTCTCAACATGCACAGGAGGACGCTGCAGAGAAAGCTTTCCAAGAAGCCCGTCAGGGAATGAATGGCTGGAGGGCGGTGGCACGGTCCGGTGCCCCGGGGATCGCATAATTCGTGATTGTATCCTAATATTTAAACAAGAATGATTCCAGTTTTCCGGTTTTGGAAAGGAAATGCGTGCAGAATCACAGGGCGATCACCGGACTCATCATTGCAGGATACGGAATCGTCATTCTGCTGCTCTATGCATTCGGCAATGAACTTGTCTCCGGGATGGAAGAATGCTGGATGCTCGCTTTGCTCATCGGTCTGGTAGGGATCACCGGGATGGGGGTGGGGCGCTTTGCCGGAGCCGCGCTCAGGAAGGAAGAAGACGAAGTTTCCGCGCTCCAGGCGAGCGAGGATCGGTTCCGCACCCTGTTCGAATCCGCATCCGACTGCATGCTGATCCTGGACGAAGAGGGGCGGATCGTCGACATCAACCGGATCGGTCACGAGAGACTCGGCTATTCACGGGATGAAATGCTGGGAAAAAGGATTGCTGAATTCGATACCCCGGAATTTTCAGCCATCGTCCCCGAGCGGCTCGCACAAATCGACAGGGAAGGTCATGGCATGTTCGAGTCGGCCCATCTGCGCCGGGACGGAACCGTGATTCCCGTCGAAGTGCATTCCAGGATCATCCATCTCGGCGGAAAAAAAAGGTGCTTCAGCGTGATCCGCGATCTCACCGAGCGGCAAAGGATGGAAGCGGAGTTGAATGCCAGGGAGGAGAAATTTCGCGCTGCGCTCGAGACTTCCTCGGACGGATTCTGGATGACGGATCTTTACGGTGGAATACTCGAAGTGAACGAGGCCTATCTGGAAATTTCAGGATATTCCAGGGAGGAGATCCTGAAAATGCAGGTACCGGATCTGGACGCAAACGAGCTTGCTGAAGATACGGCAAGGCATATTTCGAAGGTGGTGCTGGAAGGGCACGACCGGTTCGAGAGCGTCCACAGGAAAAAGGACGGAACCCTGTGGCCGGTGGAAGTCGTTGCGAACTACTGGCCCATCAAGGACGGCAGGATTTTCGTCTTCGTGACCGACATCAGCGAAAAGAAGAAGTCCGATGAAAGAATCAGGCTGATGGCGAGCGTTTTCGAGAATGCGATCGAGGCGATGCTCGTCACCGATTCGCAAAACAGGATCGTCGACGTGAATCCTTCCTTCACCCGTCTCACCGGATATGAAAGGCAGGAAGTTCTGGGGAAAAATCCGAGCATCCTTTCTTCAGGGGTGGAATCCGAAATCTTCTACGACAACATGTGGACCTGCATCCGCGAAAAGGGCTACTGGCAGGGGGAGATCATGGACAGGAAGAAGGATGGTGCCCTCTATCCGAAATGGCTTTCGATCTGCGTGGTTCGCGACGAGGAAGGCAGGATCGCCCATCACATCGGGAGCTTCACAGACATCTCGGAAAGGAAGCGCAACGAGACCGAGATCAGGAAGCTCGCCTTCCACGACAATCTCACCGGGCTCTACAACCGGTTCAGCCTGATCGCGCAGCTCGAACAGGCGATCGCGAGAGCAAAACGCAGCGGACTTTCCCTTGCAGTCCTGTTCATCGATCTCGATCGATTCAAGTCGATCAACGACAGGCTGGGGCATCATGTCGGAGACGGGCTGCTGATTGCGGTTGCAGACAGGATCAGGGGATCGGTGAGGGAGAGCGACGTGGTGGCGCGTCTCGGCGGGGACGAGTTCGTCGTGCTGCTCACCGATATCCGCGGCATGGAAGAGGCGGTTGTCGTCGCATCGAAGATCGTCGAGCAGGTATCCCTTCCGTACGAAGTCGAGGCAAACCACATCGAAACGACCCCGAGCATCGGAGTCAGTTTCTATCCGGAAGACGGGGCGGATGTTTCGAGCATGCTCCGGCACGCGGATCACGCCATGTATCATGCCAAGTCCGGGGGAGGCAGGCGTTGCAGGACATACGACAGCCTCCACAGATGAACCGGCTCAACGCCTGTCCAGTCTGGAGAGCAGATGTTTTACTGAACTCTTGAGCGGAGAGTCCTCCAGCGAGTCTGCAAGCTCCCTGAAGCTTTCCAGTCCGGTTTCGCCCATCCCCTTCTTTTCGCGGCGGCCCGTCTTTTGCGGGTTCCGTACCGCCACGGAGATTTTCAGGGAATGGATCGGGATGCCTCCCGCCTTGAGCTTCTCGAGGAGCGACGGGGAGATCTGCTTCAGTCTGAAGGCGATCCCCGGATTGTCCGCATGGATCTTCAGAACGCCTTCCGAAATTCTTCCCGCCCTCGCCGAGAGTCCTTCCGGGAGGGTCTTTTTCAGAATCGAGTCGATGGCAATCGTGCGCCTCGCTTCGGCGAGAACCCTTGAGGAATCGTCGAGGAAGAAATCCAGCCGGTTTGCGGATATCATGGGACTCTTGTGGTAGAATCGAAAACCCTATTGTAAACCCACCATTGCATCTCATCTATGTTTTCCAGCCTGCTCAAAAACATTTTCGGAAGCCGGAACGATAGGCTGATCAAGCAATATTCGCAGAAGGTCCGTGCCATCAACGCACTGGAACCGAAGATTTCCGCCCTGAGCGACGCAGAACTCAGGGGAAAGACCGACGAATTCAGGGGCCGCATCGCAGGCGGCGAGTCCCTCGATTCCCTTCTTCCGGAAGCATTCGCAGTGGTGAGGGAAGCCGGCAAGCGGGTACTGGGGATGAGGCACTTCGACGTGCAGTTGATCGGCGGAATGGTGCTTCACGAAGGGAAGATTTCGGAAATGAGGACCGGCGAAGGAAAGACGCTGGTCGCTACGTTGCCCTCCTATCTCAATGCGCTCTCCGGGCGGGGCGTTCACGTGGTGACCGTGAATGATTACCTCGCCGAGCGGGATGCCGGCTGGATGGGCAGGATTCACGAATTCCTCGGGCTCAGCGTAGGGGTCATCCTTTCGCAGATGGACCACGATGAAAAGCAGCAGGCCTACGGATCCGACATCACTTACGGCACCAACAATGAATTCGGCTTCGATTACCTGCGCGACAACATGGTGAGCGATTCATCCGAGAAGGTGCAGCGCCCCCTGAATTTCGCCATCGTCGACGAGGTGGACTCGATCCTGATCGACGAGGCGAGGACTCCTCTCATCATTTCCGGCCAGGCAGAGGACAATGTCGAACTCTATTACCGGATCAACGATCTTGCGCCGAAACTGAAGCGCCAGGAAACCGAGGACGGGCCCGGGGATTATTCGGTCGACGAAAAGGCGCACCAGGTGCTGCTTTCCGAGGAAGGACACGAGCATGCCGAAATGCTCCTCACCCGGGCAGGACTGCTTCCTGCAGGCTCCAGCCTTTATGATCCTTCCAACATCACCCTGATCCACCATCTTTATGCAGCGCTCAGGGCGCATGCGCTCTATTTCCGGGACCAGCATTATGTGGTTCAGGACGGGGAGGTGGTCATCGTCGACGAGTTCACCGGCCGCCTGATGTCCGGGCGCCGCTGGTCGGATGGCCTTCATCAGGCAGTCGAAGCCAAGGAAGGGGTTTCGATCCAGAAGGAAAACCAGACGCTTGCTTCGATCACCTTCCAGAACTATTTCCGGATGTATTCGAAGCTTGCAGGAATGACGGGAACCGCCGACACCGAGGCTTTCGAATTCCAGCAGATCTACGGCCTGGAGACCGTGATCATTCCGACCCATCGCCCCACCCAGAGGAAGGACATGCTCGACCTCGTCTACAGGACGGCGAAGGAAAAATATCATGCAGTGATCGAAGACATCAAGGGATGCTACGAGCGCGGGCAGCCTGTCCTGGTCGGAA
>JAJZTT010000159.1 GCA_021848705.1 Pseudomonadota bacterium
CGAGGAGCTTTCCTGCGAAGTGACCATTCTCTATCTGAGCGGGATTTACCATCATGCCGAGCTCAATTCCCATGGACTGCTGTTTCGCTGCACCCTTGAAGAGGATTGCAAAATCGCTCTCAGCGAGGAACATTCGGAATGGCGCTACCTGGCACTGTCCGAGCTGAGTCCTTCGCAGAAAAGAAGGGTGGAGGACTGCCTTGCATTCGACGGCACGGTGAAGAGCGCCTCGTTCTAGATCGTCTCGGGATCCATCCGGATCGCTCCGCAGGGGCATTCCGAAGCGCAAAGCCCGCAACCCTTGCAGAAGTCGTAATTGAAACGGAAGCGATTGCCTGATCCGAGTTTGATGACGGCATTGTCCGGACAGACCCCGTAGCAGTTGTCGCATTCGAAGCAGTTTCCGCAGGAAAGGCAGCGCCTCGCTTCGAAAAGCGCGTTCTCCTCGGAAAGCCCTTTCACCACTTCCTCGAAAGTGGATTGGCGCCTCGCCAGGTCGAGTTCAGGCTGGATCGTCTTGTGTGCATCGCTGTAATACCAGGTATTGAGCATGGAAAATCCAGCGATTTCGTGTTTCTCCGGCGGGTCGAAGGTTTCGTCCCTGAGCCAGGAATCGATGTTGTAAGCGGCCTTCCTGCCATGCCCGACTGCGAAGGTCACCGTTCTTTCCGAAGGAACCATGTCTCCCCCCGCGAAGATTCCGGGGTGGCTCGTCATCATCGAGGCATTCACTTTCACCATTCCGTGTTCGACTTCGAGATCGGGAACGTTGCCGAGCAGGGCGAGATCGGATTCCTGCCCGAGCGCGAGCACGACGCAATCCGCTTCGACCTTTTCGAATTCGCCGGTGGGCTGGGGAAAGCCTTTTTCGTCCAGTTTCATTTTCTCGACCGTGATGGAACCGGATTCCACCGCGGAGATGGTGTTGAGCCATCTCACCAGAATTCCCTCTTCGAGCGCTTCCTGCAGTTCGGATTCGTGCGCAGGCATCTGTTCGCGGGTCCTCCTGTAGACGATGAGGGATTCGGTCGCCCCCAGGCGCTTCGCCGTCCTGGCCACATCGATCGCCGTGTTTCCTCCTCCGTAGACCGCGACCTTTCTCCCGATGAGAGGAGGGGCGTCTTCTCCCATGCTGTGCAGGACCGATACCGCGTCCAGGATGCGCGATGCATCCCCTGCGGGAATATAGGCACGCCTGGCGACATGGGCGCCGACGGCAAGGAAGGCCGCGTCATAATCGCCTTCCTTCATGGAATCCATGACATCCTCCACCTTCCTTCCAAGGCGGATTTCGACGCCCATCCTTTCCAGTCTTGCGATTTCCGCATCGAGGATCTCCCTAGGCAGCCTGTATTTCGGGATGCCGTAGCGCATCATTCCGCCCGCTGCGTTGCCCGCTTCGACGATCACCGCATGATGTCCGAGCAGCGCGAGATGATAGGCGCAGGAAAGTCCGGAAGGTCCCGCCCCCACGACAAGCACCTTCCTTCCGGTGGGATCGGGCATGGAATCTGGCATCCAGCCTTCGCGGTTCGCCATGTCTCCCAGGAAGCGCTCGACTGCATGGATTCCCACCGCCTCGTCGAGTTCTCCGCGGTTGCAGGCCGACTCGCACGGGTGGTAGCACACCCGACCCATGATGGCGGGGAAGGGATTGATTTTCGTGAGCAGCTCCCACGCCTTCCGGTAATTTCCGCTCTCCGCATGGTAAAGCCATCCCTGGATGTTTTCACCTGCAGGGCAGGCGTGGTTGCAGGGAGGGAGACGGTCCACATAGACCGGCCTTTTGGTTCTCCAGGATCCGGTGTGATTGGCCCGGCTGGAGCCCGGATCGAGCGTGATGGCGAAGGGTTTTTTCATGCTTTCTCCATGAGGCCGAATTTCGAGATGTTTCGGTCTGCGATGCGCTGGATCATGGCAATCGTGTGATCGTCCCGTCTGGAGAAAAGATGGGAAAACCGCTTCTGCAGCCTGAGGTATTCCTCGACCGGCACCTTGTTCCTGATCTTTTCGCTGTTGGTCAGTTCTCCGCATTCGGCTTCGAAAAGAGGGAATAGACCGGATTCGACGGCGAGCCTCGCCACGCGGATGGTGTCCGATGGATTCGATCCCCATCCGAGCGGGCAGGGAACATGGATGTGCACGTAGCGCGCGCCATGGAATTCCATGGCGCGCCTCACCTTGTATTCTAGGTCGTGCAGGTTCGCAACCGAGGCGGTCGCAACATAAGGGATGTGATGCGCCATGGCGATCAGCGGAAGGTTCTTTCCCGTGCCGAAAAGGTTTCCGGGGTGCTCCCCCACAGCCGGGGTGGTCGCAGTCCGCGCTGCGGGCGGCGTAGCCGAGGAGCGCTGCACCCCGGTGTTCATGTAGGCCTCGTTGTCGTAGCAGATGTAGAGCACGTCGTCGTTGCGCTCGAACATTCCGGAGAGGCAGGCAAAACCGATATCCGTCGTTCCTCCGTCGCCGCCCTGTGCGATCACCCGCACATCCTGCTTCCCCTTCACCTTGAGTGCGGCGGCAATGCCGGTCGCAACCGAAGCCGCATTGGCGAAGACGGAATGCATCCAGGGGATCTGCCAGGAACTTTCCGGGTAAGGGGTGGAGAACACTTCCAGGCAGCCCGTCGCGTTGGCGGCGATCAGGCGTCCGTTTGCCGCCCGCATCGCAGCATCGACCGCATAGCGCGCGCCGAGCGCTTCCCCGCATCCCTGGCAGGCGCGATGTCCGGAATTGAGGGAATTGGTCCTGCCGATATCGGACTGCACGGTCCGCTGTGCTTCATCGAGCAGGCGATTGCCAACCGTGAAAGTGCCCGTCTGGTAGAATTTGATGCTCTGCATGCCGAGTCTCCTAAGATATCCTGGAGCAGACTGTGCCTAGGGATTTGAGAATGTTTTCCGCGATGGGGCCGGAGCGGCGGGCTTCGCGCTCCCTGGCAAGCTGTCCGGAAATGACTTCCTCGTCGAGGTCGAGGAAGTTCAGCAGCTCGAGTTCGTCGCGCTCTGCGCGCTCGAAGAGCTTTCGAAGCGATTTTTTCGTGATCGCGCGTCCTCCGAGCCCTGCGATCACGGTATGCCCTTTCAGCGCGATTCCGCTCAGGGATTTTCTCACGCCGTCCGACAAAGGCCCCCCGAGTCCCACTGAAAGAGATTTTTCGATGACGACGACGCGTTTGGCCCGTTCCAGCACGGAGCGCGTCGCCTGGAGCGGAAAAGGCCTGAAGGATGAAATGGAGAGGCAGCCGATGGAGTGGCCTTCTTCCCTCATTTCGTCGATGACATCCTTGATGGTGCCGTTCACCGAGCCCAGCGCGACAATGATGGTTTCCGCATCTTCCGTCCGGTAGGGGCGGACCAGCCCCCCGGAATTCCTGCCGAATCTCGAAGAAAATTCGGACGCGATTTCGGGAATCAGGTCGAGTGCACGGAGTTGCTTGTGATGCTGGAGATAACGCACTTCCATGAAGGCCTCCGGTCCCACCATGGCGCCGATCGAAACCGGATCCGCGCAGTCGAGCATCTGCACGGGCTCGAAGGGGGGAAGATACGCATCCACTTCTTTTTGGGAAGGAATTTCGACCCGTTCGTAGGCATGGGTCAGGATGAATCCGTCTACGCAGACCATCACCGGACAGGAGAGGGCTTCTGCAAGGCGGAATGCCTGGATGTGCAGGTCCACGGCTTCCTGATTGGATTCGGCATAAAGCTGTATCCATCCAGAGTCGCGCATCGACATGCTGTCGGAATGGTCGTTCCAGATATTGATCGGCGCGCCGATTGCGCGGTTGCCGATGGTCATGACGATGGGAAGCCCGAGTCCTGCCGCATTGTAGACCACTTCAGCCATGTAGAGCAGCCCCTGGCTTGCCGTGGCAGTATAGCTTCTCGCCCCGGCGGCAGAAGCGCCGATTGCGACCGAAAGCGCAGCGAACTCGGATTCGACGTTGATGTATTCGCAACGGTCCAATTCGCCCTTTTTCACCATCTCCCCCAGCGCTTCGACGATATGGGTCTGGGGGGTGATGGGATAGGCGCAGATCACTTCCGGGCGGCAAAGCGCCACTGCCTCCGCAATGGCCCTGGATCCTTCAATTTGTTGCAGCATTGCGGATTCCTTCCATGATTTCCTCGTAGGCCGCCCTGGCGGCGAGAAGATTGTCCTGCCCGATTTTTCCTGGAAACTTCATCGTGATCGCTTGCTGCAGGGAGTCGATGCCGATCTGTCCGGAAAGCGCCGCAAAGCCGCCCAGTAGTGCGGCATTGGGAAGGGGGCGTCCGATATGGCGAAGCGCGATTTCCGATGCGGGCACGGTGAGCATTTTTTCGGGCGGGCGCGCGTCGACCAGATCCGCAAGGCCGAGTTCCTCGAAGCTGCGGCTGGAATTGATCAGGATGTAGCCGGAGCCGGCAAGGCCGCGGAAAAGATCGACCTGATGGAGCAGCGTCGGATCCTGGATGATGAGCGCATCCGGTTCGGTGACGGGTTCACGGAGCCGGATCTCGCGATCCGAAATCCTGCAGAAAGCCATGACCGGCGCGCCCATTCTTTCCGAACCGAAACTGGGAAAAGCTTGGCTGTGCTTTCCTTCCAGAAACGCGGCCACGGAGAGCATTTCCGCTCCGCTGACCACGCCCTGTCCCCCCCTTCCATGTATCCTGATCTGGAACACGTTGTTCTCCTAGTTCGGGCGCATTCAGAAATAAGGATAGTCCATTTTCAG
Source organism: Pseudomonadota bacterium (assembly GCA_021848705.1). Classification (GTDB taxonomy): domain Bacteria; phylum Pseudomonadota; class Gammaproteobacteria; order Burkholderiales; family JABEVD01; genus JABEVD01. The sequence continues at coordinate 4,724 of JAJZTT010000159.1, forward strand.
GAGGGCAGGGAGCGGGTCATGAAGGCGAACTACTGCAAACCGGACAGGATGGATCCTTCTTCAGGCGGATTTCCCTGCATTGCATTCCTTCCCCATCGACCACGAGAAGCCTTCCGGAAAGCGGTTTTCCGAATCCTCCGAGGATCTTGAGGGCTTCCATCGCCTGCATGGATCCGATCATCCCGACGAGCGGCGAAAAAACGCCCATCACCGCGCAGCGGATTTCCTCGTCGACAGCATCCATGGGGTAGAGGCAATGGTAGCAGGGGCTTCCGGGGTCCCTGAAATCGAAAACCGAGATCTGTCCGTCGAAACGGATCGCGGCTCCGGAGACCAGCGGCCTGGAAAATTCGCGGCAGATGCGGTTCACTTCATGCCGGGTGGAGAAGTTGTCGCTCGCATCGATGACGACGTCCGCGTTTTCCACGAGTTCACGCAACAGCGCCCCGCTTGCCCTCGCTTTCACCGGAAAAATGGAAACCTCCGGATTGACGGCTTGGAGCGCGATTTTCGCGGAATCGACCTTGGGCATCCCGACGGACTTCGTGGTGTGCAGGATCTGCCTTTGCAGGTTGGTGAGATCCACGACATCGTCGTCGCAGAGGGTGATTTTTCCGACTCCGGCCGAAGCGAGGTAGAGGGAAGCGGGGCAGCCGAGACCACCAGCCCCGATCACCAGCGCGGAAGATCCGGTGATTCGGTTCTGGCCTTCGATTCCGATCTGTGGGAGCAGGATGTGCCGGCTGTAACGCAGCAGCGAATCGTCTTCCATCGGTCAGCGGTATTCCCGCCATTCCTCCGGCGTTTCGTCATGGTCACCGTGCGGATGATGCTCGTAAACCTTCACGAAGATTTCCATGTTCTTCTGCATCCTGTCCGGCTCGCAGAGGTTCTGGCACTGCACTTCCTCCACGTAATGGACCAGCGCCCGCATGATTTTCTGCATGAGCGAGTTGTCGAGATGGAACCCCTGTTCCTCCAGGGCCGCCTCGATGGTTTCCAGGCGATGCTCCGGCAGCGAGTAGCAGACGGAAAGGACGGCGGGATTCGGCATCTCGACCAGGATCCCTCCCATCTCGAGCAACGTTTCCCTGGCCCTTGCCGCCTGACCTTGCGGCAGGGGAGCGAAATGGATTTCACGAGTCTTCCGGACGTCTTCGGACTGCATTTTCCCCCTCCCTACCATGAAACTCTACAACGGCCTGCACCAAAAGTACAGGCCGGAATTTCACTTCTTCTGCAGGATCGTCATGCCCTTCAGCACGTTGAGCGCCTGCTGCAGCATGTAGTCGTCTCTCGAACCTGCGACCGCCGGTTTTCCGTCCTTTTCCGGTTCCACCTGGATGGTTTCCTTCGTGCGAGGCGCGGCGGTTCCGGCCTTTTCGTTGGCGAGGTGGTGTTCGAGATCCGATTCGTGCAGGTTGAGCGCGGCTTCCTGCTTGGAGATCGTGGTGTCTTCCACGGTGATGTCGGGCGTGATCCCCTTGGCCTGGATCGAGCGTCCGTTCGTCGTATAGTAG
>JAJZTT010000160.1 GCA_021848705.1 Pseudomonadota bacterium
AATTTATGATACAAAGTTAGCGAACGCTATCGCCAACCTACAGTAATTTGGTGCGCCCGGAGAGATTCGAACTCCCGACCCCTTGGTTCGTAGCCAAGTACTCTATCCAGCTGAGCTACGGGCGCAAAGACGTTATTATAGCCCCAGATCCCTGAAAAAGCCAAGAGGAATTTTCGAAATGCTCACTTCACGCCCTGCTTGTTGAGCGACTGGCCGAATTTCTTGTCCGTCTTCATGATGTGGTTCGAAAGCCAGTCCCTCAGGAAGTTCATGATTTCTATCGAAATCATCGCCCCGCCCGCATCGAATTTCTTCTTGAAATCGCCCACCGTCTGCACGAACTTGTGGTGCTCGTTCTTGTGCGCTGCGGAATCCTCGTAATGATGCTGCCCCATCAGCTTCTCTTCCGTGCCGAAGTGGTAGAGCGTATAGCTCACGAGTTCGGTGAGGACCTTGCCGAGCACGTCCTTTCCCTTGCCCTGATGCATCGCATCGTTCAGTTGATTGATGAGATCGATGAGCTTCTTGTGCTGGTCGTCGATTTCCTTTACGCCGACGGACAGCATGTTTGACCACGAAATCAGTGCCATTTTTTCCTCCCTGTCTGTTATGCCCGCTTTTGGCTGGCGATTTGGTTCAATTCCATCACCGTACCGGAAAGGGATATGGCGGTCTGAAGCGCCCTTTCCGCCACGCTGTCGGTGTTGGATGCCATGTCCAGTACCTGCGACACGCTTTCCACCACATTGTTCGCAAGCTGAGCCTGCTCCCCGATTTCTTCGGATAGGCTGGAAATCTTTCCCAGAGTATTGGCGGATTCTTCCCGGATGCTGCGCAATACTTCCGAAGCCCGGTTCGCCTTTTCCACCCCCTCCGTGATGAGCGGCATCGCACGCCCGATCCCTTCCACCGCATCCATGGTCTGTTCCTGCATCATGGCGATCGTTCCTGCGATTTCCTTCGTGGCGTGCATGGTTCGCTCGGAAAGGGCCCTCACCTCGTCTGCCACGACCGCGAATCCTCTTCCATGCTCCCCCGCCCTGGCCGCCTCGATCGCGGCGTTCAGGGCGAGCAGGTTGGTCTGGGTGGCGATGTCCTTGATCACGGTGGCAACCTTGCTGATTTCCCTCGCATGGCTGGTGAGCGTATCGATCTGGGAGGAAGCCCGGGCCATCGATTCAGAGATGAGATGCATCTCATGGACGGCATCCTGGACCACTTCCTCTCCGCTTTCGGAAAGATCGGTGGCATGCCTGGCAAGGCGCTCGGTATCCAGAGTGAGATCGGTCACCCTGACTATCCTGGAAGACATGTCGCTCATCACCTGCTTCGCCTCGTTCACCGCTGCAGCCTGCATCTGCGAATTGAACAGGATCTCGTTGGCATCCGAGGAAAGCCGCTCTGCGCCCTCGGCCACCTTCTGGGCGCCCATGGAAAAGCTTTCGGAATCCCGGCTCATTCTGGAGGAAAGAAGCATCAGCCCGGAAAGGACCGAACCTTCCGGTGCGGGAGAGGCGACAGTCGGCGGATTTCCTGCAGCCATTCCGGCCGCAAGCGCTTTCACCCTGGCGGAATCCCCTCCCAGCATGGAATATATCGCCCTGTTACCAAGAAAATGGGCTGCAGCCAGCGAAAGAAGGGGAAGGATCACGAGCGCGACCCGGACAGGCGCAAAAGCCAGGATGACGGATGCGATTGCCATGACGGCAAAAAGCGGCAATGCAAGCCTTTTCGTGATCTCCGACATTCTTTCCCCGATTCCCGATTCTTTGTTTCGCGCCGACAATTCCATATCGGCATGCGAATTCGGATCTTTAGCCCTTCAGTGGTTTTCGCCCCGGATCTTCTCGAGTTCCCCCAGCACATGCGTGCTCAGGATTTCGCCTGGATCCCGGTTCTCGACATAGCCATATGCAAGCGCCATCAGGGTGACAGGATGCACCTTCATCACGCTGCAAAGATCCTGGATCTTGTCCAGCGTCGGGCTTTTCAACCCCCTCTCGAGCGCACTGAGGTAGGTTCTGCTTGACACACTGGAAAAATCCTCCTGCGTCATCATCCTGACCCTCCTGACTTCCCGGAGCGCCCTAGCGAATGCAGTTCTCGTGTTCATGATTTCTCCGCATGTTCGGATCCATTACCGGACCAATCGCCTGCCTGCTAAAGTTGAATAATTGCAGGTCACAACTTATAGTATTCATTCTAGACCATGCGACGGCAGAAGGCATGATCGGGAAAATCCTTGCGCCGAAAGGAGAAGGAAATGAAACAGCACATCGTCCCCACAAATCGCGAAATCAGGCTCGAACCGACCGAATTCATCGTCACGAAATCGGATCTTTCCGGCAGGATCACCTATGCGAACCGCACCTTCATGAGCATTGCGAACTACCCTGAAAGTTTCCTGCTCGGCAAGCAGCACAATCTGGTCAGGCATCCGGACATGCCAAGGGGCGTATTCAGGATGCTGTGGGAAACCCTCGGGAGCGAGCAGGAATTCTTCGGCTACATCAAGAACATCACATCGGACGGAAGCTACTACTGGGTGTTTGCCAATGTGACGCCGGATCGGGATTACAGCGGGAAAATGGTCGGATATTTTTCCGTGAGGAGAAAGCCGAAACAGGACGCCATCCCGAAAATAGAGTCTCTCTACCGTGAAATGATCGAAATCGAGAAAAGGACAGGACCCGCCGATGCTCCGGCCGCTTCCGCCCGGTATCTGACCCAAAAAATCAGGGAAACAGGCACATCCTATGACCGGTTCGTCTTGTCCGTGTAGGGGGAAATGATGCAAGCCAAAAAACGCGTTTCGACCTTGCGCCCGATGATGGCCGGCGATTTCGTGCTGGTCTGCGGGATATTCATTCTCCTCACGCTTGCGACTGCGAGCTGGTCCGCATTCAGGCATGGCTTCGATCCATTCATCTGGATTTTCCCGCTGGCGGCCATCCTCTATTCCCTTTATGCATTCTCCAGGCACAGCAGGCTGGTCAGGACGCTGGTCCAAATGGAGAGGGTGCTGAAAAGCTCGCGCTCCGGCCAGTTGCAGGAAAGGATCGCGCAGACGGAGGGGCTGGGAGAAGTCGGAAAGGCGGCCTGGGAGCTCAACGATTTCCTCGACATGATCGAGACCTATTTCAAGGAAGTGAACACCTGCTTCACGAAAGTCGCACAGGGTGAATTCTATCGCAAGGCGATCTCGCACGGCCTCATGGGACAGTTCGCAGATTCCCTGCAAAGGATCAACGAAGCGATCCTCGCCATGGAAAAAAACATCCAGTACGTGAACCGGAACGAAATGTCCTCGAAAATCCACACCATGAATTCGAGCAGACTGCTCTCAAGCCTCAAGCTCAACCAGCAGGATCTGGTCGGCATGAGCCGGGAAATGGACGAAATCGAATCGATCGCGATCGCGAACCGCGAAGCTGCAAACCAGAGTCTTGCTGCAGCGGAAGACATCGGCGGAGCACTCGACGGCATGAATGTCCAGGTGCAGCATCTCGCCGATGCAACCGGCGAACTCGGAAGCAGGAGCACCGAAATCGGCCTTGCCGTCAGCATCATTTCGGAAATCGCAGACCAGACCAATCTGCTTGCGCTCAATGCAGCCATCGAGGCTGCCAGGGCGGGAGAAATGGGAAGGGGGTTTGCCGTCGTCGCAGACGAGATCCGCAAACTCGCGGAACGCACCAAGCTTGCCACGACCGAAATCGGCGGAATCATCGCCGGATTCAGGGAGCGCATGGACAGGATGGTGAACGAGACGGACGCAGCGAGGCTGGCGACGCAAAGCGTGCACGAGCGCATGAGCGAATTCCAGGGAAGGTTTCGGGAATTCTCGAATGCCGCTGCAGACACCATCCGCAAGGTCTCCAAGACCAAGGACTGGTCTTTCTGCTCCCTCGCCAAGATGGATCACATCATCTACATGCAAAATGCCTACCGGGCGATCGAAATGTGCGAAAAACCGGATTGCGAGGAAGCCATCGCGATCAGGTCCGACCACAGGTCCTGCAGGCTGGGCCGCTGGTACCTGGACGCGGGGAAAGCGACCTTCGGAGGCACATCCTCCTATTCCAGACTGGATGAACCGCACGCCATGGTCCATTCCAGCGTCCATCGGGCCATCGATCTATCCAGGGGAGACTGGGTCATGAATTCCGAATCGAGAAAATCCCTCCTCGATCAACTGGATCGTGCCGAACAGGCGAGCAGCGCCGTCATCGGCCTGCTCACCGACATGGTGAATGAAAAATACGGCTGACAGGCATCTCCGCCGCTTCAGGAAGATCGCCTGGAAACTCTCTGGGTGAATGCGAAGCTTGCGGCGACCAGCACGACCAGGGCGAGACCGAAGGCAAGGCTCTTTCCATCGCTCCACAGGTCGACCCTCGGGGAAAAAAGCTTCAGCATGCCGAAACAGGCAACCAGGAGACTCAGGGAGCCCACCACCAGGGTCATGGTTTTCGATGCGAAATGCGCCGTTTCGTCGGAGCGCCGGATGATGCGGGAAATCCACAGGCCGTTCAACCCGTCGGTGAAGAGCATCCCGGTCATGAAAAGAAGTCCCATGAAGAGCGCATTTTCCCATCCTCCCAGGCGGCTTGCGGTGAGCGAAAAAAGCGCTGCCTGGCTGATGGTGTCGAACGAAATCGCGAACAGCGCGCCCACCAGAAAAACCACGGCTGGGCTTGCCGCATGCCTTGCGAAGAGCCTTCCCCGGACTCCCACCGGGTGGACATGATGACCTGGCTTTGAGAAAAGGACCGCCCCCACATTCAGGATTCCGAGCAGGACGAGGAACAGGATCGAGGTTCCCGCGCCGAAAACTTCCAGCCACTGCGGCACCTGCCAGCGGCTTGCGACGGTTGCGACGAGAAGCGATATCGCAATCACGACGGCGCCGTGTCCCAAAGAAAAAAGCATGCCGCAATACCGGGAGAAGCGGCTGCGGGCGTTGATTCGGGTGAGTCCGTCTATGGTGGCGAGATGGTCCGCGTCGAATCCGTGCCGGATTCCCAGCATGAAAACGATGAAACCCAGCGCAAAAAAATCCTGAGGTAGATCCACATCGCCCCCGAATGAACCGAATTCAACACATCATAGCAAACGACATGCCCGAAATCCGGATCCAGCCGGTGCGGGCTTTCCCGCCCATGACGCCCCGATACCCGGACAAATCGTTTCCGGAATCGAAAAGGGCATGGAAACTTCATTTCCATCGGACGTCGCAAAATTTGCGGATGCTATACTGCCGTTTTCGACGGGAAGGTCTTCGCAAATGGAAAAACCGCTGGTCGTCATTGCCACGCCCTGTCACGGAGGAATGGTGAGCCATGCCTATATGAATTCCGTGATCAGGCTGATGACGGCGGTGGGGCAAACCATTGCCCTATCGATACTGCTCCTCGGAGGCGATTCGCTCATCACCCGGGCCCGCGCACTCCTTCTCGCGAGATTCCTCGAAAACCCCGCTGCGACGCACCTCCTTTTCATCGACTCCGACATCAGCTTCGAGCCCGATGCCTTCCTGCGCCTCTACCTGCAGGACAAGGATTTCACCGCCGCCATGTATCCGCTCAAGGAAATCGACTGGGAAAGCCAGGTTGCAAGGGCTGCAAAGGGGGAAAATGTCGAGACCGCGGGGCTCAATTATGTCGGAAAGCTTTGCAGCGGGAACGAACTGAAAGTCGAAAACCGCTTCGCGACCGCAGAATATTGCGGAACGGGATTTCAGCTCGTCAAGCGCCATGTTTTCGAGAAGCTTGCCGCTGCCCACCCGGAACTCGCCTTCTCCTCCGCGCACGACAGGATCATGTGCGAAGAAGGGAAACGGAACCGCTACGCGCTCTTCGACCCCATGATCGCGCCGGAAACGGGCGAATACCTGAGCGAGGATTTCGCCTTCTGCCGACGCTGGCGAAATCTCGGGGGAGAAATCTGGCTGGATCTGGACAGCCGGCTCACCCACACCGGCAGCATGGACTTTTGCGGGAACGCCTCCGCCCGGATATTTTCGGCCTGAAATCAGGCCGGGCATCCGGCTCCGTTCTGCGAAGCCGACCTTTCTTAAAGGCTATGTCACTTTAATCTCGTGGTCTACACTGAGGTTATGAGAATCAACGAGATAGGTGTGACGATGAAAAGCACTGAATTTCAGGAAATGAAGGAC
>JAJZTT010000014.1 GCA_021848705.1 Pseudomonadota bacterium
ATCTTGGACGAAGTCGAAGCGGGTCTTGTCCGGATCGACCTGCGAGCCCTTCTGCTGCACATGACTCCCGAGCACTTCGCGCAGCGCCTTGTGCATGAGGTGGGTGACCGAATGGTTGCGCTCGGTGGCGGCTCGGGCCTTCATGTCGACCCTCGCCGAGACATTGTTGCCCACCGTGAGCTTGCCGGTTTTCACCACGCCGTGGTGGCCGAAAACGGAAGCCTGGATCTTCTGGGTGTCTTCCACCGCGAAAATGCCGTGGCTGCTTCTGAGCTCGCCGCGGTCTCCGACCTGACCGCCGGACTCCGCGTAAAATGGCGTGTCGTCCAGCACCACCACGCCGGTCTCGCCCTCGGCAAGCTCGTTGACTTCCGCGCCGTCCCTGTACAGCGCGAGGATGTTGCCCTTGGACTCCAGTGTCTCGTAGCCGTGGAAACGGGTCTGCGGTCCCTCGTATTCGAGGTTCAGCGCCATCTTGAACTTGCCGGAAGCCCGTGCCATCGCCTTCTGCCTTGCCATCGCGGCATCGAACCCCGCGACATCCACCGTGACATCATGTTCGCGGCACACGTCCTGGGTGAGGTCGAGCGGGAATCCGAAAGTATCGTGGAGCTTGAATGCGGTTTCTCCGTCGAAAATGCCTTTGCCGCCCAGAGCGGCAAGCTCGGCTTCCAGGATCGCCATGCCGTGCTCGATGGTCTGGAAGAATCTCTCCTCTTCCTGCTTCAATATTTCCATCACCCGCACCTGATTCGCTGCGAGATCGGGGTAAGCCTGCCCCATTTCCGCGACGAGATCCGGAACCAGCTTGTGGAAGAAGGCGGCGCGGCATCCCAACTTGTAACCGTGGCGGATCGCGCGGCGGATGATGCGGCGCAGCACATAGCCGCGGCCCTCGTTTCCGGGAATCACCCCGTCGGAAATCAGGAAAGAGCAGGCGCGGATGTGGTCCGCAATCACCTTGAGGGACGGCGAATCCATGTCCCCGGTATTCGTCTCGCGTGCAGCCGCGCGGATCAGTGCCTGAAAAAGGTCGATCTCGTAATTGGAATGCACATGCTGCAACACGGCCGAAATGCGTTCGAGCCCCATTCCGGTGTCGACCGAGGGCTTGGGGAGAGGATGCATGACCCCGGCCTCGTCCCGGTTGAACTGCATGAAGACGTTGTTCCAGATCTCGATGTAGCGGTCGCCGTCTTCCTCCGGTGATCCGGGAGGCCCTCCCCAGATGTGCTCGCCGTGGTCATAGAAGATCTCGGTGCACGGGCCACAGGGTCCGGTGTCGCCCATCATCCAGAAGTTGTCGGATGCGTAGCGTGCCCCCTTGTTGTCGCCGATGCGGATCACCCGCCCAGCGGGCACCCCGATTTCCTTCGTCCAGATGTCGTAGGCTTCGTCGTCCTCCGCGTAGACCGTCACCCAGAGTTTCTCGGTCGGCAACTTGTAGACCTCGGTGAGGAGTTCCCATGCATAGCGGATCGCATCAATCTTGAAATAGTCGCCGAAGCTGAAGTTCCCCAGCATCTCGAAAAAGGTGTGGTGACGCGCCGTATAGCCGACGTTTTCCAGGTCGTTGTGCTTGCCGCCTGCTCTCACGCATTTCTGCGAAGTCGCAGCCCGCGTGTAGGGGCGCTTGTCGAAGCCGAGGAAAACGTCCTTGAACTGGTTCATCCCCGCGTTGGTGAAGAGGAGGGTAGGATCCTCGTGAGGCACGAGTGAGGAGGACGCCACCACCGCGTGTCCCTTGGAGGCGAAGAAGTCGAGAAATTTCTGTCTGATTTCGCTGCTTTTCATGAATGATCCAAAAATATCTAGTTGAATTCGATCCCGGCCTTTGCCGCGATTGCCGAGGCAAGCCTCGAAAAATCCTTGTAACAACTCCTGACCGCCTCGATGTGCGCGCCGATCGCACCATCTGCCGACTTCAGGAAAAAGATCGGTTTCCTCGCTTCCATCGCCATCGGCATCAGGCTTCGATAATGCTTCAGCAACGAAAGACAGTAGGGGTCTTTCGCCACGTCCGAAAATTTTCCCGCCATTTCGTCCAGCACGCATTCACGGTAAACGCCGGGAATCCGGTCCATCCAGCGCTGATAGGCCTTCACCGGGCGGCTGATGCCATGCTGCATGACGATGTAGCCCATGGGCTGCATCGAGCCTTTCGGCAAATCGAGATCCCCGGGCGCCTTGCCAAGCAAATCCTGCCAGATTCCGCGCCATTCGCGCAGTGTCGGACCCAGGTTCTTCAGTCCCTGAAGCGAAAACAGGTCGGGCGCGAGGGGCAGGCATACCTGGTCGGAGGCGATCAGCGCGGAGCGATTGATCGCACCCAGATTCGGGCCGACATCGATCAGGACGAGATCGTACCCCATTTCCGCTCCCTGCCGAATGATCCTGTGGAAGGCGGTCATCGTCCTGAAAGCCGATTCGTCGCGATTATGACAGGAAGGCCAGGCGCTGGACAGCTTGTCCTCGAAACGGGACAAGCCGAGATCGCCCGGAATCAGTCCGAGATTATCCGAAACCCGCTCGACATGCGGCACAGCGATATCCCCGGTCCCCTTCAGGATGGGCCGAATCGAGCCGAAAACGGTATCGGGATGGACATCGCCGTCCCAAAGGGGCTCCAGCCTTTCCTCGTCGAGGAACATCGCGGTAAGATTGGATTGCGGATCGAGATCGACGGCCAGCGTGCCGACCCCGTGGTCAGCGAACATCCAGGCGAGGTGATAGACGAGCGAAGTCTTGCCCACGCCCCCCTTGTTGTTGAAGAAGGCGATCGTCTTCATCGATCCGACCGCCTGACGACGACGGAAACCACCCGGTCTTCGAACCTGAATTCGGCAGGCGGGTTGCCATTTTCCTCGAGGAGCCTTTGCGCCCTCGCAATCCCGAATCCGAAGCGGTTGACATAACCCATCGCCTTGAGGGCTTCGGCCATCACCGGATTGCGGTAACTGTTGCGGCTCATGAAGGTTTCCGGCGTCACTTCACCGTACAACCCGCCCGGGCTCTGTATTTCGATCCGGTCGGAGAACCAGTAGAAGCGGATGGGGGTATTCGACTGATAATCGCGATGCATGACCGCGTTGTGAAGGAGTTCGCGAACCGCCCATTCCGGATAATCCGGCATCAGCCTGTCCTGAAACCCTTCCCCCTGTCTCATTCCGGTCCGATTGCATGCGCGGAATTTGTCGCGAAGACCGTCGAGGACGGTGCGCATGTCCCCGGAGATCTCCGCCTGGTCGAGCGGCATGTCCGTCATCGTGATCCCGGGGAAAAGCAGGAACTGGACATACGCTCCCGGAAGAAAAAAGCGGGGATTGTTGCCGAAAAGCAGGATTCCGGTCGTCGTCGGACATTTTTTTACCGGATCGTACAGCCTGAGCGAAGCCAGTTGTTCTTCGACCGTTCTGTGATTTGCCTCGATCACTTCGGGCGCAATCACCTGTGCCCGATATTCTCCGAAAAGTCGAAGGGAAAGATCATCCAGGGTCGCCCCGGGGAAAGACATCACGTCGAAACTGTGCGCCCTTGCGGTACGCTTCTCGGTCAAGGCCCGTTCTTCCTGTTCGCCCGCAATCGCCTTGCGCGGCCCGATCCGGACGTGAACGACGCCCTTGTAACGAACCGGAGGCATGTCGGAAGGCATGACTTCGACGACCGCCACATCCCCTCCCTCGAAGGAATATTTCGAGACGCTCATCATGGGCTGGGGAAGCACGTTTCCGTCGGAGCGAATTGCCCCCAGATTTTGCAGAAACTGATCCGTAACGTTCAAGCCGGACAGGCTGCCGTCATCGTTGACTCCGATCAGCAAATACCCCGGAGCGCGATGATTCGGCAAATCGTTGGCAAAGGCGCAGACGGCCTGGCAGAACTTGTCCGTATTGCCGGTTGAAGTCGTGCGCTCGACCCGATCCGACTCGAGATCGGTCGACAAAACAAGCAACTCTTCTTCGCTCAGCATGGCGTCATCACAAAATCATTCATCCGAAGGTTCGATCACCCGGAAAATCTCGTCGAGAGAAAATCCCCTCCCCTGCAGGAAGCGCACCTGTTTCGCGAGTTCCTTGCGGTCCTCCGGCTTCTTTCCGAATTTCTTTTCCCAGACCGACCTGAGGGTCGCCAGCTCCGCTTCGTCGATCCGCTCTTTCGCCGCTTCGATCAATTCGTGCGGGACACCCTTTTCGAAGAGTTCCTTCAGGATATGCTGCCGTCCGTATCTGCCGATCCTCGCATGCAGCAATTGCCCGACATAACGCGCATCCGAAAGGAGCTCTTCCTTTTCCAGTTCTTCGAGGACTTCGCGCAATTCTTCAGGCTCAATCCCTTCCCTGGCCAGCCTTTCGAAAAGCTCCGCCTTCGAGTATTCGCGCCTGGCAAGAAATCGCAAGGCGCGTTCCCTGATTTCAGTCGTCATCTGCGGCTGAAGGCATTCCCGCCACGCCGACATGGGCCCTGATTTTCGCCTCGATTTCGTGGGAAAGTTCGGGATTGGCTCTCAGGAATTCTCGGACATTGTCCTTGCCCTGCCCGATTTTCTCTCCGTTGTAGCTGTACCAGGCGCCCGCCTTGTCGATCAGTTTCTGCTGCACGCCGAGCTCGATGATTTCGCCTTCGCGCGAAATCCCCTCGCCGTAAAGGATGTCGAATTCGGCCTGCTTGAAGGGAGGGGAAACCTTGTTCTTCACCACTTTCACGCGGGTTTCGTTGCCGATCACTTCTTCGCCCTTCTTGATCGCGCCGGTCCGGCGGATGTCGAGGCGGACGGAGGCGTAGAATTTGAGCGCATTGCCGCCGGTGGTGGTCTCCGGATTGCCGAACATGACGCCGATCTTCATGCGGATCTGGTTGATGAAGATGACGAGGGTGTTGGTTCTCTTGATGTTGGCGGTGAGCTTCCTCAAGGCCTGCGACATGAGGCGAGCCTGCAGGCCCATGTGCGAGTCGCCCATCTCGCCCTCGATTTCGGCTTTTGGCGTCAATGCCGCCACCGAGTCGATCACTACCACGTCGACCGAACCCGAGCGCACCAGCATGTCTGCGATCTCGAGCGCCTGCTCTCCGGTGTCCGGCTGGGAAATCAGGATGTTGGGGACGTCGACCCCGAGTTTTTGGGCATAGAGCGGATCGAGCGCGTGTTCCGCATCGACGAAGGCTGCAGTGCCACCCATTTTCTGCACTTCGGCGATCACCTGCAGCGCGAGTGTGGTCTTGCCGGAAGACTCCGGGCCGAAGATTTCGACGATCCTGCCCCTCGGGAGCCCGCCCACGCCGAGGGCGATATCGAGTCCCAGAGAGCCGGTGGAAACCACTTCGATGTCCTGCGCGACCTCGCTGTCGCCGAGGCGCATGATCGAGCCTTTTCCAAACTGTTTTTCGATCTGGGAGAGCGCTGCGGCGAGCGCCTTGCTCTTGTTTTCGTCCATGATTCAGTCACCTTTTTTTCGATGTTGAATTATGGCACGAGCGGGGGCTTTGGGCCAGTTCCCGGCCTGTCGACGCACGATTTTCGGGATTCATCCATCCGTGTGGATGTGGGGTTACTTCAGGCGATCGTCCAGAAATCCGTGCCGGTCTGAAGAAACTCGTTGCAGGGAATGTAGTGTGAGCCGTCGCAGGAGAAGGTCAGGCCGACCAGGCCGTTGAACAGGTTCAGCGTTCCCGAGCGCAGGTAGAACATGTCGTCCATGAAGCGCAGCGTGCGAAACGATTCGAGCACGTCGCGAATCCGTTCCCGAGGAACCAGTGCGTCGGACGGATATGGCAGCTTGGGATAGGCAAGACAGATGTCCGGATCGACCAGCGCATCGAGATCGAGCAGGCGGTAGCGGTAAGGATCGCTCATCACCCAGATCACTGCGCGGCTGCTGGAAAAATGCAGGATCACATGATACACGCCGTGGTAGATCATCAACTCCTCGATCACCCCCGTCACCACATCGATTTCCCTGTCCATTCCGCTTTCGGCACGGCTCTGGTGGAATACCGTGCTGCGAATCGAAGGATCCCCCTTGATCTGACGCCAGAACACAGGCTCTTCGTAAAGTTCGCGAGTGAGCGGCAGATCTCGAAGACCGAAATCGACGCCGATATATCCCAGAACGGCATCAGCCGGATCGCGCACGATCTGCACGGCCGTGATCGTAGGATGCTTTCCGATCTGACTGATATAGGATTCGGAAAGCAGCGCGCCTCGGGACGGCACCGCTTCGCAAAGATAGGGGCGCATCGAGCGATCCCGCCCGAATGTTTCGGGAACCAGGCCTTCACGGGTCACATTGCTGCTGATCTGGACACCTTCCACATTCAGCGCATAAAGCGTCTTGCCATGGGGAAGCGTCGGCAATCCTTCCACCAGCACCCTGTCGAGCGCATTTCTGTCCTTCCATGCCGGAGCGCATCGATCGGCAAGAAGCTGCAAGGGTTCCTGCAATACATCCGAGAGCTCCTTTCGCTGGCTCGCAATGCTCTCCTGCAGGGATTCCCTTGCGTGACGAATTTCTCCCCGCACGCTCGCACCGGCATTTTCCGTATCCATGAAGCTATCCATACGATCCAGATGCGCATTGGAAACACTGATGGATCATAAGTTCAGTCCGTGCGAAGAGCAATCCCGCATTCTCGGGAAGATGCCGGGACTGAATCACACCAGAATCTGGAGCAGCCCTTCGAGGGCGGCATGCACCGCCTGACGGCGGATTTCTTCGCGCGAGCCTTCGAACAACATTCTTTTCGCGACGGGATCGGAGCCCTTCAATGCCCAGCCGAAACAGACGGTGCCGACAGGCTTTTCCTCGCTCCCCCCTCCCGGGCCCGCAATGCCGGTGATGGAAAGAGCGACATCTGCATGGCTGTGGCGGATCGCGCCGATGGCCATCTCGCGCGCCGTCTCCTCGCTCACCGCGCCGTATTCCTTCAGCGTGTCGGGATTCACCCCCAGCATCTCGCGCTTGGCCAGGTTGGAATAGGTGATGAAGCCGCGCTCATACCATTCGGAGCTTCCGGCATTGGAAGTCAGCAATTCGCCGACCCAGCCGCCGGTGCAGGATTCCGCAGTCGCAAGCAGATAGCCCCTCGCCTTGAGCGCTTCCCCCACCATGAAGGACGTTTTTTCCATGATTTCAGCCCAGTACGGATTTCAGGAGAGCCAGGCAGATCAGCGCATAAAACGCCGCGAGAAGATCGTCGAACATCACACCGAATCCGCCGTGCAGTACTCTGTCATAATAGGCGATCGGAGGCGGTTTTAAAATGTCGAAAAAGCGGAACAGCGCAAAGGCCAACGCTTGCCAGAAAAATCCTTCCGGGGTGAAAAAAAGCACCAGAAGGAAAGCGACGATCTCGTCGAAAACGATTCCAGAATGATCGTGCACCCCGAGCGCTTCCCCCGTCCTGCCGCAAAGCCAGATCCCCAGCAGGAAGAGTTGGGCGATGAAGATCAGGAAGATCCAGCCGGATTGCCCGAACCAGTGGTGCAGAAAGAAATAGACCGGAAAGGCTGCGAGCGTCCCTGCGGTTCCCGGTCCGACTGGAAAAAGCCCGGAGCCGAAACCGAAGGAGAGGAAATGCACCGGACTGGAAAGCACGAAGCGCCAGGCGGGCTTTTCAGCGGAAGTGATCATAGCCCTTTTCCCCCATTTCGATGACAGCACCTTTCCCGTCAAGCAGAACCAGGCCGCTCCCGCTTATTATTTTTCCAACCCGGGAAAGCCGCAATCCCAGTCTGCGCCCGATTTCTTCCACTTCCATCCTTTTTGCTTCCGGGGAAGTGAAGCAAAGCTCGTAATCGTCGCCGCCCGAAAGAAACGCGCGCCGCCCTTCGGGACGATCCCGGTACTTTTCGAGAACGGAAGATGCGGGAAGGTCTTCAAAATTCACTCTAGCGGCGACCTTCGAGGCCTCCAGGATGTGTGACAGATCCGCACAGAATCCGTCGGAAATGTCGATCGCGCAGCGCGAGATGCGGGACAGGGCGAGCCCGAGACCCACCCTGGGAACCGGATTCCTGAGAGAGGCGAGGCAATGCATGGCATCTTCTTCTTCGAGCATCAATTTTCCCTGGAGATGGGAAAGTCCGAGCGCCGCATTCCCCAAGGTCCCGGAAACCCAGATGTCGTCCCCGGTCCGTGCGCCGTCGCGCCTCAAGGGGTCCTGCACTTCTCCCATGATCTGCACACAGATGGCAAGCGGGCCGCGGGTGGTGTCCCCGCCCACCAGATCCACGCCATATTCGGAAGCGATTTCAAGAAATCCCCTGGAGAAGGCTTTCAGCCAGGATTCGTCCGCGCAGGGCAGGGCAAGCGCGAGGGTCGCCCATTTGGGTTTCCCTCCCATCGCAGCCATGTCGGAAAGATTCACCGCAAGCGATTTCCGCCCGAGCAGATAGGCATCGTCATCGGGGAAGAAATGCGTTCCGGCAACCAGCATGTCGGTCGAGACCGCCAGCGTATCCTTAACCTTGAGCAGCGCACAGTCGTCGCCGACTCCGAGCAGCGCGGAAGGCGCCTCCTTCCTGAAATACCGGTCGATGAGCTCGAATTCGGAAGCCAAGGCTACCTGATTTCGGATGCGCGCAGCTTCGCAGCGATCCTGTCCAGGACGCCGTTCACATACTTGTGACCGTCTGTGCCGCCAAACAGCTTGGCGAGTTCGACCGCCTCGTTGATCACCACCCGGTAAGGGATGTCCGGATGATTTTTCAGCTCGAACGTGCCCAGCAGCAGGATGGAAGCTTCCACCGGACTGAGTTCGGAAAACTCCCGATCGAGATTCGGGCGGATGATTTCCTGCAGGCTTTGCGCCTCGGCTATCGTCCCTTTCAGAAGCCGGGTGAAATACTCTGCATCGCACTGCCCGTATTCCTCACCCTCCCTGAAGTGCGATTCGATCTCATAGGCGGAACCGCCTGCGAGCTTCCACTGGTAGAGGGCCTGAAGCGCCGCCTCCCGCGATTTCCTGCGTTTTCCCTTCATGGCATCCTTCTGAGGAGATTCGCCATCTCGATTGCGGCAAGACCGGCTTCGCCGCCCTTCTGGTTCATTCTGTAAAGCGCCTGGTCGTCGTTTTCCGTGGTGAGGATACCGTTCGCGACCGGGATGCCTGTGTCGAGCTGCACTTCCAGCACGCCCCTGGCGGATTCGTTGGAGACCACCTCGAAGTGATAGGTCTCACCGCGGATCACGGCCCCAAGCGCCACCAGCGCATCGTACTTGCCGCTCCTTGCCAGCTTGCCGAGCGCAACCGGGATTTCCAGCGCGCCTGGAACCGTGACGAGGATCATGTCCGAAGGGGAAACCCCGTGGTGGGTGAGCGAGGATACGCAACCGCTCAGGAGCCCTTCGCACACGTCGATGTTGAAGCGGCTCATGACGATGCCGATCCTGAGTCCTTTTCCGTCGAGATCCTGTTCGATCTCCTCGATGTTTTCGAATTTGGCCATATTGCTCCTGTCAGATTTCATCGATTGATTCGGCGAACCCGGTCACTTCCAGGTCGAACCCGGTCATGCTGGGCATTTTTCTCGGAACGGCAAGGAGCCTCATCCTGCGCACACCGATGTCCTTGAGGATCTGCGCGCCGATTCCGTAATTCCTGAGGTCCACTTTGGCCGTGGCCCGATTTGCAGTGTTCATCACCCTCTCGACCAGGTCTCCCTCGCATTCGCGACGTCCCAACAACACGATCACGCCGCAGCCATTTCTCGAAACCGCTTGCAGCGCATCGTGCAATCTCCAGGAATGCGCCGAGCTTTGCACGTCGAGCAGGTCCATCACCGAGATCGGCTCGTGCACCCTGACCAGCACCTCGCGTTCCGGGTCGATCTCGCCCTTTACCAGAGCGAGATGGCCCTGGTTGGAATTCCTGTCCAGATAAACGAACAGCCTGAATTCTCCGTGCGAAGTGAGTATGGGGCGCTCGGCCACGCGGCTCACCAGCGACTCGGTCTGATTGCGGTAATGGATGAGATCCGCGATCGCGCCGATCTTGAGCCCGTGCTTTTCCGCGAAAACCAGCAGATCCGGCAAGCGCGCCATCTCTCCATCTTCCTTGAGGATTTCGCAGATCACCGAAGCCGGGGTGAGGCCGGCGAGTTGCGCAAGATCGCAGCCCGCTTCGGTGTGTCCGGCGCGCACCAGCACCCCGCCCTTTTGCGCCATCAGCGGAAAAATATGGCCGGGCTGGACGATGTCCTCCGGCTTGGCATCCTTCGCCACCGCCGCCTGAACGGTTTTCGCCCGGTCCGCAGCCGAGATCCCGGTGGTGACGCCGGAAGCCGCCTCGATCGAGACCGTGAAATTGGTTCCCATGGGGGAGCGGTTCGCCGAAACCATCAGCGGCAAATTGAGCTGCCTGCAACGCTCCTCGGTGAGGGTGAGGCAGATGAGGCCGCGCCCGTACTTCGCCATGAAGTTGACCGCCTCCGGCGTGACGAAATCGGCCGCCATGACGAGATCTCCTTCGTTCTCGCGGTCCTCCTCGTCGACGAGCACGACCATCTTCCCCTGGCGAAGATCCTCGATGATGTGCGAAA
The DNA here is from genome assembly GCA_021848705.1 of Pseudomonadota bacterium. GTDB lineage: Bacteria > Pseudomonadota > Gammaproteobacteria > Burkholderiales > JABEVD01 > JABEVD01. Next base: position 10,538 of record JAJZTT010000014.1, read on the forward strand.
TCGGGCTCAGGGTCATGATCAGAACATCGGCTTGTCTTTGGCTTCCAGGTAGCGCGCAGCGCCTTCCATGATTTCCCTTTCCGCCTCTTCCACGCCGACCCAGCCTTCGACCTTGACCCACTTGCCCTTTTCCAGATCCTTGTAGTGCTCGAAAAAATGGCTGATCTGGGAAAGCGTGAGCTCGGGCACATCGGCAGGGGAATGAATTCCGCGGTAGAGCGTGCACAGCTTGTCGATCGGCACCGCCAGCAGCTTGGCATCGATGCCCGATTCGTCGGTCATCTTCAACATGCCGATGGCACGGCAGCGCACCACGACCCCCGTCATCAGCGGCACCGGGCTCAGCACCAGCACGTCCACCGGATCGCCGTCGTCGGACAGGGTATGCGGTATATAGCCGTAATTGCAGGGATAGTGCATCGCGGTCGACATGAAGCGGTCGACGAACATCGCACCGGTTTCCTTGTCCACCTCGTACTTGATGGGATCCCCGTTCATGGGTATTTCAATGATAACGTTGAAATCGCGGGGAAGATCCCGCCCCGAATTGACCCTGTCGAGATTCATGTCTGAGTTGCCCTGTTGTGCAAAAGGCCCATTATATAATGCCGGACAGGAAATCATGAAATGTGCAGCGGAATGCGAAATCTGCTACATTTGGCCATCCTGTAAAACCAGAGCCTGCATTGACCCCAGAAGAGTATTGCCAGGAAAAGGCTGCGGCAAGCGGATCGAGCTTCTACTACAGTTTCCTTTTCCTGCCTCCCGAAAGAAGACGAGCCATCGTCGCGCTCTATGCATTTTGCAGGGAGGTGGACGATGTCGTCGACGAATGCAGCGATCCTTCGGTCGCAAGAAGAAAACTGGAATGGTGGCGGGGTGAAATCAGGGCGACTTTCTCGGGCCATCCCGAGCATCCGGTGGGGCGAGCGCTGAAGGAGGTCGTCAGGCATTTCAACCTGCCGATCGAGCTCTTTTTCGAGATCATCGACGGAATGGAAATGGATCTCGACCAGACCCGCTATGCGGACTTCGCAGCGCTCAGACTCTACTGTTATCGCGCAGCCAGCGTTCCCGGCCTGCTTTCCGCAGAAATTTTCGGCTTCGAAGACAGGAAAACGCTCGAATATGCAAAGGAACTCGGGCTTGCACTCCAGCTCACCAACATCATCCGCGATGTGGGAGAGGACGCAAGGCGCAACCGCATCTACCTCCCGATGGATGAACTGGAAAAGTTCGGCGTTCCAGCCTCCGACATCCTCCATTCCAGATACAGCGAAAACTTCGCGAAACTCATGGAATTCCAGATCGAACGAGCGAAACGTCATTACGAAAACGCCTATCATTCCCTGCCGGATCAGGATCGGAAAACGCAAAAGCCCGGACTCATCATGGCGGCGATCTATTCCGCCCTGCTCGAAGAAATCGCTGCAGATCCCGGCAGCGTGCTCCATGCGCGCACTTCGCTCACCCCCCTGCGCAAGATCTGGATCGCCTGGAAGACATGGCGAAAAAAATAGCGGTAGCAGGCGGCGGCTATGCCGGGATGGCGGCGGCATTCACCCTCGCTGAAGCCGGCATCGGAGCGACCGTTTTCGAATCGGCAAAAACGCTTGGGGGAAGGGCGAGGCGGGTCGAATCAGAAGGGATCTTCCTCGACAACGGCCAGCACATTCTGATGGGATGCTATACGGCCACCCTTTCCCTCATCGAAAAGACCTGCGAAGCCGAAAAACCTTACACCCGCTTCCCGCTCGAGCTCTATGTGGACGAACTCGAAATCCGGGCAAGAAGACTTCCCTCCCCGCTCGACCTTTTCGCCGGATTCCTGCTCGCAAAAGGAATTTCGGTTCGTGAGAGGATGTCCGCGCTCTTTTTTCTCGGCACCGCCAAAATGGAGCAAGACCAGAGCGTGAAAAGCCTTCTGAAACAATATCGCCAGGGCGAAAAAATCACCCGCCTGCTTTGGGAGCCGCTTTGCATCTCCGCCCTCAACACCCCGCTCGAGACGGCGTCCGCCAGGATTTTCCTCGCAGTGCTGAGAGACGGGCTGGACGGCGCGGGCAGCGACATGATCATTCCTGCGGTCGACCTCACCACCCTTTTTCCGGAAGGAGCCGCGAAAAAGATCCGGGAAGCGGGTGGGGAAGTGCTCACATCGACCCCGGTGCGCTCCATCCGCAAGATGGATCGCGGCTTCGAACTGGAAACCGCTTCAGGCTCCCTGCACTTCGACCAGGTGATCGCTGCAGTGCCTCCCTGGCAACTGGAAAGACTGGGATTGCCCCCGGTTGAATTTTCCTACCAGCCGATCGTCACTGTTTATTCGCAATATCACGATGCGGTTTCGCTTCCCAGGCCGATGACCGGATTTTCCGGAGAGCTCTCGCAATGGCTCTTCGACCGGGGGAGATGGTGCGGACAGAAGGGGCTCATCGCATCGGTCACCAGCGCGCAAGGCAGGCACATGAAGCTCTCCCATGAAGAGATCGCGAAACAGGTGCATCTGGAAATCTCCGCCAGGATCCCGGATCTCCCCGATCCGCTCTGGCAGAAAGTGATCGCCGAAAAGCGCGCGACTTTCGCCTCGACCCCGGATCTGTTCAGGCCGAAAAACGAAACTGCATGGCCGGGACTCTATCTCGCCGGAGATTACACTGAAAGCGAATATCCCTCCACGCTGGAAGCCGCCACGAGAAGCGGCATGGCCGCTGCAGGACTCGCCCTCGGCTCCGAATAACCCTACCCGCAACATCGTTGTAGCCCAAAGGGAGCTGTGATAGATTGATCGAGTCAGGGCGCGACAAGACGCCCGCGACGAAGGAACGGAGCAACATAATAATCATATCGAAAGGAGCAGGATATGCAGGCAGTGCCATGGCTCGTATTGTTCGTTTTCATCATGCCGGCAGTCATCATGCTGAGCGACATGGGCAACATTCGCGGCAAAAAATGAATAAAGGGGCGCATCATGCGCCCCTTTTCAATGCAGGCTCAGGCTTGGAACCTGCATGTTGGCGAAATCGTCTTCCACCATATCGGTTACCATCGAGTGAATCTCGATGTCGAACCATTCCTTGAACAGCTTCAGGCTTCTCGAAGCAGGCCAGAGGGATTCATCCACCACCCAGTCCTCGAGCTCCCGCTCGAACAGCGCGCCGAAATTCGAATACACGAACTGCAATGCGCTTTCCTCATCGTCGAACTCGGGAATCAGGAGCGCGGTGGCATCCTTTCTCAGTTCTTCCAGCGTCACATCCGGTGCGGGGTCGATGCAGGTCGCGAGCCATTCCAGAAACTGCTGCTTGGGCTTGATGATGGCCAGACTGCGGTTGATTTCGTACATGGTTTTATCCAGATATTGCCAGGCTGATTCCAATTGTAACCTCAAAACCACCGCATCCAAATTTATTTTTCATTTCCGTTTTCCAGCATGTGCCGCAATACGAGGCACTTCAGCCACAGCCTTTCGACCTCTTCGACCTCCCCGAAAGAAACCGAGTATTCGTGCATTCCGTCCTTCTGCTGCCTTCTTCGCACCAGCCGGGCGGGAAGCTGGATTTCCCGATTCATTTCGTCGATCCGGCCAGCAAAGGAAATGAGGAACCCCTCCTCCTTCATGTCAAAATTGGCGCCCAGCCTCGCCCCGTTCTCGCTCAGGTTTTCGAGCAGGGCCGGCACTCTGGTTGCGTCGGCAAGGACCAGGGTGGCGGGAATCCTCACATCCACCCAGGGGGTGCGCCTCAAGGGCTGGATCCTCATTTGCTCCGGGTAGGCGAGATGCAGGTAATGGACCGGGGCAATGCAGACCTGCAGCACATGCGTTTCGAAAACATGAATTTCGCTCCCGGTGAACATTCTCACCTCGAGCGGCTCCCCTTCCAGGAAGTCCATCCTGAGCCCTTCCCTCACCGGCTGCGTGACGAGCAGGCTCATCCCCCTGATATAGCCGATGAGACGGGAATCGAAGCGGACGTTTCCCGGTCTTGCAAGCTGCACCCTCTCCCAGATTCTCGGCCTGATTCCCTGCCCTGGAAAGGTGGAATGCTGCGCGTTCATGTGCCCCCCTGGATTTCCCGATCGTGCGACATCATGTCGCATTGTAGGCGACATTCATCATTCATAAAATGCGCATCAAGACGCCATTGGGGGAAACATGAAAAAAACGCATGCGCTGACACTCGCCATCCTTCTTGCCATTCCCGGAAGGGAAGCTTTCGCCTGCGCCGCGTGCGGCTGCCTGCTATCGAAGGACTGGGTCGGACAGGAAGACATCACCCACGCAGGCTGGGCGGTCGGACTTTCCTACGATTTCATCAACCAGAACCGCATGAGGATCGGGAACAGCAACCTCTCCTATCCCGCAGCCCTGAGTGCGGTCGGCGGCACGGGAAACGAGGTGGAAACCGCCACAGCGACCAGGATCACTACGGCAAGCGTTTCCTACAATTCCGGGAACTGGGGCTGGGACGCACAGCTCCCGTATTACGACCGCTACCACACCACCATGCAGACCGGGGATGGCGGCTACAATTATTCCCAGTCGAACGAACTCGGAGACATGCGCGTAATGGGAAGATACAACGGCATTTTTGCCGACGGCAGCACCGGAATCCTGTTCGGCATCAAGCTCGCCACCGGATCGACCAACACCAGTTTCGCCTACGGAGGGCTGCTGGATGCCGCCCTTCAGGTGGGTACCGGCTCGAACGACCTGATCCTCGGCGCCTACCATATCGGCTCGATCGGGAAGCTCGGCTGGTTCGCCCAGGCCACCTACCAGTTCGCGGTCGATAGCAGCGGAGGATACCGTCCCGGCGACACCACCAATGTCAATCTGGGGCTGCGGTATGCGAAATACGGCCAGAAAGTGACGCCTCTTTTCCAGGTCAATTATATTCATCGCCAAAGTGACAGCGGCCCTGCCGCATCGTATTATACGGGTGGCCCGTATATCGGCACGCCGATCACAGGCGGGGATCTCGCCTATCTCGCCCCCGGTGCGTCGATCCGGCTCGGTGACGGTTACGCCGTTTACGGCTACGTGCAGTTCCCCGCTTATCAGAACGTGGTGGGGGTGCAACTCGTGGCGTCCAGAATCTATTCTCTCGGGATTCGCAAGATTTTCTGACATGAAGCGCCGGTTTCTTCTTTTACTTCTCCTGCTGCATTGCGGCACCGCCACCGCCTGGTCGCTCGAAGAAGGCAGCAGGACGCTGCGCCTCTCCGACTACAAGGGAAAATGGGTACTGGTGAATTTCTGGGCGACCTGGTGTTCCCCCTGCCTGGAAGAAATTCCTGCGCTCGAACGACTCCATTCATCCGGAAAAATCGAAGTGGTGGGCATCGCGGTGAGCTACGAAAAAAGGGAGGAAGTCCTCGATTTCGCAAAAAACCACGGAATCACTTATCCGCTTGTGCTCGGGAACGAGGATACCGCAGCGAAATTCGGAGGCCTCGACAGCCTTCCCACCAGCTTTCTCTATTCGCCGGACGGAAAACTCGTGGGGGAACACCAGGGGCCGCTCACCGAAGCTGAAGTCCTCGCAGCAGAAGGCGGGAACAGGAGCCTTTTTTCCGCTCCCTAGAAATGCTCCACCTCGAGGGCGAGCATGAATCCGCCCAGCACGGTCATCGAAAGCCCGACCATGAAGAACAGGTCCGCATATTTTTCAAGCACTCCCCCGAGGCGCTGAGTCCTCATCGAAATGTAGGAAAGAAAGCAGCTCATCAGGAAAACCAACCCCGTCATGGCGAAAACCGTATCGATGACGGTGCTGATATGCCGGGTCGCCTCCGTGAGCCGAACGATGCTGATCACGGTGACGCAGACACCGGTCATCGTGGCGGAAGTCGGGAGGATATGATTTGCGATGCTGCTCTCGTTGTTCATGTTCGGTGTTTCGCGTATGGGTCGAAGTTTAAGACCTTGCACAGGAAGGCGGGTTCCCGAAAAAACAGCGCCCGGCGGGGGGCCGGGCAAAAGGAGGGTTCGTTACCATTAGACTACGATTATATTCTAATACTGCCATTCCACCCTGTCAACCGATTTCAGCCGGAAAAATTCCCCGATCCAGCAATCGGGCCAGTGTCGGATTTTTATACACTTTCCCCGTGAAAAATCAGGCAGAAAACGTAACAATTTATATTTACTCCAACTTGCAGAATTGGCTCGAATATTGCTTTTCTGATCTGGTTCAAAAAATGCATATCCAAATGAAACCCTTCCAGAAAAAGATTGCGTTCGGACTGTTGCTCGCCAGCCTCTCCGGACAATCGAATGCGCTCACGATCAACGCCACTTTCGACAGCAACTGGCTGACGAGCGCGCCTCCGGCCGCGACCGCGGCAGTCAACCTGGTGACCGCCATGTTCGGGAGCCTCTTCTCCAATCCCGGCACGGTCAACATTACTTTCGGATGGGGAGACATCAACGGATCCGTCCTGCCCAGCAATGCGCTGGGGGCGACTACCAACGTCTTCGTCAACAATTCGCTCTACCCGCTGAGCACCGTCTCCAACCTGCTTACCGCCTATTCGTCGAGCCATCCTTCGAATGCGGTGATGGCGAGCGTGGTGCAGAATCTCCCTGCTTCGGTGACCAATCCGGGCGGGCAGGCTCTTTTTGCGATTTCCCAGGCGCAATATACCGCGCTCACGGGTTACGGTAATTTTACATCCCCCGACGCCTACATCGGATTCGGCACAGGGGTGAACTGGCAATACAGCCAGACGGGCGGAATCGCATCGAACGCTTATGATTTCGTCGGAACCGCCCTGCACGAAGTGGCCCATGCACTGGGCCGAGTGAATTACGAGTTCAACAACCCCACGCCCTATCTCACCCCGTTCGACCTCACCCGCTACACTTGCAAAACGAAGACCCTCAACGACACATCCGGCACCACGGCCTGCTTTTCCATCAACGGCGGCGTGACCGACCTCGCGACCTTCTCGGCGACCTCTGACACCGCAGACTGGGCGGGCACCTCGGGCACCAGCGGAGATGCGTTCGGCGCTTACCTCGCGCCCGGCATGACCGCCACCATGACCCCGGTCGATTACACCGTGATGCAGGCCCTGGGATGGACCATTCCAGAGCCCGGCACGATCTTCCTGTTCGGCGCATCCTTCCTCGGCCTCGCCTTCCTGAAAAGAAAATCCTTCAGGGCGTGAGACCCGCATCGCGAATGAGAGAGGAAATGTAATCTCCCGGAATTGCATAAGCGATTCCGGAAGGATCGGACAACACGCTTTCCTTGACATTCTTCACGAAAACCATGTTGACGATCCCCACCACCCTGCCATTTTCCGGCAGATAGAGCGGACTTCCGCTGTTTCCCGGATAGGCGGTTCCATCGAGCTGGAATACCCGGAACGGCGTGCGCAACTGACTGATCGCCCGGGCGGTGAGCTGGTTTGCATTCTGCGCCGGAATGACGATCGGCGTGATCGAGGAGAGCGTCGCCCTGTGCGTTACCGGGTAATAGCCGAGCACGACCCCGATGGGAAACCCTGTGAAGGCAAGGGAATCGCCCTCGCGAAGGCCTCCAGAATCTCCGAAATGCAGGACAGGCATGGCGGGCCCGTCGAATTTCAGGAGCGCGAGATCGTGCATCCTGTCCACCCCGACCTTCTCCGCATCATAGACCCGCGCCTTTTCCCCGTTTCCGGTGAAGACCACCAGCTTTTCCTGTTCTTCCGCGTCGAGGATTGCCGACACCACGTGGAAATTGGTGACCACATGAAGGCCGTCCGATACCACAAATCCCGTCCCGAGAAATTTCAGGGGAGGCGCGCGATCCTGCTGATACGTGCCGATCGCGACGATGGAAGGCTTGATTTCTTGCACCGTGTCGGAAAGCGATGCAGCCGATGCATGCGCCTGCCAGGAAAAGAGCAACCAAAACAGGATCACGCGCATGAAACCTCCAGCCATTTCGATAAAAAAATTGTATTTCCGCGACCTTGCGCTGTCCACAAGAAAATGGGAACGAGTCCGGTTCCCCATGGATCATCTTGAATAAATTGGCGAAAAATGGTAAGATTTGAATCATGAATCTTACCTCCTGGTTGAAGATTTGACATGAGCTTTTTGTTCCGAGTGTTCGTCATCCTTCTATTCGTGACCCCCAGGGTTTCGCTCGCCTCCTTCACAACCAGGACCTATACCTTTTCGACCACGTCTTCTGCGACGGACTCCGTCGGTGAGCCGGTGAGCGCACAGGCGATCTTCCACATCACTGCGGACAGCATGGTGGTGACCCTGGTCAACGAGCAAAAGGACATCACCAGCGTCGGCCAGAACATCAGCTCGCTATATTTCACGGTGAACGATTGCGGATCCATTTTTTCCCTCGGCGGAAGCACCGGGAACCTGGTTTCGGTCGGCAGCGGCGGAAAGATAGACTCGAGTTCGGAATCGAATTCGCTCGATCACTGGCAATCAGGGCAATCCGGCGGACAACTCTACCTCAACGACCTGGCGGGAGGAGGAAGCCCTGATCAGACCATCATCGGCCCGCAGAACGGGGAAGGTGACTATTCCACGGTGAATCACTCCATCTACGACAATGCGCCGCACAATCCTTTCGTGCAGAACGAGGCGACCTTCACCTACAAGTTCCCGCCAGGCGAACTGTCTGAAAACACCAAGATTTCGAAAGTCACGATCGGATTCGGCACACAGGCAGGGTGCAACCAGAGCACCTATCTCTCCAGCGCCAGGATTCCGGCTCCGGGATCCCTGCCGCTCTTCCTGATCGGTTTGATTCCGCTGCTCGGAAATTCGCTGAGGAAGAGGAGAACCTATTCTGGATCGGCTTCCGAAAAGAGCCGCAACATCCTCTCAGCCTCCTCAGGATCGAGCCTGCAGATGGCATGCCCCACATGAACGATGACATAATCCCCCACCCCGACATCGTCCACCAGAACCAGTGAAATCCGGCATCGATCCCTGTCCATTTCGACCAGTGCGCCTCCGTCCGGAAGAAGCGCAACGACCCGGACAGGTATCGCAAAAACCATTTTCATCCCCCATATCGACCATCTTTTGCTGAAAAGTATAGTTCATGCAAGAACTTTATCCAGCATGGAGGCTTTTGCAGGCTACCTTTTCACAAGGCCGGTATCCGGGTCGAGAAAAAATGGCGCCGGATCTGGCCTGGAAAAAAAGAACAGGTCGTCGAGTTTTCCAGCCTTCACGTCGTAGGAATCACCACCTATTCTGCCCAGCCCCCAGTTGTCCTCGATGAAGCGCAGGATGGAACTCTGATCCGAGACAGAATGGCTGACATGGTTTCTCCTGGCAAAAGGGGAAATGACGAGCAGCGGAAGCCTCGGTCCGTAACCGCATCTTCCCGGATAGCGCCCCTTGCCCATGCCGCAGGCACCCGGCCCTGAAAGCGCATCGATCGGAGAGGCGGATGGCTTCACGATCGGCCCCATGCGGTGATCGTACCATCCGTCCGAGTCGTCGTAGGCGAGAAACACCACCATGTCCTTCCATTCCGGCAATTTCTGCAGCCTGTTCAGCGTCGAAACCAGAAATCTCTGTTCGTCGAGCGGCCCGGAATAGCCGGCATGACCGTCCTGCGACATTTTCGCCTTGAGGAAGCTCACGGCGGGAAGATGCCCGGATTCGGCGGCAGCCCAGAAATCCTCCAGATCGTACTGGTGGTTCGCCCGGTCGGAAAAACCGACCTTCTCGATGGCAGAAGGAGGAAGATGATGGGGATTCGCAGTCGATTCGTAATACTGGAAAGGTTCGTGGTGAGGGCTGTAATCCGGAATCGTCCGTCCAGCGAGGTTCGAGCTTTTCGCGCCGCAGACGGCTTTCCCGCCCACATTGGCAGTCGCCCTGAATCCGCCCTGGAACCAGCCCCAGGTGACTCCCCTGGCATTCAGGAGGTCGCCCAGGTTCCTTCCAGACATCGAAAATGTAGCGCCCTTCGCGCAATCGTCCAGCGACGGGTCTGCGTCTCCGTACACGGTCCCGCCCAGAATCACCTCGGAAAGATTTTCAGGCGCAGCCCCGTGGGTCTGCCCTGAAACGAGATTCAGCGCGCCGGGAGTGGAAGGACCAAAGGTCGTGCCGAAAAAACGGTCGCTCATGGCAAAGCGCTGCGCATAATTCCACAGGGCCGTCACGGTATTGCCGTCGTAATACCCCATCACCTCACGTGCGTCGCATTTTCTGGAAGCAGTGTATTCCACGAATTTGTCCATGCGTCCGCCGTCGAAAGCGAGCTGTTCGGCGGTGTATTCATGCCCCATGTCGCAGGTGCTGAATTCCTTCCTCGACAGGCGATAGGGAGCGGAAGAATTTGGATTTTTCTGGAGCAGATCGGCATCGAGCCCATCCACTTGCGGCGTGCCTTTCACCGCGAAAAAAGGAGGGTCTCCCGGACCGTTTTTCGCCTCCGGGTAAGTGGCGAAATAGTGATCGAAGGAAACGTTCTCCTGAAAGATCACCACCACATGCCCCACCGGATAGAGCGTTGCATGGGCCTGACAGGCCATCAGGGAAAGGGCGAGAACAATCCGCTTCAACATCACCTCCCGAGGAACAGCAATTCGCCTGAAGGAGAAATCTCGTAGGCGGTGACATTGTTGTCGCCGCCGTTCGTGACATAAACGAAGCGGTTCTCAGGGTCCACCGTCACGGATTTCGGCGCATGCCCGGTTTCGAAAGGACTTTTCGGCAACTGCGAGAGGCTTCCTGTTTTCGCGTCGATTGCATATCCTGAAACCCCGCCCAGCCAGTTGACCACATAGACATGCCTGCCTGAAGGATCGACGGTCACGTACAGGGGGGTCAGCCCGGCCTGATAGGGGCTTCCCGGAATCGCGGTCATTTTCCCGTTCCCGTCGATCGAAAAGGCGGAAACGCTGGTGGTGAGCGAATTGGTCACATAAGCATACTTGCCGTCCGGAGAAAGCGCGATCGCAAACGGTCCCGAACCGGTCCGGAAAGGGCTTCCCCGGGTCATCTTCAGCGAGCCGTTGGCTTCTATGTCGAAAACCGACACGGAATTGGCAGCGGAATTGGCGACGAACAGATGCCTGCCGGTCGAGTCGACTGCGAGGCAGGCAGGTGCCTTGCCGGATTCGAAGGGAGACCCCCTCACTTCGTGCAGTGCACCGGTATCCGCATCGATCGAATAGGCCGAAATCGTGGTTTCACCGTAATTGGAGACATAGGCATATTTTCCGGATGAAGTGATCGCGATGAAGGTAGGATTTTTTCCGGCATGGAAAGGGCTTCCCTTCACCTGGACCAGCGCACCGGTTTTCGAATCGATCCGGAAGGCGGAAACGGCAGTCGAATCGGTATCGGCCGTATAGGCGAAGCGACCCGCTGGATCGATCGCGATCATGTTCGGGCCCCAGCCTGATGTGACCGACCCGATGGGCCGCGAGGAAAGCTTGCCACTTGCTGAAACCGCGTAGATCAGGATGTTGCCTCCGTTGGAATTGGTCACATAGGCATATTTTCCGGAAGGAGAAATGGCCACGGAACTCGGCGTGATTCCTGCCTTGACCGTTCCGTTCGATCTTATCCTCGCGGCTGCATGGCTTAGGGCGGAAGGGGCAGTGCTGCACCCGGCGAGCACGAAAGGGACGAGCAGCAGGATTCTGGACAGGGCAGACATCATTTTTCCATTCTTGAAGACCCCGCAATTATGCCGTCATTCGGTCTGATTCGGGAAGCCCTGTTCCGTCCCGAAGAAATCCTTCATGAGAAAGGATTCGAGTTCGGCGGTATCGCGAACCCTGGCGGAGAGCACCACCACCTGGCCGAGACGCTCCGAATCCCAGTTGAAATCGCCCTGATAATACTGCCTGATCACTTCGATCATCTTGCGCACCACGGCGTGCCGGATGTCTCCGTCCGGGCCAGCCTCCACTTCGTAGGTTTCCTGGCGGGAATTGCTGTATTCGGAATGCCAGCCGAGGAAGGAGAGCACGGCGGAATGATCGTCCATCCTCACCAGCTTGAAAATTCCATTCGTGCCGACAGGCTTCGTTCCCTGATCCTGGAAAGGCCCCATGCGGTTCGCCTTTTCGTCCGGATATTCGTCGTTTTGCGCATCCCGCATCTGTCTAGCACGATTGACCGAATCGAGAAAGCTCACCGGCGGCGAGGGAGGGGCCGGGAGGATCTGGCGCCGTTCAGGCCTGGCCACATGAACAGGAGAATGCCTCTCCACGGCAATGACCCTCCTGTGCGGGACGACCTTGTGCTGCGGTTCCGGTGGAGATGCTTTCCGAACCGGCTTCTCGGCGGGAACCAGGCGGATGTCGAGCGGCATCGAAAGGCTCGGCACGGGCAGCTTCACGGGATGGCTGAAATGAAGAAAAAGCATCGCCGCATGCAGCAAAAGCGAAGCTGCGATGGCAAGCATCAGGTTGCGGCTCACTTGGAAAGTGGCATCGTGCCCATGGAGAGACTCCCACGATCCTTCCTCGAGCTGCATTTCCGGATTCATCTCAAAAATCCTGAAGTATACACCTCATTGGTAGAGACGCACGCTCCCCGATTCAGCCCTTTTCGCCCTGTACATGGCAATATCCGCGCTTTTCATCAGTTCATCTTCGGTCTCGCCATGATCGGGGTAAAAGGCGATTCCGATGCTGGCTGAAACGGACACGACATGTCCCGAGATTTCCATCGGTTTCGCCACGCTGGAAAGGATCTTTTGCGCCACCTTCAGCGCGTCATCTTCCGAGTCCACCTCGGGCAGGAGCACCACGAATTCGTCCCCGCCCAGACGGGAAACCGTGTCCGATTCCCGCACGCATTCGGTCATTCTCGCCGCGATTTCCTTCAGCAGCCTGTCGCCCACGTCATGCCCGAAATTGTCGTTGATCGGCTTGAAGCGATCGAGATCCGCAAAAATCACCGCAAGCCTGGTTTTCTCCCTTCTCGCCTGCGACAACGCCTGATGCAGGCGGTCTCCGAACAGCAAACGATTCGGCAGTTCGGTGAGCACGTCGTAATGTGCAAAATGTCGGACCCGCTCGGCATCCTGCTTCCTCTGGGTGATGTCGGAAAAGATCGCCACATGACGCAGCACCTCTCCCCGTTCGTCCTTCAGCGCCTTCACCGACATCCAGGCCACGTAGATCTCGCCGTTCCTGCGCCGATCATACATTTCCCCGCGCCATGCGCCTGTCTCGTTCAGGGACTTCCAGAATTCCTTGTAGAATTGTTTTTCATGTTGCCCGGAGGAAAGGAACCCGGGATCCTTTCCGATCGCTTCCTTTTCAGGATACCCGGTGATCTCGGAAAATGCGGGATTGACCATCGCGATCCGGTTGGATGGATCGGTGACCATGATCGCCTCGTCCGAATTGTCGAACACGATTCCGGCAAGTTCCAGCTCCTTCTCCTTTTCCCTTTGCTCCGTGATGTCGACCACCATGCCGATGATGTGAGCGGGATTCCCTTCCTCGTCGTAGATCGGTTTCTTGAATGCATGGACGATGCGATTCTGCTTCAGCGCATCGTTCCACATGACCTGCTCGAAATCCGCCTCGACCCTTCCCTCGAAAATTTCCCTGTCCTTCTCCCTGAATGCCCGCATTTGTTCCGGCGGGAAATAACGGTCTCCGTCGGTGCCCTCCAGATCACCGAAAGCCACTCCCCATTGCGCCTCGCAAGCGCGGTTCATGAGCAGGATCCTGCCTTGGGGATCCTTGATGTAGAGTGCGACCGGCATCAGTTCGATGATTTCCTGCAACCTCTTCTCGCTCGCCCGAAAACGGGACTCGCTTTCTATGAGGTCGTGGTTGAGCTTCTCCGCATAGCGCACCGCGCGGCCCCTGCCGTGCACCAGTAACCAGGTGATCGAAAACAGCAAAAGGCTGAAAGCCCCTCCTCCCAGCGCAATCGCCATGCTCCGGTTTTTTCCGCCCCCCGGAAGAGATGAAATCACGATCGTCCAGGGGTGGCTCGCGATCTCGATGTGCCGGACCATGCCCAACCCCGCCCGGCTCGCGGCATGGTGCTTGCTGCAGTACATGAGTGAGGCCGGATCCAGCCCGTTTCCGTCGTAGATCCGGATATCGTACTCGGACTGCCGCTTGCCAAGCACGCCGCGCATCAGGTCGTTCATGCGGAAGGGACTGTATACCCATCCACGCAATGCGCGCCTTCTTTCTGTTTCCGTGTCATGCGGCATGCCGTTCCGGTAGATCGGAATGTAGATCAAAAATCCGGTCTGGACATCCTTTCCGGTTTCCTGGACGAGACGCACCTTGCCCGACATCGCGGACTTTCCGGTTTGCATGGCCCTTTGCATCGCTTCGCGCCGCACCGGCTCGGACCACATGTCGTAGCCGAATGCCCTTCTGTTTCGGGTGGAAAAAGGTTCGAGATAGACGATGGAAGTGTGGAAATCACCCTTCTTCCATGGATGGACAGAATACTCGGGATATCCTTCCGCCCGAATTTTTGCCTCGTGCTCCTCGCGGAAGTCTTCAGGGACCACTTCGGCATATCCCACCCCGAGGATGCCCGGATAGTATTCGGCAAGCATCAGGGAATGGACATAATGGCCCCACGCCTGCCGATCCACCGATGGAATGGAATGGAAGAGCCCTCTTGCGCCGCGCAGCACCTGCACATAGGTTTCCAGGCGATCGTCCACTGCGGATGTGATTTCCTGCACGTGCAGATCGAAATCGGACAAAGATCTCGCATCTTCCAGTTTCACGGTCTGCCTCCAGGCAAGGAAAGTGACCGTCAGAAAAAGCAGCAGCACGGACCATGGCAGGAGAGTCAGGAATCTCGCCAGCCCCGTTTGCCGCTCCATGGAGATAGAATCAGGCAATTCCCCACCTTTCGCTTTGTCTGACCCAGTTTATATGCAATGATCGATTCATTCAAATTGCCCGGATTCTCTTCATTCATTTCCGATGGAAGCGCAAACAAACATGAGCCTCCTCCCGCATATTTCCCTCATCGAGGAGCATGCCGGACTCCTCCTTTCCCGTGGAGCGCCTTGCCTCGCCATGCAAATCGCAGACTTGGGGCTGCAATCCGACCCTGCCAACCCGAAACTCCGCCACCTCGCAGCGATTGCCGCCACCCGGAACGGAAAAGTCGAACTGGCTGAAGCGCATTATCGGGCGGTTCTTGAATGCGATCCGCAATGCACGGGCGCGCTCGTCAATCTGGGCATCCTGCTCGCGGAAAGCGGTAGAAATCGCGAGGCGGAAACCTGCTACAGGACCGCTCTGAAAATCTCCCCGAAAATTCCGGAAGTCCATGCCAACCTTGCCGATTTGCTCGCATCGGAAAGGAAATTCGAAGAGGCGGAAATCCATTACCGGAATGCGCTCGATCTGGACGGGGGAAAGATCTCCCTTTCCAATTTCGGTGTAATGCTTTCGAATCAGGGTAGAGAGGAGGAAGCTGAAAACTGTTTCAGGAAGGCGCTCTCGATCGACCCGCACTACCATCTCGCTCGCCTCAATCTCTCCTTTTTGCTGCTCTCCCAGGAAAGATACGGGGAAGGATGGCTGCTCCACGAAGCAAGGCATCATCCCGGATTGCCGGAGAACGGCATCTCCTGCCCGAAAACTTCCGCTCCGAGATGGCAGGGTGAGGATGTTTCCGGCAAATCCATCCTGGTTTGGGGCGAACAGGGATATGGCGACGAAATCCAGTTCTGCCGCTATGTTCCCGAACTTGCGAAGGCCGGCGCGAAAGTCACCTATGCAACGAAGCCAGGTCTGGAAGGGCTGATGAAGACGCTCGAAGGAGTGCACAGGGTGGTCCTGCAGGGGTTCGAAATCGGCGAATACGATTGCTGGATCCAAGCGATGAGCCTGCCGCTTTTCTTCGAAACCATTCCGAACCGGATTCCCTATCTCGCTGCCGATCCGAAAAGGGCCGGAGCCTGGAAAATGGAAGGAACCATGAAGGTCGGTATCACCTGGCATGGCAACCCGAACCACAGGAACGACCGGGATCGCTCCCTGCCGTCGCTCTCCATCCTCTCGTCGCTCTTCGACATTCCCGGAATCCGCTTTTTTTCCGTTCAGGCGGGAAGCGGGGAGGAGACGCAAGGGGTGGAATGCATGGGGAAACATATCCGCGACTTTTCAGACACCGCGTCGATCCTCTCCAGCCTCGACCTGCTGATCTCGGTAGACACCGCAAACGCCCATCTGGCCGGCGCAATGGGAATCCCCTGCTGGCTGCTGCTGCCCGCATTCCGCCCTGACTGGCGCTGGCAGAGAAACCGCGAGGATTCCCCCTGGTATCCCGGGGCGATGAGGATTTTCCGTCAGGAAAAGGGCCGGGAAGATTTGGTCCGCAGACTCAGATCCGAGCTGATCAGGCTCGTCGATGCTTCACCCTCGTTTCGTCTCTAGTCTCCCTTCCACTTCCAACACATGCCTGGTGGTGGCAAGAACGGTATCCGGATTGAGGCTGATGGAGTCGATGCCGATCTCGACCAGGAATTCGGCCATTTCCGGATAGTCCGATGGCGCCTGCCCGCAGATCCCGGAATGCCTTCCATTGCGCCTCGCCCCTTCCACGGTCATCCGGATCATCTGCTTCACGCCTTCGTCCCGCTCGTCGAACTCGAAGGAAACGATCCGGGAATCCCGATCCACGCCCAGGACGAGCTGGGTGAGGTCATTCGAGCCGATCGAGAATCCGTCGAAGAGCTTCGAGAATTCATCGATCTGCAGTACATTGTTGGGAATCTCGCACATCACGTAGATTTCCAGATCGTTTTCTCCTCGTCTCAATCCGTATCTGTCCATGACTTCCAGAACCCTTTTACCCTCCTCCACCCTCCTGCAAAAAGGAATCATCAGCCTGACGTTGGACAATCCCATTTCCTCGCGCACCCGTTTCATCGCCCGGCACTCCATGGCAAACCCTTCCTCGTAGGCGGGATGCGCGTATCTCGCCGCTCCCCTGAATCCGATCATGGGGTTCTCCTCCTTCGGCTCGAACCAGGATCCGCCGAGCAGGGAGGCATACTCGTTGGACTTGAAATCGGACATGCGCACGATGACTGGCTTTGGGTAAAAGGCCGCGGCGATGGTCCCCACCCCCTCGGAGAGCCTTTCCACGAAAAAGGCCTCCTCGCTCGCGTAGTGGCGGGCCAGATCCTGTACCTTCGAGCGCTCGGCCTCGTCTTCGATCCGCTCAGGATGCAGCAGCGCCATTGGATGCGCCCGGATGTATTCGTTGATGATGAATTCCATGCGCGCAAGCCCGACCCCGTCATTTGGCAGAAAGCTGGTCTTGAACGCGATATCCGGATTGCCGACATTGACCATGAGCCGGGTTTTCGGGCGGGGCAATGCCGAAAGATCGGTGAGGACTCTCCTCACAGGAAGAACCCCCGCATAGACATGACCAACATCCCCTTCCGAGCAGCAGACGGTCACTTCAGACCCGTCCTGGATGGCCTCCGTCGCATTTTCGCAGCCTACCACGGCAGGAATTCCCAGTTCGCGGGCCACGATGGCGGCATGGCAGGTTCGCCCCCCGCGATTGGTGACGACCGCTGAAGCGAGTTTCATCACGGTACCCCAGTCCGGTGTGGTGGTGTCCGCGACCAGCACCTCCCCCGGAACGAATTCTCCGAGCTGGGCGACATTGGTGATGACCCTTGCGCGGCCGGAAGCCACCTTGCCCCCCACCGCCCGGCCCGTGACGAGAGTCTCTCCCTTTTCATCCAGGAAATATTCTTCCAGCAGGTTCAAGGCATGTCGCGAAGCCACGGTCTCCGGCCTCGCCTGCACCATGTAGAGCTTTTCTTCGATACCGTCCTTCGCCCATTCCATGTCCATGGGCATGGGTCTGCCCGCCTTCGAACTGTAATGCTTTTCGATTCTCACCGCCCAGTCTGCAAGCTGCAGCACTTCTTCGTCGGTGATGCAGAATCTGGATTGCGCCTCCTTCGGGGTGGGGATGTTGCGGGTTGCCTCACGGCCCTCTCCATAGACCATGCGGATTTCCTTGCTGCCCAGCGTTCTTCTGAGCACGGCGCGCTTTCCTTTCTCGAGCGACGGCTTGAAGACATAGAATTCGTCCGGGTCCACTGCCCCCTGCACCACATTCTCGCCCAGACCGTATGCGCCTGTGACGAACACCACGTCCTTGAAGCCGGTCTCGGTGTCGATCGAAAAAATGACCCCGCTCGAAGCCAGATCGGACCGCACCATTTTCATCACGCAAACGGAAAGATAGACCTTGAAGTGGTCGAAGCCGTTGTCGATACGGTAACGGATCGCCCTGTCCATGAACAGGCTCGCGAAGCAGCGCTTGACCGAGTCGATCAGATTCGCGTCCCCGGAAACGTTGAGAAAGGTTTCATGCTGACCGGCGAAGCTCGCGTTCGGAAGATCTTCCGCGGTCGCAGAGCTTCTCACTGCAACGGTAAGTTGCGGCCCGTATTCGCGCCTCAATTCTCCGTAGGCGGAAAGTATTTCCGAAACGAGTTCCTCCGGAAATGCGGCGGAATAGACGATCTCCCTCGCCATTTCCGCCCTTGCGGCAAGATCTTCCACGTCGTCCGGGACGAGTCCTTCGAGCGCTGCGCGAAGTTTTTCCCAGGCGCCGGATTCATCCAGGACCTGACGATACGCTTCCGCAGTCACAGCGAACCCGTTCGGAACTTCGATTCCCCGCTTCTTCAGGCTGCAGTACATTTCCCCCAGCGAGGCATTCTTCCCCCCCACCAACTGCACATCCTCCATACCCACTTCCGAAAACCAGCGAATGTAACGCATAAGAACTCCGTATTCGGGGACCATATTTCTATTTTAGCGACAGGGCAGGTGACGGGCGGCCTATCAGTTTTTTTTTTCGACGGATGAAGCAACATGTACTAATCTTATGGAAATGACATTATAATTTTGCTGTCATACCTTAAGCCTCTAAATTAGAGCGACAGACTTTCGGACACCAAGGAGAAAAAATGAGATCTGCTAAATTGTTGGGGGCGCTGAGCTTGATCGGCATCGGCGCGTTTTCGGCATCGATTGCACAGGCTTCAGAAGCCGGTTGGTATGCCGGTGTGGGAGCTGGCCAATCCAGCGCGAAATACGACTGGGCAGGCTTGGCCGCCAACGCAGCCAACGGCACCGCAGCAACGACCCCGCTCTCGGCGAAGCACACCGCGAACGCGTACAAGATTTTCGGCGGCTACGATTTCGGCAACGACTTCGCTGCCGAACTGAGTTATTTCAATCTCGGCAAGTTTTCTTACACTGCAGGTGCTACGTCAGGAACTTCCAAG
>JAJZTT010000161.1 GCA_021848705.1 Pseudomonadota bacterium
GAAGGGAATTACCGAAACTTCGTGGGTCCGTTCGTTCATTCCGAAGCGGGAAAAAGGGGTCATCTGCCCGTCCTATCCGCTCATTGTGCAGGGCCGGGACGAATTGTTTCTTCACTTAAGGAAACAGGGTGTCGATTGCGGACTGTCATTTAGTTACAGTGCTGGAAAGGTTTGCTCTAGGGGGGTATATCCGGAGGCCGAGCGGGTTGCTGAAAGAATTCTGACGCTGCCTGTCCACGAGGGCGTGACGATTGAATGTGCAAGAAAAATCGTTTCCTTGATCAATGAATGGATTCCGCCCGTTGCACAGGGTTGAACAATGGATGAAAAGTGGTAGAAAAAAGGTCTTTGCACAGGATCAAGCCGATCTGGGTGGCGCTTCGTCCGAAAGTGGTGATGCTGGAACCCTTTCTGGACGGGGATGAGGAAATCCCTGCTTTGCCGCCTGGAATGTGGCTGGGCAGGGTGATCTGGGATTATGATCCGGCCCGCGAGCAGGGGGCGGCGGCAAAGGCATGGATTTGTCAGTCTACGGACTACGATTTCAAGGATCTGCATTACAAGGCCCGAAACCAGACCCGCAAGGCCGAAAAGGAAGGCGGGGGAGTGGTTCGCAAAAACTGGAATGAAATCTGGGAACATGTTTCATCGCTCGTTGAAAAAACCTTCGTGAGGCAGGGACGTGATTCGGCCAGGTCTTTCCTGGGGTACCTGGAAAGATTGAGGGCTCTTGATGAAAGTGCCTGGAATGGAGCCGTTGAACTGTGGGTTGCCGAAAAGTCAGGCCGTATCGGGGCGCTCATCATAGGTTTGAAGTACCGTGGCACCTATCATATCCTGCATCAACTTTCGGACACGGACGAACTTTCCTGGTGCCCAAACAATCTGGCGACATTCCATGTGACCAGGCATGCAATGCAGGATCTGCGGTGCAATCGTGTAAACTACGGGGTCGACGGCCTGGACGAGGGCAAGCTGGATGGACTGGCGACATTCAAGACCAGGATGGGATTCGAACTTCTTCCGTGCAGGGAGGCATTCATCGGGAAGCCTGGTGTAATTCCGGCGCTGAAATTGGGGGCGGTTGTCTCGGAGGGGTTGCTGAGGATGTTTCCGAAGCTATCGAAAATGGATTCTCTCAGGATGTTGAGAGGGTTGGGGAAACGAATTTAAACGGAAGTGGGACAATGATACTGGTAACGGGTGCGGGCGGCTTCATAGGGAGTCATCTGGTGGAAGAGCTTGCTAAGAGCGGGGCGCGGGTGCGCGCCATGGTTCACTACAATTTTCAGAGCAACTGGGGATGGCTGGAGACCCTTCCGGCCGAATTGATGGAAAATGTCGAAGTCTTTCCCGCAGATCTTGCCGATCCTTTCGCTGCGAGAAGGGCTGTGGAAGGTTGCGACACCGTCTATCATCTGGGCGCGCTGATCGCGATCCCCTATTCCTATGTGGCGCCCGCATCCTACGTTTCCACCAATGTGACGGGAACGCTGAACATACTAGAAGCATGCAGGGCGGAAAAGGTGAAGCGCCTGGTGCATACCTCCACTTCGGAAACCTATGGGACAGCACAGTATGTTCCGATCGACGAGAAGCATCCCCTGGTGGGGCAATCGCCCTATTCCGCGTCGAAAATCGCAGCGGACAAGCTTGCGGAATCGTATTACCTTTCCTTCGGACTGCCGGTAGCGACGATTCGTCCCTTCAATACCTTCGGGCCACGTCAATCTGCAAGAGCGGTGATCCCCACCATCATCTCGCAGGCGCTGTCGGGGGCGACCACCATCCGCCTGGGGTCGCTGGATCCGGTTCGCGACCTGAATTATGTCAAGGATACCGTGCGCGGCTTCATGGCGGTCGCCGCATCGGATGCGGCAGTGGGCCAGGTCACCAATGTCGGAAGGGGCTCCGGGGTGACCATCGGCGAACTGGCTGAAATGTTGGTGAAACTGTGCGGCTCCTCTGCTAAAATCGAATGTGACAACCAGAGAATCAGGCCGGAAAAGAGCGAGGTGATGGAACTGATCTGCGACAATTCCAGGGCGCGGGACACGCTCGGATGGGCGCCTCTTCATACGCTCGAAGAAGGCCTGGCTGAAACGGTTGGCTGGATGAAGAACAACCTTCACAAATACAAGCCGGCCATCTACAACGTATAAAGCATCAAACATTAGGGGATTATCTTGAAGGCCGTAATTCAAGCTGGGGGCAAGGGCGCCCGTCTGCGCCCGTATACGCTGATTCTTCCGAAGCCGCTCATGCCGGTGGGGGATCTGCCGGTGATCGAAACACTTCTGAAATGGCTGAGGAGAAACGGGGTCAGCGAAACCTGCGTCACCGTGGGCTACCTCGGCCATCTCATCCGCGCGCTCTGCGGCGATGGCAGCCAGTGGGACATGAAGATCCGTTACAGCGAGGAACCGGAGCCGCTTGGCACGGTGGGCGCGCTCAACCTGCTTCGCGATCATCTCGACGAAACCTTCCTGATGCTGAACGGCGACCTGATCACCGATATCGATCTCGGCGCCTTCGTGGCCTTTCACAAGGAAAAGAAAAGCATGGTGACGGTGGCGGTCACCACGAAGGAGGTCAGGGTGGACCTCGGGGTGCTGGAGGCGAGCAACTCCGTGGTGACCGGATTCAGGGAAAAGCCCAGTCTGAAGTTCAAGGTGAGCATGGGCGTCTACTGCATGGAACCGGAAGTGCTCGGCCTGATTCCGAGGGGCGTTCCGTTCGGTTTCGACGACCTGATGCACGTCATGCTGGGACAGAAAATTCCCGTTCATGTGTACGACCATGAGGGCATGTGGATGGATATCGGAAGACCGGAGGATTTCATCAAGGCGCAGGAATACGTGAACCAGAACGGGACGATCCTCGGGGTCTGATAGCATGGATAAAATCATATCTTTGGGAGACCCTACGCTGGGGGATCCGGAAAAGGGCGCGCTGAACGAAGTGATCGACAGCGCATGGCTGACGATGGGCGAGCGCGTCAAGCGCTTCGAAAACGAATTCGCCGCGCTACATGAAATGCCCGCTGGGATCGCAGTCAATTCCTGTACGGCCGGACTTCACCTTGCACTGCTTGCGCTGGGCGTCGGCCCGGGGGACGAGGTGCTCGTTCCTTCCGTCACTTTCGTGGCGACCACCAATGCCGTGCTGTATGTCGGGGCCACTCCGGTGTTCGTCGACATCGAGTCCCTCGATCGCCCGCACATTTCCATCGATTCTGCAGAACGCCTGCTGAGCGAAAGAACGAAGGCGGTCATCGTCATGCATTACGGCGGATATCTGGTCGATCTTCCCGCATGGCGGGATTTCTGCGACCGCAGGGGGTTGCATCTCATCGAGGACGCAGCGCATTCTCCGGCGGTGGGAAAGGTTGGGCAGTACGGCGACCTTTCGGTGTTCAGTTTCTTCACGAACAAGAACATGACGACTGCCGAAGGCGGAATGATACTGGGGAAAAACGAGGGAGCGCTCGAGAAAACCCGCTATCTCCGCGCGCACGGAATGACGACCGGAACCCTGGATCGTTATCGCGGTCATGCCTATTCCTATGATGTTACGATGCTCGGCTACAATTACCGCATGAACGAATTGCAGGCGGCCATGGGAATCGTTCAGCTGGAAAGGCTGCCTTCCTGGAATGCGAGGCGCCTCGAACTGGTTGCGCTCTACCGGGAAAACCTGGAAAGGCGATGCCCGGAAATCGGTCTTCTTTTCTCCGCCGATCATCCGAATGCGGGTCACATCATGCCGACCCTGCTCCCGGCTGGTGTGGACAGGAAAAAAGTCATGGATGGACTGCGCGCAGCGGGGATACAGAGCAGCATTCATTATCCGCCGGTGCATCTGTTCACCCATTACCGGGAAAGATTCGGGGAAATCAGCCTTCCGCTCAGCGAGGAATTCGCGCTGAGAGAACTGACCTTGCCGCTCCACCCCTCCCTGGCGGATGCCGATGTCGCCCGGGTTGTCGAAGCTCTCGAAAGAATTCCCGGAGAGTGAGATGAATGCTGCATGCAAGCGTGCGATCGATGTCGTCCTGGCGGCAACCGGGCTGGTACTGGCTGCCCCGGTGATGCTGGTCATCGCGCTGCTCCTGAAGATGGAGGAAAAGGCTGAGGTGATCTTTTCGCAGCAGAGACTCGGTCGCGAAGGAAAACCTTTCAGGATTCACAAGTTCAGGAAATTTCCTTCCAACTGGGGAACGAAAGGTCCCGGCGTCACCGTCGCTGGCGATGCGAGGATGACCCGGATCGGCGCGATCCTGGAAAGGACGAAGCTGGACGAGTTGCCCCAGCTCTGGAACATCCTGAAGGGGGAAATGTCCTTCGTCGGCCCGAGACCCGAAAGCATGCGTTATGCAGAGCTTTTCAAGGGGGAATATGCCGGAGTGCTGGATCATGTGCCCGGAATCTTCGGGCCGAACCAGGTCGAATTCAGGAACGAGTCTGCCATGTATCCCGCGGACGAATCTCCCGAGGATTTTTACAAAAGGGAACTCTTTCCGCGCAAGGCCCGGAACGATCTCGAATATTTCTCCCGTGCCAATTGCCTCCAGGATCTCGTCTGGATCTTCAGGGGGCTGACGGCGAGCCTCGTCGGTGTGGTCGATTGGCGGAAGCTGATGGGTCTGCACGCGAAAATCCTGTTTTCCGATGTGACTGCTGCCATGCTTGCATGGTGTCTGGCCAATTTGACGCTATTCCAGGTTCATGATCTCCAGGGCATGGAGCATCCGTTTTTCAGTGGTTTTGCGCTTTTTCCCCCGGTCGTGCTTGCGGTCATGTTTCTCGGTGGGGGGTATTCTCACCCGGCCCGGTTCTTCTCTTTCTCCGATGCGAAGAGGCTTGCCCTGATCGCATCGTTCTCCTGGGCTTTGGGTTTCGCGATTTTTACAGACAGCCTGGATCGCGGAACCTCACTGATGCTGCTTCCGCTCGGCTGGTTGTATCTGCTGTTTTTCATGGCTGCGGTTCGGATGCTCGCCAGAATGAAATGGGAGAAGGAAAAGGACTGTGGCTGCGCGGAAATGCCTTCCTTCAATCTGCTGATCTACGGCGCGGGAAAGCGCGGGGGGGCACTCTTGAGCTGGGTGAAGTATGGCTCTGATGTCCTTGCACCGGTAGGTTTTCTGGACGACAATGCCGATCTCCACGGGAAAAGGATTTTCGGACTGAAAGTGATGGGTTCGGAAAGGGACATCTCAACCCTCGTGTCCGTTCACGGAATCACCCATATCTGGATGACATTCATTCCGGACGATGACAAAAGGGAAAGGATGTCTGCCTTGTGCTGCGGTCTCGGACTAGAGCTCGACATCATCCCGGAAGCCTATCCATTCTCCAGATATGCCAGAAGGGAGCACGGTCACGGCGTCGGGGAAGTTTCTCCCGGGACGGAGCTGGAGGGCGGTTCGAAGTGTGTCTGAGAAGATTGCAATTGATGCAAAAGAAGGTATAGTAAGCATTGTCGATCAATCATCGGAGGGATTTTTCATGAAGAAAATTGTATTGTTGCTGGTTGCAATGACGCTGGCTACGCCGGTTGCATTTGCTGCCCCTGATACCGGCGGTGCCGGCGGTACTGGCGGTTCGGCTACGAGTGGTGGTACCGGTGGTGCAGGTGGCACGGCAGGTGGTGCCGGTGGCACGGCAGGTGGTGCGGCCGGCGGCGGTGCGGCAGGCGGCGGAGCGGCCGGTGTGGCAGGCGGCGGAGGGGTGACCGCAGGCTATGTCGGTGGAGCTGCAGGACTCATCGGCGGCGCGGTTGCGTTCACTTCCAACACCAACTCTACCACGGGAACCACCGGAACCACCGGAACCACCGGAACCACCGGAACCCAGTGAATCCGGGTTTCGGAACCTTCCACGGGCGACCGCCTCGAGGCGGTCGCCCGGTTTTTGCAAAAACAGAATAAAAATGATGGTCAATTTCACCTCCTACCATAACCAGTTTCCCGTATAGAGCCCTTCCTTGAACATGCGTGCCTTCATGCCGGGGGCGGTGATCCTGTTCGCGGGCCTGCTTTCGGGGTGCTCGACGCTGAACAACCCCGTGATCCGGAC
>JAJZTT010000162.1 GCA_021848705.1 Pseudomonadota bacterium
CGGGAATCAGCGCAGGATTCATCGCCGAAACCCCCTCTGTCCTGAACCTTCCCGCATGCACGCCGAACGAGGTTCCGTCCACTTCCCCGGAAAATCCGGCCGAGGCGCTGGCCGTTCCCTGATTCCCTCCTCCCGTGCTCACGGTGAAGGAAGGCTTCCCTTTGCCCTTTTTGGTGAAGATCTGGATCACGCCGCCGATCGCCTGGGATCCGTACAGGCTGCTGACATTGCCGCGCACCACCTCGATGTGATCGATGTCGGAGAGCATGATGTGCTCGATCGCCGTGGTGCCGAGTGTGGCAGAATCGATGCGAACCCCGTCGAGCAGCACCAGCATCTGCGTCGAATCGGTGCCGCGCATGAAAATGCTCGCCTGGCTGCCGAAACCGCCGGTCTGCACCAGCTCCACCCCGGGCAGGGAGCGCAGCAGGGTGGCAAGATCTGGCGCGCCCGAATCCCTGATCTGCCTCGAAGTGATCACCGAAGTGTCTGCGATGGTGCTGTCCAGAGGCTGCGGAATTCTGGATGCGGTGACGACGATTTCCTGGTTGTCCGCGAAGGATTCGCTAGGAAGGATGGCCGCGGCGATGAGCGCGGAAAGGATGATTTTCTGTTTCATTTGATTTCCCGAATCTGTTCCAAGGGTCCCCGTTGGAACGTTGCATTCAGGAAATGCGCGGGCGAACGAATGCCCGGCAGGCCGCGCCTCCCGCAGCATTCCCTGTCCTTCCTCGAGGCCGGTATCCGGGCTCGCGAGACCTGTTTCGCCGCCTTCCCATGCTTGCGCACAGTGGCATTCCGGCGAAACCTCACTCGCTTACCGTTGCGGGGGCAGCACAGGCATTTCACCTGTTTCCCGATTATCCGTCCCGAAAACGGGCCGGCACCTCAAGGCGGGGTGGATTCTAGCACGGATCTAGCGTCCGAGCATCGGACCCAGTTCTTTCCAGATGTTTTCGAGGACCATTTTCTGGGCGGAAACCGAAGGATGACGGCCGTCCGGCTGGAAGTCGTCGAGATTTCCGGCGAACCCTTCCATCATGAACGGCACCAGGGCGATCTTGCGCGCCTTCGCGATTTCGGGGTACATTTGCGCGAAATCCCCGGAATATTTCCTGCCGTAATTTGGAGGAAGACGCATGCCGACGAGGAGCACTCTTGCGTGACGTTTCCTGCATGCGCGGATCATCGCCTCGAGATTTTCCCGGACGATGGAAAGGGGCTGCCCCTGCAATCCGTCGTTCGCTCCGAGTTCGAGAACGACGATGGATGGAGAGAACTTTTCGAGCGCTTCATCGATTCTGGAAAGCCCGCCGGTAGTGGTCTCCCCGCTGATGCTCGCGTTCACCACCGAGAATCTGCCGGAGAGCCTTTTTTCCAGCAGGTTCACCCAGCTTTTCCCGGCGGGCAAGCCGTAGCCTGCGGAAAGGCTGTCTCCGAAAATCAGGATGCTCGCAGAAAACGCAGTTTCGGGAAGGAACAGGAAGGCGAGCAATAAAATGGCAATTTTTCCGGATCCGGACATGATTCATCCCGTTCTGAAGGTCGTCGGACTCGAAAAGAAAATCGATTCCAGCCTCGTCATTTTGCGCAATATCAGCTTCGAGATCAATCCCGGCGAGGCGGTTTCCATCGTGGGCGCCTCGGGATCCGGAAAATCCACCCTGCTCGGCCTGATGGCTGGGCTGGACAAGCCTTCAAGCGGCAAGGTCTACATCCGGGGACAGGATCTCTTTTCCATGGACGAGGACGAACGAGCGAGGCTCAGGGCGAAACTGGTTGGATTCGTATTCCAGTCATTCCAGCTCCTGCCCGCGCTCACCGCGCTGGAAAACGTTATGCTGCCCCTCGAACTTGCCGGAAAAAAGGACGCGAAGTCGCTCGCGCTGGACCTGCTGGAGCGGGTCGGTCTCGCCGGAAGGACTTCCCATTATCCGCGCCAGCTCTCCGGCGGAGAGCAGCAGCGGGTCGCGATCGCGCGCGCATTCGTCACCGGCCCTGCGATCCTTTTCGCAGACGAACCCACCGGGAACCTCGATTCTGCAACCGGGGAGAGCGTGATCGAATTGATGTTCGAACTCAACCGCGAACGGAATGCGACGCTGATCCTGGTCACCCACGATGCGGAGCTTGCACGGCGCTGCGGCAAAAGCATCCATCTGAAGATGGGAGAAATGGTTGAATGACCTGATGCTCTCCCTTCGTCTGCTGCTCCGCGAAGCCCGATCCGGAGAACTCGCCGTTCTTTTCCTTTCGGTCCTGATCGCGGTATCGGCGATGACCACGGTGGGATTTTTCGCGGAAAGGGTAAAATCCGGCATCGAGGGGCAAGCGCAGAAGCTGCTCGGCGCGGACATCGCGGTGAGTTCAGACCATCCGCTCGATGCAAAATTCCGTGAAAAGGCGAAATCGGCAGGGCTCAGGGTCGCCGAAGCGATCCATTTTCCCAGCATGGCAAGCTTCGGTGAAAACAGTCTGCTCACCGGTATCCGCGCGATCGAAAGCGGATATCCGCTGCGCGGGGAAATGAAGCTCTCGAACGGAAAAAATGGAATCCCGGAAAGGGGAACGGTCTGGGGGGATGCGAAGCTCTTCGCCCGCCTCGGCGCCCATGTCGGAGACAGGATCGGGATCGGGGATGCGGATTTCACCCTTTCTGCGGAGATCCTGGACGAGCCCGGAGCTGCCTTCTCCTTCATGAGCCTCGGCCCAGGAATCGTCATGAATCGGGCAGACCTCGCAAGGACCGGGCTGATATCGGCCGGAAGCAGGGTTCGCTATCTCCTCTATGCCGCCGGAGAGGAAGGAAAGGTCGCCGCATTCAGGGTCTGGGCGAAAAGGAATCTGGGGAGGGGGGAAGGGATCGAGGATGCGCGCGAAGGAAGCCCGGAACTCAGGGAGATGCTCGACCGCTCTGAAGTCTTCCTCAGAATGGCCTCCCTGCTTTGCGTGGTGCTGGCTGGGGTGGCCATCACGCTTGCAGCGA
This sequence comes from Pseudomonadota bacterium, assembly GCA_021848705.1. Lineage (GTDB taxonomy): Bacteria > Pseudomonadota > Gammaproteobacteria > Burkholderiales > JABEVD01 > JABEVD01. The sequence continues at coordinate 2,987 of JAJZTT010000162.1, forward strand.
GGCGATTCGTTTCCCGTCACCTCGACCCCTGCGCGATCATGCGGGTGATGGGAGCCACCCGCCCCCGCCTGTTCCGGATTTTCCTCCTGCAGTTTTCCTTCCTCGGCCTTTTCACGAGCGCATTCGGAATCCTTTCCGGCTATTTCGCGCAGGATCTGCTTGCCCGGGGGCTCTCCGGAGTCATGAACGTGCATCTTCCCGCCCCTCCCCTTTCCCCCGCGCTCGAAGCTTCCGCAGCCGGAATGCTCCTGTTGCTGGGTTTCGCCCTTCCTCCCGTATATTCGCTGGCGGGGGTTCCTCCCATGCACGTGATCCGGCGCGAATCCGCAACGAAACCAGCAGGATTCCTTCCCGGGTTCGTCCTGCTTTTCGCGCTTTTCCTCTGGCAGGCCCGTGACTGGAAGCTCGGTCTCATCGTGTTCGGAGGGGCCTCCGCCATGCTCGCCGCATCCGGATTCGCCGCAGTCCTTTTCATCGGAAGGATCCGGGGAGGTGGATCGGGATGGCGCTACGGCATCGCGAGCCTGAAGAGGAGGAGCGCGACCAGCGCGGTGCAGATCCTCGCTTTCGGGCTCGGGCTGATGGCGATCCTGGTGCTCACCCTGGTGCGGGGAGACCTTTTCAGGATCTGGCACGAAAGCCTTCCCGAGAATGCGCCCAACCGCTTCGTGCTCAACATCCAGCCGCAGGCGCTGCAGGAAGTGAAGGGATTCATGGCCTCGAACGGAATCGGCCATCCCGAATTCTTCCCGATGGTGAAGGGAAGGCTGACGGAAATCAACGACAGACAGGTTTCCTCAAATGATTACCGGGAAATGCGCGCAAAGCACCTCGTGGACCGCGAATTCAACCTTTCCTGGGCATCCAGCCCGGAAAACGACCTGGCTGCAGGAAGATGGTGGAAGGAAGGGGAGAAGGATGCATTTTCGGTCGAGGAAGGAATCGCAAAAACCCTTTCCATCCACATGGGGGACAGGCTGACCTTCGAGGTGGCCGGGGAGCCGGTTTCGGGCCGCGTAGTGAACCTCAGGAAAGTGAACTGGAATTCCTTCCGGGTGAACTTCTTCGTGATCGCCCCGCCCGCCATGCTCGATTCCTATCCCGCCAGCTACATCACGAGCCTTTACCTTCCAGCCCGGAACCAGGAAAAAATGAGCCTGCTTGCGAAAAGATTCCCCACCCTGCTGGTGGTCGACGTTTCGACCCTCATCGCGAAAATGCAGAAGATGATGAACCAGGTCGCCTCCGCCATGCAGTTCGTGTTCCTCTACAGCCTTCTTGCGGGCGCGCTGGTGCTCTTCGCAGCCTTCGCCTCCACCCAGGACGAGCGGATGAGGGAGGCAGCAATCATGAGGGCGCTGGGCGCGGACACGAGGCAGATCCTCGCAGCCCATGCATCCGAATTTTTGATCCTGGGAATCTTTTCAGGCGCATTCGCTTCCCTCGGGGCGAGCGCGATCGGTTATTTCGCCAGCACCAGGCTCCTCGACCTCCCCTACCGTTTCGATCCGGAAATCTTCCTCATCGGAATTTCAGCAGGCGCAGTCGGGGTGGTTGTGACGGGGCTCCACTGGACGCGCAAGGTGCTGAAATCCTCCCCGCTCGACGTTCTCCGCGAAATCTAGGCAGGATCCTTCCGAAGGGATTTGATCAGCAAAACCAGCGCGCCGCTCCCCCCCTCCTCGGGCCGCGCCTCGCAGAATGCGAGAACGGAGGGAATCTGCACCAGCCAGTTTCCGACCTTCGATTTCAGGACCGGCCCTCCCTTCGAACCGTATCCCTTGCCGTGAACCACCCTGGCATGGCGGATCCCGTTTTCGGCAGCATGTGCAATGAAGCGCAACAGCTCGACCCTCGCCTCCGCGCTCGTCGCACCGTGCAGATCGAGTTCGAACTGCACTCTCGCCTTCCTCAGTTTCCTGAGTTCCCTGGAAAGTCCCGGCCTGCAGAAGGAATGCTCCCCCTCCTGGAGATGGGGATGGTCGGAAAGGAAGTCGGGAACCGTCTCGCGCGCCTTTCCGATGCGTTTCGCGATGGGACGCTTCTTCCCGGTATCCGCCCGATTTCCGGAAGGAAGGGGAATCGCGCCCGCCACCGCATCGAGAAAAAGGTCCCGATCCTCATCCTTCGGCATTTCAGCCGAGTTCGTCCAGGTATTTTTCCGCATCGAGGGCTGCCATGCATCCGGTCGCAGCGCTGGTGATCGCCTGGCGATAGACATGGTCCTGCACGTCCCCTGCCGCGAAAACGCCGGGGATGCTGGTCGCGGTGGCGTTTCCTTCGCCGCCCCCCTTCGTTTTGATGTAGCCGTTCCTCATCTCGATCTGGCCTTCGAAAATGGAAGTGTTGGGCCGATGTCCGATCGCGATGAAGACGCCCTGCAGGGGAATCTCGCGGGTGGATTCATCCTTCGTGCTTTTGATCCTGACTCCGGTGACGCCGGTCCTGTCTCCCAGCACTTCGTCGAGAACGTGGTCGGTGGCGAGCGAAATCCTCCCCTCGGAAACCTTTTCCATCAGTTTGTCGATGAGGATCTTCTCGGACCTGAACTTGTCCCTGCGATGGATCAGCGTGACATGTTTGGCGATGTTGGCAAGATAAAGCGCTTCCTCGACTGCGGTGTTGCCTCCTCCCACCACGCACACTTCCTGGTTGCGGTAGAAAAATCCGTCGCAGGTGGCGCAGGCGGAAACCCCCTTGCCCATGAAGGCTTCCTCGGAAGGAAGTCCCAGATACATGGCGGAAGCACCGGTCGCGATGATGAGCGCATCGCAGGTATAGCTTCCGGCATCCCCGATGAGTTCGAAAGGCTTCTGGGTGAGCTTCGCAGTGTGGATGTGGTCGAAGAGGATCTCGGTCTCGAAGCGCTCGGCATGCTTCAGGAACCGCTCCATGAGTTCCGGCCCCTGGACGCCGTCGACGTCTGCAGGCCAGTTGTCGACTTCGGTGGTGGTGGTGAGCTGTCCGCCCTGGGCCATTCCGGTGACGAGCACGGGATTGAGGTTGGCTCGGGCTGCATAGATCGCAGCGGTATAGCCTGCCGGGCCCGACCCCAGGATCAGTAGTCTGCAGTGTCTGGAATT
>JAJZTT010000163.1 GCA_021848705.1 Pseudomonadota bacterium
GTCGTATGGGATGCGCCATAGGGCCAGCATCCTCAGGAAACTGTGCGGCGCGAAGCACCTTTACATCTTCAATCCGTTTCACCGCGCGTGCAGAATCTGCCTGCACTTCATCAAGCCCTTCGGCCATCATGTCTGCGGAAAACTCTTGGTCGCGAAATACAGTCAAGCCTTCTTTTAACGAGAGTTGAAACCAGTCCCGGCAGGTCACCCGGTTGCCTGTCCAGTTGTGGAAGTACTCGTGGCCGACCACGCTTTCAACATTTTCGAAATCAACATCTGTAGCCAATTCTGGATTGGCAAAAACGAACTTGGTGTTGAAAATATTCAAGCCCTTGTTTTCCATGGCACCCATGTTGAAGTCGGAAACGGCGACGATCATGTACCTGTCAAGATCGTAGGAGAGGCCGAAGTGCTTCTCGTCCCATTCCATCGCATGCTTGAGGGAGGCCATGGCGTGATTGCATTTGTGCAGGTTGCCGGGTTCGGTGAAAATCTGCAGCAGGACGCGGCGCTTTTGCAGGGTGACATATTCGTCCTCGAATTTCTCGAGGTTTCCTGCGACCAGGGCGAAAAGATAGGAGGGCTTGCGGTAGGGGTCGACCCATTTTGCCCAGTGGCGGTGCTTGTCGTAAATGCCTTCGCCGACCAGGTTGCCGTTGGAAAGCAGAACCGGGCATTGGCTCCGGCTTGCGATGATCGTCGTCGAATAGCGCGACATGACATCGGGGCGGTCCGGGAAATAGGTGATCTTCCTGAAACCTTCGGCTTCGCACTGGGTGTAGAAATTATGGTTCGAGCGGTAGAGCCCCATCAACGAAGTGTTCGATTCGGGGTGGATGCGGGTGGCGATTTCGAGGGTGAATTCGTCTGGAACGTCATGGATAGTCAGCCCTTCCTCGTCGCAGGCATATTTTTCCTGGAGAAGGGGGTGTCCGTTCAGTGCGATTTCGATGAGCTCGAGTTCGATGCCGCAAAGCCGCATCGCGCTTTGCGGATTCGCCGCATTCCTTGATACCAGCATCCGCGAATCGACACGGGTATGGCTGTCGTGGATATCGAAGCGCAGATCGACCTGGTCGACCAGAAACGGCGGAGGCGTATAGTCTTTCAGGTAGATGGTTTTCGGGTTGGTCATTTCAGATGCTTTCCGGTTTTTCGAGGCTGATGCGGCCGATCTTCCCGCCCCTCAATTCGGTCAAAAAAATGCCAGCGGCCTTTTCCATGTCGACCGAACCGCCCGGTTTCAGGCAGCCGCGGCGGCGACCGATTTGTTCGACAAGTTCGATTCCCTCCTGCGGCAAGGTTGCGAGTCCGTAGCGCTCACGCAAAAGATCGGGATAGTTCAGCAACACATAGCCGGCTGCGAATTTCGCCACTTCGGCGGGATCCATCGCATTTTTCCCTATCGCTCCGGTTGCGGCAAGATTGTACCCGCAGATCTCGTTTTCGAATTTCGGCCAGGTGATGCCCGGGGTGTCGATGAGCAGGACGCCCTTTTCGATCTCGAATTGCTGCTGCATTTTCGTGACCGCAGCCTCGTCCGCGACTTTCGCCGCCTTTTTCCCGGAGAGGGCATTGATCAGCGTCGATTTGCCCACGTTCGGGATGCCGGCGATCAGTATCCGCAGCGGTTTCAGGACGGTGCCGCGATGCGGGGCGAGCTTTTTGCAAAGCGATGGGACGGCTTTGGCGCCTCCGGGCTGTTTCATCGAAAGCGCCACAGCAGCCATTCCCGGTTCGCTTGTCATCTTCGAAATCCACAACGAAGTGATTGCCGGGTCGGCAAGATCGCTTTTGTTCAATATCCTGAGGCAGGGCTTGTCTTTCCTGATCGAGGCAATCAGCGGGTTTTCGCTCGAATGCGGAAGTCTCGCGTCCAGCACCTCGACGACGACGTCGATGGAAGGCATGGCGCTCGCAAGCTCCCGCCTTGCCTTGTTCATGTGCCCCGGATACCACTGGATGCCCATGCGGATCAGATGACCTTGGAATACTTGACCTGATTTTCATCGAGCGCGAGATACCTGTCGAAAACCATGCAGATGTTGCGGATCAGAAGGCGTCCCTTCGGGCTTACCCGGATGGCGTCATCGCCGAGTTCGACAAGGCCTTCCCTTGAGAGATCTTTCAGGATGGATACCTCTTCTTTGAAGTATTCGTCGAAACGGATGGAATGCTTCGATTCGAGATCCGCCTTGGACAGTGCGAAGTGGCACATCAAGGCCTGGATGATGTCCCGGCGCAGCAGGTCGTCCGAACTCAGAACGAGGCCGCGCATGATGGGCAACTCGTTCTTGCCGATGTGCTCGTAATAGTCTTCCAAACTCCTGAAATTCTGGCTGTAGGTCGGGCCGATCTTGCCTATCGCGCTCACCCCTAGCGCAAGCAGATCGCAGTCGGCGTGGGTCGAATAACCCTGGAAATTGCGATGCAGCATTCCCTTGCGCTGCGCGTTCGCGAGTTCGTCCGAGGGTTTTGCGAAATGATCCATGCCGATATAAAGGAAACCTGCGGCAGTGAGCCGCCTGATCGTCTGGTCCAGTATTTCGAGTTTCTCCTTGGGAGCGGGCAAATCCTTCTCTTCGATGCGCCTTTGCGGCTTGAAAACGAGGGGAAGGTGCGCATAATTGTAGATCGAAATCCTGTCGGGGGCAGCCTCGATCACCTTGTCCAGCGTTTTCAGGAATCCCTGAACGCTCTGCATGGGCAGGCCATAGATGAGGTCGATGCTGACCGATTTGAAGCCTTCCCGCCTCGCCGCACGAATGACGCGCAAGGTTTCTTCCTCGGTCTGTATCCGGTTGACCGCGAGCTGGACTTTTGGATCGAAATCCTGGACGCCCAGGCTGATCCGGTTGAAGCCGATTTCTGCAAGGGTCGAAATGGTTTCGTCGTTCACCTTGCGCGGGTCGATCTCGATCGAATATTCGCCACCGTCCACCAGCCTGAAGTGCTCGCCGATTTTCCCCATGAGGGAACGCATTTCTTCATCGGAAAGGAAAGTCGGCGTGCCGCCCCCCCAGTGCAGTTGTTCCACGGGAGAGGTTTTCCCGAGAAGCTCGCCCTGCATTTCGATTTCCCTGAAGAGGTAGCCCAGGTATTCTGCTGCTTTGGATTTGTCCTTGGTGATCACCTTGTTGCAGGCGCAGTAATAGCAGACCGTGTTGCAGAAAGGCAGGTGGACGTAGATCGAGAGCGGGTTGGTTTTGTCGCGCTTTTTCACCCATTCCCTGTAGTCGCCCGCCGTGAAGGTTTTGACGAACCGGTCTGCGGTGGGGTAGGACGTGTAGCGCGGGCCGTTCCTGTCCAGCCTTCTGATCAGGTCGATGTCCACTTCGAGTGGCGGGAGTGCTTCGCCGAATTGCATGGTTGCTCCGTAAGGGTGGTGTAAGGGAAACTTATCATTATGAACAATTGTATAACGAAACGATTTGATCTAAATCATAATCCGTGTCATATTTGACCATGGCCATGACGGAACCGATCTTGAAAGAGCAAAATATCCTGAAACAGCTCAAGGTGGTCTGCTCGCTTTGCAGCCTCAGGGAGCTTTGCCTGCCCATCGGTTTCGGCCCGGACGAATTGCAGCAACTCGATGCATTGACCGGAAGCAAGCGGCTGGTGAAGCGGGGGGAGCATCTTTACCGGACCGGATCAGAGTTTACTGCGATTTATGCCATAAGAGGCGGTTTTTTCAAAACCTCGGTGCTCCATGACGACGGCAGGGAGCATGTGACGGGTTTTCACATGATGGGGGACATCATGGGGCTTGATGCAATCAGCACGGAAACCCATGTTTGCGATGCGGTTGCTCTGGAAACCAGCGAAATCTGCGAGATCCCTTTCGACAAGTTGTCCGAGCTCAGCATGGTCATGCCCGTTCTTCACCAGAACCTGCACAAGATCATGAGCCGGGAAATCGCATTCGATCACGAAATCATGCTGATGCTGGGCAAAATGCGGGCCGAGGAACGCCTTGCGGCATTTCTGATCAATCTTTCCCAGCGTTTTTCAGCAAGAGGTTATTCTGCAGCAAGCTTCCAGTTGAGGATGACGCGGGAGGAACTCGGCAGCTACCTCGGGCTCAAGCTGGAAACGGTGAGCCGCATCTTCTCCAAGTTCCAGGAAGAGGGGTTGATCGGGGTGCAAAAAAAACTGATCGAACTCAAGGATACGAACGGCCTGAAGCGCCTTTTGGGCGGATTAGCTTGAAGTTCCGCCCTTCTTGAGCATGGCGTCTATCTCCGCTTCAGCAGCCAGCCAGTGCGCGACATCGTCACCGCTGGTGGAGCCGTATCTTTCCGCCCGGAAATAGGCGGCATCGGCAATCATCTTGCGGCGCATTTCGGCGCTGACCCCGGAAGACTTTTGGGTTCTGGCGGGCTTCTTCGGTTCTGCAGCGCTCTTGGCAACCGTTTTCCGTTTCGGTTTTTCGCTCGTTGTTCCAGCTTTTTCCATCGTTTTCTCCGGATGTTGACCTGTGGACCATCAAAGACTAGTTTATCAGCATGATAAAATCAAATTGTGACAGGTAGTTTAAGATTCATCTAACTCATGGGCGCTATAATGATCCCCGGATATTCAAACCGTGACAGGAGAAGAGCGTGACTGAATCGACAGTTTGGGCGAGGCAGACCCGGGTTTTGCATTTCGGCATGGCAATTACGGTGAGCTTTCAGCTTTTGATCAGCCTGATAATGGCGGCTCCTGAAGCGGGAGAAAAACGCAGCGCGCTCGAATCGCTGTCCTTCGAAATCCATGAATGGGTGGGAATGCTGGCCGTGCTCATCGTGCTGGCCCACTGGGTATGGAGCATGAGCTCCCGCGACAACAGCAACATCAAAACGCTTTTTCCCTGGGGAGCGGAAGGGCGTGCCTCTGTGATGAATGACTTGCGCCAGTTGAAAAACATGAAGCTTCCGGAAGGCGGGGGGCAGGGCGGGCTGCCGGGGCTCATGCATGGCTTGGGTTTTCTTGCGGTGAGCGGTATGGCGCTCACCGGAGCTGTCCTGTTCTTCATCCTGCCCGAGGACGGATCGAAAAACGACACGGCCGAACTCGTTCATCATGTTCACGGCTTCATTGCCAATTTTGCATGGGCCTATTGGTGGGGCCATCTTGCCGCGGCATTCGTGCACAAGAGGATGGGGCACGACACAGTGAAGAACATGTTCAATCTCAGGTAATGTCGCTTTACTGGCACGACTACGAAACCTTCGGCATCGATCCGGGGAGGGACAGGCCTGCGCAGTTCGCCGGAATCCGCACCGACGAAGAACTGAACATCATTGGCGAGCCGCTCGTCATCTACTGCAGGCCGTCAGACGACATGTTGCCGCAGCCTGAATCCTGCCTCGTCACGGGCATCACCCCGCAAATGGCATTCGAGCGAGGAATCATTGAAGCCGAGTTCGCCTCGAAAATCGAAAGGGAGCTCGCCCATCCCGGAACCTGCGGCGTGGGCTACAACAGCATCCGCTTCGACGACGAGTTCACGCGCCATATGCTCTACAGGAATTTCTTCGATCCCTACGCCAGGGAATGGCAGAACGGTTGCTCGCGATGGGACATCATCGACATGATGCGCCTGGTTCGGGCCTTCAGGCCGGAGGGGCTGGCGTGGCCGTCGGGTTCTGACGGCAGGCCGAGCTTCAGGTTGGAGGAGTTGACCTCCGCCAACGGAATCGCCCACGAAGCTGCGCATGACGCCCTGTCCGACGTGAAAGCGACGATTTCGCTCGCGCAGCTGGTGAGGCAGAAGCAGCCGAAGCTTTACGATTACGTTTACCGTTATCGCGACAAGAAGCTCGTTGCGGGGCTGCTTGCGCTGCGCGCCCCGCTCGTCCATGTTTCTTCCATGTATCCGTCGGAATACGGCTGCACGGCCCTCGTCCTGCCGATCGCATCGCACCCCGTCAACAGGAACGAGGTCGTGGTCTTCGATTTGAGATACGATCCGGCCGATCTTTTGGAACTCGATGC
>JAJZTT010000164.1 GCA_021848705.1 Pseudomonadota bacterium
ACGATGGCGGAAGAGGCATTGCGGCGCATCGGCGAACTGTACCGGATCGAACAGGATGGACACGATCTCACGCCGGAGAAGCGGTTCGAACTGCGACAGGCAGAGGCCGTGCCCAGACTAAAGGAACTGCACGACTGGCTGCACAAAGTCCGCCTCACCACCCCGGACAACAGCGGGGCGGCGAAGGCGATCGATTACACCTTGAAGCGTTGGGAGGCATTCGCGCGCTATGCCGAAACCGGAGATCGACCGATCGACAACAACCCGGTGGAGAACGCCATCCGGCCGATTGCAGTGGGCAAGAAGAACTGGCTGTTTGCCGGCAGCGAGCGCGCCGGTCGCCGCGCCGCAGCCATCCAGAGCCTGCTCGGCACCGCCCGTCTCAACGGACTGGACCCGCTCGCCTGGCTGAAAGAAACGCTGGAAAAACTACCTTCCTGGCCCAACAACCGCATCGATGAACTGCTGCCGCTGCGCTCTTCAGAATAGGCAAGGTGTCTGCGCCAGACGCTTACAGCATTCATTCCAGGTCCCAGGTTCGAGTCCAGGTCGGGGAGCCAGAATCAACATGCAAAAGCCCGGTTCGAAAGACCGGGCTTTTTGCTTTCCGGGTTTCGTGTAGGCGCTGTGTAGGCAAAATCCGGGAATACTGTCCCGCTATAGGGGCCCCTAATGAGGTTAAGGTGCGGATTCCGGTTCAAGGCGCAGGATCACCTCGAATCCATCGAAATCAGGGTCCGGAATGCTCCCGCGGCGGCTTTGGCCGCCTTTGCGGCCGAGGAAGGATCGGCAAGCATCGCATCCAGTTGTCCCATGACCTTTTCCCAGTGGCCCGGCACTTCGCAGCGCACGCCGAAATAACGGAGGGGAAGGTCGCTTCCAAGGCATGCCTTGAGGTGCCTCCGGATGATCACCGATCCGAGGCTCGCTCCTTCCAGGACGTAAACGAAACCGCAAGCTTCCTCGACCGATTTGGTCTCATGGGGAAGGTCGTCGCGGACGGGCGGGACTCCATTCAATTCTTCCAGGTCGGCTCGAAGCAGCGGCAATCTCGGCGTGTAGACTTCAGACAGCGGCGTCTTTTCGACGAGGGAGAGGAGTCCGGATTCGAAGGTCGAAACGAAGCGGTACAGCACGCTCAGCGCGGAAATGTAATCGTCGATTCCGACATCCCGCTTCAGCAATTTGGTGAAAGTGTCCTTCCGTTCCAGTTCACGGTGAAGGGAACGGCATTCCTTTCTGAGGAGCGAAATTGCGGCGGGTTCAGGCATGAAGGAAGAGTTCGCGCAACTTGAGCAGCAGCAGCCTGGATTCGTTGGTCCAGGGGCGGCAATATCCCAGGCGCTTCTCGATCCATTTTTCGAAGGATCTGCGCGGAGAGATTCCGATTTTTCCGTCGTGGTATTCGACCGGCTTGTCCGGATTCCCTCCCCACGCAACTTCGTGAATGTGTTCGGTGCGACAAATGTAAATGTGCGCGCTGCCGACCCTGGTGGCCAGAACGCCGGCGATTCCGGAAAGAGGGAAACCTGGAACCTGCTTCGAGAGATTTTCGATCTCCCGGATGAAATCATGCTGATTCGAAGCCATCCAGTCTTCCATGACATCGAGTGCATCCTGCTCGAAAACCTCGCCGTGAAACGCGATCCCCTGAGGGGTGCAGATCATGGCCCCCTCCGCTTTAAATTCCGCACACAGCATTTTCCCCAGTTCCTTCCATGCGGCGAGCAGATCGCCTGCGTGCCGGTCCAGAATGCTTCCCGCTTCCCGCATGTGCCGTCCCAGTCCGTCGAGGAACTTCAGTCGCCGTGTCGCCTGAGAGGAAGTCAGTGACCGGGCATGCGTCCGCACGATTTCGGCAGCCCGTTGCAGGCGCACGACGGGAACCGTCACGGGGCAGGAATGGTGACAGCTGATCATCGCGGTCAGGGAATTTCCGGTCACGATGGGAAAGGAGAGTGCCGCACGCACGCCCATGTTGGCCAGATAGATCCGGTGGATCGGGGATACGCTGCGCAGATCCGAGTAGGTGAGGTCCGGCACGCTGTCGCCGAGGATGGCGACAGGCTCCGCCTGCGCATCCGGAATGCAGCGCCAGGGGTTCCTGAGCAACAGGTTTCGTGCGATGCGGGGAATGTCGGATGCGGGAAAGCGCAGGTCGAGATAGCTTCCCATTCGGGGATCGAGGCGAGATTCCGCCGTGACTTCGCCGTCCCCGTCTTCCCTGAACCGGTAATACAGCACGCGCTCGAATCCGGTGATGCTGCGGATTTCCTTGCACAGATAATCCGGCTGGCCGGCTTCCACACGGGGCAGGGAAACCGGCTGGTGCATCCAGCTTTCCGGCATGACGACCCCGTTCGTCAGTTCGATGACCACATGGCCTTCGCCGTTGCGGGAAGATACGATGTCGAACAGGGCTTGCCCGATTTCGATCTGCCAAGTCTTCCTGCTGCCGGCCTGTTCGCCGACCGAGAGAAAATCCCGAAACGGGTCGGATACGGCCTGCCCCGGTTCGACGTTTTCGATGCCGGTGAATTGCGAAAAATTCCCGGCGACATTGACGACGATGGCATTTTCATCCGCAACCAGAAGCGTTCCATGGGGAAGGATCGCTCCGGAGCGATGAAGCTGCTCGTTTTCGCATTGTGGTATGAATCTATCCATTTTGTCCGAACAACAGATCTTCGAAACTGGCGGATTCGAGCGGTCTGGAAAAATAGAAGCCCTGTGCCACGGTGCATCCATGGTTTCGAAGCCATTCGAGCTGGCGCGCATTTTCCACGCCTTCCGCAACCACGCTGAGTTCCAGGGCTTTTCCCAGACCCAGGATCGCCGTGGAAATCGCCTCGTCTCCCGTGTCGGTGCCGAGCCCGTCGATGAAGGATTTGTCGATTTTGAGTTCGGCAAGCGGCAGCCGCTTCAAATAGGAAAGGGAGGAATAGCCGGTGCCGAAATCGTCGATGCTGATGCTGATCCCCGACTGGTCGAGTTCGAGCGTGTTGGCAACCACGGCCGGACCGGTTTCGAGCAGGGCGCCTTCGGTGATTTCAACCTGGACCAGGTCCGACGGGATTTCGTGCCTTTGCAGCGCCTCGACGATGCGACGGGCCACGCCTGATTCGCGCATGCTTTTTGGGGAAATGTTGAGTGCGATTTTCGGCACGTTCAGTCCCATTGTCATCCAGGTGGAAATCTGCTCGAAAAGGATTCTTTCCACCTCGATGCCGAGCTGCAGGATCAGACCGCTGGATTCCGCAACGGGAATGAATTCCCCGGGGGAAATCTCGCCCAGTTCCGGATCGTTCCAGCGGACCAGCGCTTCGGCTCCGTAAAGGGATACCTCCTCATGGATCCAGTATTTTGGCTGATAGACGAGCCGCAATCTGCGCTCGTCGATGGCCAGCCTCAATGCGCTTTCCAGGGCGGCGCGTTTCATCAGCCTGACATGCATTTCGGGAACGAAGAATTCGATCCGGTTTCGACCGCCTTCCTTGGCCCGGTACATGGCGGTATCCGCGGCCTTGATGAGGGTCTGGCTGTCCTCTCCATTGTCCGGAAAGAATGCGATGCCCACGCTGGCGGATACGAAAAGGTTGCGGTTCTGGATTTCGAAGGAAGCGGAGAGGTCGTCGACGATCCTTCTGCCCACGGCGTCGGCCGTCATGGCGTCGCAATCCGAGAGGATCACGGTGAATTCGTCCCCGCCCAGCCTCGATACGGTGTCCACATCGCGAACGATCTCTTGAAGCCTTCTGGCGGCCTGGCGAAGCAGTTCGTCTCCCACGTCGTGTCCCAGCGTGTCGTTGATCGTCTTGAAATTGTCGAGATCGATGAACAGCAATGCCACCCTCCCGTTCCTTCTTCGCGCGATCGCAAGGGAGTGTTTGAGCCTGTCCTGGAAAAGATTGCGGTTGGCGAGGCCGGTCAGGACATCGTGGGTTGCGAGATATTCCGCCTTGTTGTGGGAGTTCTTGATTTCGCTGATATCGGAAAACACCGCGATGTAGTGCTCCACTTCGCCGTCATTTCCCTGAATGCGATTGATCGTCAGCCATTCCGGATAGATTTCCCCGTTCTTTCTCTTGTTCCAGATTTCCCCCTGCCAGATTCCGTACCGATCGATGTCATGCCACATCTTTGCATAGAAATCGTTGCTGTGCCTTCCCGACTTGAGCAGCGTCCCCACATGTTTTCCTTGTGCTTCCTCGATGGAATATCCGGTGATCTTGGTGAAGGCGGGATTCACGGTCTGGATGCTCAGCTTTCTGTCGGTCACCAGGATCCCTTCTCCGGCATTGCTGTAGATCTTTGCCGTGATGCGCATCTGGTCTTCCGCGATCTTCCTGTCGGTGATGTCTTCCGCCTGCATGATCAGCGCCACCGGTTTCCCGTCGCCGTCGGTGATTTTCTGATGGGTCGAGTGCAGCCATCTCGTATCCTCCCCGTCCTTCCCGACGACGAGGACGTGGTTTACGGGGTGCGCGTTGCGCAACCCCTCCATGTCCTTGGTCCAGAGCGAGGCCGCGATGTCGCCGGGCAGGAACGAAAACACGTTCCGTCCGACATACTCGGCTTCCTCCATCCCGAAATAGTTCAGGAATCTCTGGTTGAGATACAGAAAATTCCCGGCGATGTCCATCATGGCGTACAGCATCGAAGTGTTCTGCATGATCGCAGTCAGTCTCTGCTCCGACTGGGAAAGCTCGTCTTTCGCCTTCACCAGGTCCGTGACGTCCACGCAACTGACCACGATGGAGCCCGCATCTTCGTTCGGTTCGATTCCCGGCGTGACATAGATGCGCAGTATTTTCTCGTCGATTTCGACCGTTTGCTCCTCATGGTCCGCTCGTTCCAGCGATTTTCTGAGCGTTTCCTCCAGGAAATTCAGGGCGGGGGGGAGTTTCAGCAGGGAAATATGGCGCAGCAGGGAAGAGGGATGGAAATCGAAGCGTTTCGCGGCGGCGAGATTGTAGCGCTCCATGAGCAGATTCCGGTTGAAGACCATCACCGGAAATTCCAGCGAGTTGTAAAGATGCGCGTAATCCCCGTACAGCCTGGCGAGTTCCGCAGACTTGACGCTCAATTCCTCGTTGAGGCTGGTCAGTTCCTCGTTGGTTGCCTGAAGTTCTTCGTTCGAAGTTTCCAGTTCCTCGTTGGTCGCCTGAAGCTCCTCGTTGGATGCTAGGGCTTCCTCGTTGAGCGCCTGGATTTCCTCGTTGGAAGTGGCGAGTTCCTCGACAATGCTCTGCAGGTGTTCCCGTGTCATTGCGAGTTCGTCTTCGAGTTGCGAGGAATTCGCCTCCGCGGATTTTTCCGCTTCCTGCGAAGTTGCCGCTTCGGGCAAAAAAAGCACCAGCATTTCCTGCCCGGCCGGGACGATTGCGATGCGGACGAATTCATTGCCCCGCTTGCGCTTGCGCCCGTTCTGGGGTTTTCCCTGTTGACCGTAGCGATGAATCAGGGTGAGCAGTTCTCCGCGAAGTTCCGGAATCACCACATCGGCAATGCCGGTGCGGGTGGTGCCTTGCGGGAAAACCAGGAAATCGCCGACCCTTCCTGCGGTGTGCAGGAGGTTGCCCGCCGGATCGCACAATGCCGCCGTGACATCCAGATGATTCACCAGCCCATCGAGGAGCAGGTTGACTTTCTGTACCCGCTGCTGGGCGACGGTTTGCCGGTGCGGGACGGGAAGGGGGACTTCGATTGCGGTTTTCTCCCCGCTCTTGCGGAACACCCTTTCGCGTCGATTGACCGGAGAAAAAAGCTGTTCCGCCTGGGAAGTGCTTTCCGATCGCCCGAGGAAAAGGAATCCATCCTTTTGCAGCGAGAAATGGAAGATTCTGAGGATTCTCGACTGAACCGGGGACTCCAGGTAGATCAGGACATTGCGGCAACTGACGAGATCGATTCGAACGAAGGGCGGGTCGCTGATGAGATTGTGCCTGGCGAAGACGATCATGTCCATCCGGAATAACCTG
>JAJZTT010000015.1 GCA_021848705.1 Pseudomonadota bacterium
GCTTTGCATTCATATCTTCCCACCAGCAAATTGTAAATAAGACAATTCTAATATACTTCTTGTCTTTTTACACCCCTCGCGCGGATCAGAATACGAATTTCGACGGATTCTGTACGTTCCTGAGGCGCGGAGCGGAGGTTTCGAACAGGTCTTCGGTATGCCAGGTGTCGGGACCGGTGCGGGTCACCAGGGTCGCCCTCATGATGGGATCCTCTCCCACGATGGCGAAAAGCCTTCCGCCAAGATGCAGCGACTTCTGGAAGCTCTCCGGCAGTACCGGTACCGAACCGGTCAGCACGATGACGTCGTAGGGGCCGTGGCTTTCCCATCCCCGTGCGCCGTCTCCGATTTCCAGCGTCACGTTCGTCACATGGTGCGCCTTCAGGTTTTCCGCCGCCATGGCGGAGAGCGCCGGCTCGATCTCGACGCTGTAAACATGCTGGCCGCCTTCTGCGAGCAGTGCGGTCAGGAAACCACTGCCGCTGCCGATTTCCAGCACCCGGTCGGATTTCCTCAGCCCCACTTCCTGGATGATCTTGGCCTCGATCTTCGGGGAAAGCATGCATTCTCCATGACCTATGGGGATTTCCAGGTCGGCGAGCGCGAGTTCACGGTATGCCGGAGGGACATATTCTTCGCGTCTGACTTCCATCATCAGGCCGAGAACCTTCTTGTCGAGTACTTCCCAAGGCCTGATTTGCTGTTCGACCATGTTGTAGCGTGCCTGTTCGAAATCCATCGTCACTCCATGCTATTGATTTGTACCGGCAACTATAGCAAAAACGCGGCCCGATACCAAATCCGCCGCTACACCGAGATCTGCATCAGGATGAGCGGCTCCCTTCTGCCCCCATCCTCGATCTTCCTGCCGCTGATGGAAACCCGGCGATGCCCGACATTCCGGAAATCGTGGTCGACATCGAAATCATCGAAAGGCTCGCCATTTTCGACCACGTTCTCGAGCATTTTCCTCAGATCCGGAATCGCCCATTCGCCGTTTCCCAGGCGATAGAGCAGGTTGTCCACTGTTTCCTTCCTGCTCACCCCGAAACATTCCAGGTAGGAACGGCTTGCCGCAGCCACGCGAAGATCCCTGGTCAGGATCAGGGAGGGACTCTTCAATGCATCGATGACGGCGTCGGCATAGGCGGAAGCGACCCGGGAAGCTTCCTTCTCCCTGACGACTTCGTCGATGTCGAAGAAGGCGATGACCGCGCCATCGATCCGGTTCTCCAGCGAGAGATAGGGGCGAACCCGCATCGAATACCAGCGCCCTTCCCCGTCCTGAATGTCGAATTCCCGATGGTCCATGTTCTTCATCGTTTCGGAGAGAATGCTCTCCAGCCCTGGAGGAGGAATCTTGTATCCGATGAAGAGAATGGACTTCCCTACGTCTTCCGCAGTCAGCCGGATCGGTCCCTGCGCAGCGGAGAAGCGCCTGATCCTGAAATCCTGGCCTACGATGACGAGCGGCACATTGGCGCTGTCCACCAGATTGGCGAGATCGCTGTTGCTCTTGGTGAGCTCGAAATTCTTGCCGGCCAGTTCCTCATTGACCGTGGCCAGTTCCTCGTTGACGGACTGGAGCTCCTCCTTCGCGGTTTCGAGCTCCTCGTTGATGCTCTGCAGTTCCTCGTTGGAAGACTGGATTTCCTCGTTCGCCGAACGCAATTCTTCATTGGTGGTTTCCTGCTGTTCGATGACCGATTGCAGGTATTCGCGGGTTGCAGCGAGTTCCTGCTGCAGCACAAGCGTTTCGTCCGACTTCCTCATTCGCCTCCTCACCCCATCCTTTTCTTTCGCAAGCGATTCGAACAGAACCAGATAGCACATCCCCTTGACGGGGATGGCCTCGACCGCCACGTCGGGCGCGCCGTCCTCGCCCATGATTTCCTTGCGGGCAGGCTTTCCCGTCCTCACCACATCTCCCACCACCGCCCTCAACTGCAATTGCAGGGAGGATTTGGCCAGCTTGAGCAGATTGAGGCTGGCTTCTCCCGGAAACGGATCGATGAAGGGACCGGTTTTCCCCCTGAAAAGCAGGATGTCCATGTGCTCGTCGATGACCACGCCGGGCGGAGCGAATCTTTCCAGAAGCATCCTGTCGACTTCCCTCTGTATTTCCTGGTGGGAAAGGGTCTCGACCGCTCTGACGGGCGAATCGTTGCTCGTCTGGGCGGAAACCATGGGATTCGGGAATTCGAAATGAAAGGGCGTGGAGATCGGTTTTTTGGCAAAGATCTTGTTTTTCTGGTCGACGACCCTGAAAAGATCGGAATATTCGCCGATGGTTTCCGCGGTGCCCAGGAAAAGATGACCGGATGGCTTCAGCGCATAATGGAAAAGGGAAAACACCTTTTTCTGCAGCACGGGACCGAAGTAGATCAGCACATTCCTGCAGCTGATGAGATCCAGCCTGGAAAAGGGGGGATCCTTGAACACGTTCTGTTTGGCGAAGATGCAAAGATCCCTGAGGGACTTGTTGATCTGGTAGCCGTTCGCCGACTTGGTGAAGAAACGCTCCAGCCTTTCCCGTGAAACCTCCTCGACGATGTTCGGTCCGTAATGCCCGGCCCTTGCAATTTCGATGGCCGGACCGTCGATATCGGTCGCAAAAAGCTGCAGACTGACGTTTCCCGGCTGGTCGTCGAAAAACTCCAGGAAGGTCATGGCGACGGAATACACTTCTTCGCCGGTGGAGCATCCCGGAACCCAGACCCTCACCGGCGAATCCGGCTTCCTGGATTTCAGGATCGATGGAAAAACGACTTCCTTCAGGGCGGCAAAGGATTCGGGATCGCGAAAGAAGGTGGTGACATTGATCAGGAGCTCGTGATAAAGCGCATCGAGTTCGGCCGGATTCTCCTGGAGATGCTGCACATATTCCGGGATTTCCGAGAAATGAAGCAGCAGCATCCTTCGCCTGATCCTGCGGGAAATCGTGGCCTGCTTGTAGAAGGCGAAATCGACGCCGGCCTGCTTTCTCAGCAGGTTGAAGATCCTGCCGAAATCATCGACGACCGGCGCCGCGAGCTCCGGGGGAACCGAATTTCCCGGCAGGGTGAAATAGGGATGCCTGGCGATCCTTTCGATCTCCCTCGCGATCGCCTGCGGCGTCATGACGAAATCTGCGCATCCCGCAGCGATGGCGCTGTGGGGCATTCCCGGGTATTTCGCGGAAGATTCGTCCTGGGCGAAAGTGATCCCGCCCCCCGACTTGATCGCCTTGAGCCCGAACACCCCGTCGGACGCCGTTCCTGAGAGGATCACGCCGATCGCGCCCGATCCCCTTTCCATTGCGAGCGAATTGAGAAAGAAATCGATGGAGAGGTGCGCTCCATATCCTTCCTCGCGGGGCAGCAGCGAAAGCCTGTCCTGCTGGATGGAAAGATTCGCATTGGGGGGAAGGACGTACACATGGTTCGGTTCGACCTTCATGCCTTCCATGGCTTCGGCCACCGGCATTGCGGTTTTCCTCGCGAGGAGATCGGCCAGCACGCTCTTGTGCCTCGGATCGAGGTGCTGGATGTAGACGAAGGCAAAACCGGTGTCGGGAGGAAGCTCCACCAGAAACTGGGAAAATGCTTCCAGCCCGCCGGCGGAAGCGCCTATGCCTACGATCGGAAAGCTTCCGCGTGCGGTTTTCGTATCCATTAGAGATATATATCAAAGCGGAAGGGATTGCGCAAATCTTGCATTTATCCGGAATTTGCAGTAGTTTCCACGAATTGTCAGGTCGCGACGCGACATCCGGAGTTCCCCATGAATGCCAATCCCAAATTTCTGAGCAGGACCGCGAAGGTGGACGAATCGGCCGTCAAACCTTTCCCGAAATCGAAAAAGATACATGTTGCCGGGTCCAGATCCGACATCCGCGTGCCGATGCGGGAAATTTCCCTTTCCCCGACCGGGATGGAAAAGAACCCGCCCGTCCACGTGTACGACACTTCCGGTCCCTATACCGATCCGCAATCGAAGATCGACATCAGGAAGGGGCTGGAGCCTCTTCGGGCACAATGGATCGAGGAGCGAGGAGACACCGAGGCGCTTTCCGAGCCGACTTCCGAATATGGAAGGATGCGCCTGCTGGACCCATCTCTCGCCGCATTGCGCATGTCGGTGGAAAGGAAACCCCTGCGGGCGAAAGCGGGGAGAAACGTCACCCAGATGCACTATGCGAAACTGGGAATCGTCACCCCGGAGATGGAATACATCGCGATCCGCGAAAACCTCAGGATGGAAGCGCAGAGCGATGAAATCAGGCGCCAGCATCCCGGAATGAATTTTGGCGCTGCCATACCGGAGATCATCACCCCGGAATTCGTCCGCGACGAGGTGGCGAGGGGGCGCGCCATCATCCCGCTCAACATCAACCACCCGGAAAGCGAGCCGATGATCATCGGCCGGAATTTCCTGGTGAAGATCAACGCCAACATCGGCAATTCCGCGCTCGGCTCCTCGATCGGCGAGGAAGTGGAAAAAATGACCTGGGCGACCCGCTGGGGAGGGGACACCGTGATGGATCTCTCCACCGGGAAGAACATCCATGAAACCCGCGAATGGATCATCCGGAACAGCCATGTTCCGATCGGCACAGTGCCGATATACCAGGCGCTCGAAAAGGTGGAGGGACGCGCCGAAGAACTCACCTGGGAAATGTTCCGCGACACGCTCATCGAGCAGGCGGAGCAGGGAGTGGATTACTTCACCATCCACGCGGGCGTGCGGCTCGCCTTCGTGCCGCTCACCGCGAAACGCCTCACCGGAATCGTCTCCCGCGGCGGATCGATCATGGCGAAATGGTGCCTCGCCCACCACAGGGAAAATTTCCTCTATACCCATTTCGAGGAAATCTGCGAAATCATGAAGGCCTACGACGTGAGCTTTTCGCTCGGGGACGGACTTCGCCCCGGCTCCCTTCACGATGCGAATGACGAAGCGCAGTTCGCCGAACTGAAGACCCTCGGCGAACTCACGCAGATCGCATGGCGCCACGACGTGCAGACCATGATCGAAGGACCGGGCCATGTGCCGATGCACATGATCAAGGAAAACATGGACCTGCAACTCGAACACTGCGGCGAGGCGCCCTTCTACACGCTGGGGCCCCTGACCACCGACATCGCGCCCGGATACGACCACATCACCAGCGCAATCGGCGCTGCGATGATCGGATGGTACGGCACCGCGATGCTGTGCTACGTGACCCCCAAGGAACACCTCGGACTTCCCGACAAGAACGACGTGAAGGACGGCATCATCGCCTACAAGATCGCAGCCCATGCAGCCGATCTCGCGAAGGGCCACCCCGGGGCGCAGGTGCGGGACAATGCCCTCTCGAAGGCGCGATTCGACTTCAGATGGGAAGACCAGTTCAATCTTTCCCTGGATCCCGACCGCGCCTGTGAATTCCACGACGAGACCTTGCCCAAGGATTCGGCCAAGGTCGCGCACTTCTGCTCGATGTGCGGTCCGCACTTCTGCTCGATGAAGATCACCCAGGACGTGCGCGATTATGCTGAGCGCGAAGCGGGCATGAAGGAAAAATCCGAGGAATTCCTCAATCAGGGTTCCGAAATCTACCTGAAAGCCTGACCTCCATGACCTTGTTTCAAATCCTGATTCTCGCCATGGTGCAGGGAGCGGCCGAACTCTTGCCGGTTTCCAGTTCGGCCCATGTGATCGTTGCAGAAAAGCTGATGGGGCTCGATCCGACCACCCCGGAGATGACCCTGCTGCTCGTGATGCTTCATACCGGAACCATGTTCGCGGTCATCCTGTATTTCTGGAAATCGTGGAAGGAAAGCTTCTTTTCATCCGGACGCGCATTCGTGGAATCGATGAAATACGTGCTCTCCGCAACCCTCGTCACCGGAATCGTGGGTCTTGCGCTCAAACACCTGATCGAGAAGTTTTTCATGAAAGACGTTCCGCATGCGGAAATCGAGCTTCTGTTCGGCAACATGACCCTGATTTCCGTATCGCTCGCGGTCGCCGGGATCCTGATCTTCTTCGCGGGACTCAAAACCCGGAATGCCTCGATGAACAACCGCGATCTCGACCTGAAGGAATCCCTCCAGGTCGGCGCAGTCCAGGGGCTTTGCCTTCCTTTCAGGGGATTTTCACGCTCCGGAGCGACGATTTCCACAGGTCTGCTGCTGGGAATTTCGAGGAGGAAAATCGAGGAATTCAGCTTTGCACTCGCGGTGGTGCTCACCCCCGCCGTGATCGCGAGGGAAGCGATGCGCCTCCTCAAGGTCCAGCATGCCGAATCGGCCAGCCATCTCGCGGGAATGTTCATGCCAGGAATCGTGGGAATGGTGTTCAGCTTTTTTGCAGGACTTCTCGCGCTCAAATGGCTGTCGAGCTGGCTGGAGGAAGGGAGATGGCATTTCTTCGGAATCTACTGCCTTTGCGCCTCCATCGTGGTGTTCTCGCTTCACCATGCCGGATTCTGATGTCACCCCTGTTCCCAGGGAAGTCCGGAAAAGCGCCAGCCGTTCAGCTTTCCGCGATGTGAATGAGCATTGCGGTCGCCCTCGAAACCTTCGAGCACGTTGTAGCAGGAAGTGAAGCCGGAGGCGGCTGCCAGGGCTGCCGCCGCATGGGAGCGCTGACCGGACCTGCAGATGAACATGAGGAGGGATTCCCGATCGACCTGCTGCTTCAACTGGCTCAGAAAATTGGGGTTGTCGGCCATCCCGGGATAGGACTTCCATTCGATGTGCACGCTGCCCGGAATCTTGCCCACCCAGTCGAGTTCCGCCCGCGTCCTCACGTCGATGAGGCGCGCCCCCGGAGCTTCCAGAAAAAGTGCATGGGCCTCGAAGGGAAGCAGCGCGCCTTCATAGGGAAGATCGCCTCGCCTTGCCCTCGCCCTGCCGAGAATTTCGCTGATATGGGTCATAGTGCAAAGATGAAAATTAGGATATTCTTTTTCATATGATAGACCCAAACCAGACACCGCAGGAAGCCGATTCCACCCGGTACGAGGCTGCGAAGAAAAGCACGACCATCAGCATCGGTGTAAATCTTCTGCTCACAGTGCTGCAGGTGGTCGCAGGATTCTTCGGCAAATCCCAGGCGCTGATGGCGGACGGCCTGCATTCCTTTTCCGACCTGCTCTCCGACATCCTGGTGCTGATCGCCAACCGGCACGGAAATCGCAGCGCGGACGAGGATCATCCTTACGGACATGCCCGGATCGAAACCGCCACCACGCTGATCCTGGGGATCATGATGGGCGCGATGGGGCTCGCCCTGCTTTATGCCGCAGGATCGCGCCTGCAGCAGCCCCAGCAAATCCAGCATGTGCATTTCATGACGCTCTGGGTCGCCCTGACCACCCTTTTCGCCAAGGAAATGCTGTTCCGCTACATGATCGCAGTGGCGAAAAAGGTTCGCTCCCAGATGCTGGTGGCGAACGCGTGGCATTCCAGGTCGGATGCCGCCTCATCGCTGGTGGTCTCTGCGGGTATCGCGGGCAACCTGATGGGATTCACTTTCCTCGACCTCCTGGCTGCAGCGCTGGTCGCCTTCATGATCGTGAGAATGGGCTGGCAACTCGGTTACGAGGCTTTTTCCGAACTCATCGACACCGGCCTCTCCGAGGAAGGTGTCGCGGAAATCAGGGCGACCCTGGAAGGGACGCCCGGCGTGATCGGCCTGCACGAACTGCGCACCAGAAAAATGGGCAACCAGGCGCTGGTCGATGCGCACATCATGGTCGATCCCAGGATCAGCGTCTCCGAAGGACATTTCATCGCGGAATGCGCGAGAAGCAGGGTGTTGAAGAACCACGACGTGCTCAACGTGCTGGTTCATGTCGACCCGGAAGACGACTTCCATCACAAACCGAGCGTGCATCTTCCCGAGCGGGAGCATTTCAGGAGCCTCATCGCCAAGAGGCTCGGCGTCGAGCCGGAAAGGATGGTGCTGCACTATCTGGAAGGGATGGTCGAAGCTGAAATCTATCTTCCGGATTCGAGCCCTGAAAGCGTAAAAATGGGCGCCCGGATCGCAGCCCTCCTTTCAGAGGATCCGCACATCCGCGCCATTCACACGCACCGGATCGGTGCGGAAATCGGAAGGAACGCACCGAAACAGGGCGCGCCCGGGAATTCCACTCAATGACGGGAACTTGTGGCACAATAGCCGGATGGTTTGATGATCATGGCATGCATCGTGCTTGTGATCCGGAGCTTTGTTAAATGTACATCTCTAGGAGGAAATGATATGGCTGTCGAAGACGTAATGAAAATGATCCGGGAAAACGAGGTGAAATTCGTCGACCTGCGCTTCACCGACACCCGCGGCAAGGAACAGCATGTTTCCGTACCCGCAAGTGTCGTGGAAGATTCCTGGTTCGAAAACGGTCACGCCTTCGACGGTTCGTCGATCGCAGGCTGGAAGGGCATCCAGGCTTCCGACATGATCCTGATGCCGGATCCCGTCACCGCGAATATCGATCCCTTCATGGAAGAATCCACCCTGATCCTGACTTGCGACGTCATCGAACCCTCCGACGGAAAAGGTTACGACCGCGATCCCCGCTCGCTCGCGAAGCGCGGCGAAGCCTACCTGAAGTCCACCGGGATTGCAGACACCGCGTACTTCGGACCGGAACCCGAATTCTTCATCTTCGACTCCGTGACCTGGCATGCGGACATGTCCGGATCCGCGGTCAAGATCGAATCCGAAGAAGCGGCATGGAGTTCCAGCGAGCGCTACGAAGCAGGCAACATCGGCCATCGTCCCGGCGTCAAGGGCGGCTATTTCCCGGTTCCTCCTGTCGATTCCTTCCAGGACATCCGCTCCGCCATGTGCCTCGCCCTGGAGCAGATGGGCGTCGAAGTCGAAGTGCACCACCATGAAGTCGCGACTGCGGGACAGTGCGAAATCGGCACCAAATTCAACACCCTGGTCCGTCGCGCAGACCAGACCCAGATCCTGAAATATGTCGTGCACAACATCGCGCATTCCTACGGCAAGACCGCGACCTTCATGCCCAAGCCCATCGTGGGCGACAACGGCTCCGGCATGCATGTCCACCAGTCGCTGTGGAAGGACGGCAAGAACATGTTCGACGGAAACGGCTATGCCGGACTTTCCGAACTCGCGCTCTACTACATCGGCGGCATCATCAAGCATGCCCGCGCGCTGAACGCGATCACCAACCCCGGAACCAATTCCTACAAGCGCCTCGTCCCGGGATTCGAAGCGCCCGTGATGCTCGCCTATTCCGCGCGCAACCGTTCCGCCTCGATCCGCATTCCGTACGTGACCAACCCCAAGGCTCGCCGCATCGAAGTACGCTTCCCCGATCCGACCGCAAACCCCTATCTCGCGTTCACCGCGATGATGATGGCCGGTCTCGACGGGATCCAGAACAAGATCCATCCCGGCGACGCAATGGACAAGAACCTGTACGACCTGCCGCCCGAAGAGGCTTCGAGCATCCCGACCGTCTGTTCCTCTCTGGAAATGGCGCTCGAATATCTCGACAAGGATCGCGAGTTCCTGACCCGCGGCGGCGTCTTCTCCAATGAAATGATCGATGCGTATATCGAATTGAAGATGGAAGAAGTCACGCGCTTCCGCATGACCACCCATCCCGTCGAATTCGCGATGTACTACAGCCTGTAATCGGCGGATGCTCAAAAAGGGTGGGGACTTCCCCACCCTTTTTTGTTTCTCGCAGAGGGTGTACCATTATTCGGTGATACCCATGCGGAACCTCTCATGAAGCGCAAACTGATCATCGCGATGCTGGGACTCTATTGTCTCCCGGCAGGCGCCGACATCTACAAGAGCGTGGATGCGGAAGGCCATGTCACCTATTCGAACATCCCGACCCGCGGCGCGAAGAAGCTCAACATCGAGCCGCTCAATACCATGCCCGCCCCCAGAGCCAGCGGTAGCCGTGAGTTCAGGGTGGACACCAGGACCCAGAAAATGCGGGACGAAACCCGCTACAGGATCCTGAAAGACGAACTGGCCGCGGAAGAGAAGAGGCTCCAGGCTTCCCGCGCCTCTGCAGTGAGCGCGAAAGGGGCGGATGCGCAGAGATCCCTGGACGACGTCGTGCTGCACGAGAAAAACATCGAGGCATTGAAGCAGGAAATCTCCAACCTGAAATGATGAAATTCTTTCCTACACTGCTGATTATCGCGTTCGCCTGCCCCGTAGCGGAAGCGGACGTTTTCAAGTCCACCGATTCCACCGGCCATACCGTCTTCACCGACCAGAGGACGCCGGGTTCCGAGAAAGTGAACATCCCCCCCGCCCCGCCCGTCCCTCCTTCGACCTCCGAGGAACCGACCGAGCAAAAGAAGAAAAATGGCCCTGGCGCGGAGGAACTCATGGACAAGAAGCGTGAGGAACTGCAGCAGAAAATCTCCGATGAGTCCGCCAGCCTCGCAAAGTCGAAGGAAGAACTCAGACAGGCACAGGATCTCATCAACAGCGACGAAAGAAACAGCCAGGAAGACATCGACCGGACCGCGACGCTCCAGGATGAAATCGACCTGCATGAAAAGAACATCGAGGATCTCAGGAAGCAGATTTCCAACCTCAAATGACGCCCTTTCCCGGACTCGACCTTCTGGCGACGGCAGTACTGCTGCTCGACGATGAACTCGGGATCATTCATGCAAACCCCTCGGCAGAGATCCTTTTCGAACTCAGCCAGAAACACCTCGTCGGTCATTCCTTTCCTTCCCTGTTCAGCGAACTGGGCGAACTCGGCAATGCCGTGGACAAAGCCCGTTCCGACCATGCGAGCTACATTGAGCACGACCTCGAAATCCTGACCACGGCGGGAGTCAAGTTGCACCTGATGTGCAGCGTGACGCCAGTCGAATACAAAATGGCACGCATATTGCTTGAATTCCAGAAGATCGATCAGCAGCTCAAGATCGCCAGGGAAGAGCGGCTCATGGACCAGAGCCAGGCGAACCGGGCGCTGATCAGGAACCTCGCACACGAGATCAGGAACCCGCTCGGAGGAATCAGGGGGGCGGCGCAACTGCTCGAAAGCGAACTGGGAGGGGCAAGGCATCTCGTCGAATACACGCAGGTGATCATCAAGGAAGCCGACAGGCTGAGATCTCTGCTCGACAGGCTGCTCACGCCGAGCCGCCCTCCCCAGTTCAGCGAGGTGAACATACACGAAGTGCTGGAGCGGGTGAGAAGCCTGGTTCTGGCGGAATTTCCGGAAGGGATCGCGGTCGCGAGGGATTACGACACCAGCCTCCCTTCCCTGATCGGAGACAGGGAGCAATTGATTCAGGCCGTCCTGAACATTGCGAGAAACGCTGCACAGGCCATGCATGGAAAGGGAATGATCGTGCTGAAAACCAGGATTGCGAGACAGGTCACGATTGCGAAGAAGAGATTCAGGCTCGCCATTTCGATGCAGATCATCGACAACGGCCCCGGGATTCCGGAATCGATCAGGGACAGGATCTTCGATCCGCTCGTCTCGGGCAGGGAGGGAGGGCATGGCGTGGGACTCACCCTTGCCCAGACTTTCGTCAACCAGCACAACGGGATGATCGAGTGCGAAAGCTCGCCCGGAAGGACCTGCTTCAACATCCTGCTGCCACTGACCGAGAGCGGAACATGAATCCGGTCTGGATCATCGACGACGACCCATCGATCAGATGGGTGTTCGAAAAGGCGCTGACCCGGGAAGGGGTCGACTTCAGGATCTTCTCCTCCGCGCGCGAGGCGCTCGACGCTTCCAGAACGCAAAAGCCACAGGTCGTCGTCTCCGACATCCAGATGCCGGGAGACTCGGGGATCGACCTTCTCCAGGCGCTGAAGATGCGCTATCCCGAGCTTCCGGTCATCATCATGACCGCCTATTCGGACCTGGAAAGCGCGGTTTCCGCTTTCCAGGGAGGCGCTTTCGAATACCTTCCAAAACCGTTCGACGTGGATCACATCATACAACTGATCCGTCGCGCGCTGGAGGAGAGCAGGAGCAGCGGCGCCCCGCAAGAACAGTTTTCCTCCCCGGACATCCTCGGCAAGGCGGCATCGATGCAGGGAATCTTCCGCGCCATCGGAAGACTCTCCCAGTCCCATGCCACCGTGCTGATCACAGGGGAATCCGGAACGGGAAAGGAAATGGTGGCGCACGCGCTGCACAAGCACAGCCCAAGGGCGGACAAGCCCTTCGTCGCCATCAATACTGCGGCGATCCCCAGGGACCTGCTCGAATCCGAGCTTTTCGGGCACGAAAAGGGAGCGTTCACTGGCGCCCAGGCGTTGCGGCGAGGCAGGTTCGAGCAGGCGGAAGGAGGGACCCTGTTCCTGGACGAAATCGGCGACATGCCTGCTGAACTGCAGACCAGGCTCCTCAGGGTTCTTTCAGACGGTCACTTCTATCGCGTGGGGGGGCATCAGCCGATCCGCGCAAACATCCGCGTGATCGCCGCCACCCATCAGGATCTGGAAAGCAGGGTGAAACAGGGGTTGTTCAGGGAGGATCTCTTCCACAGGCTGAACGTCATCCGCCTGAAGCTTCCCCCCTTGCGGGAAAGGCGCGAGGATATCGAGCTGCTCGCCAGGTTCTTCCTGCAAAAGAGCGCGAAGGAACTGGGAGTGGAAGCGAAGAAGCTCTCCGATGCGGCCATTTCCTTCATCGGCTCACTGGAATTTCCCGGAAACGTGCGCCAACTGGAAAATCTGTGCCACTGGCTCACCGTGATGGCGCCCGGCCAATCCGTGGACGTCGGCGACCTCCCCGACGAAATCCTGGAGAAGGCGCCATCGACCGGCCCTGCGAACTGGGTGGACGCGCTTGCTTCCGAAGCGGATTTCTGGATCGGCAAGGGAGAGACTGCGATCATGGAACGCCTCACCCCTCTTTTCGAAAAAACCCTGATCCTGCGTGCCCTGCATCACACCGGAGGAAGGAGGATCGAGGCAGCAGCGCTCCTCGGGCTCGGGAGGAACACATTGACCCGAAAAATCCAGGAACTCGGGCTGGAAGAGACCTAGATGACCGGCCAGTCCCCGGGAAGGAGCGGAAACCAGGCTGCCGCAGGCCTGCACTGGTACCACTGCCATTCCTTTGCCGCCAGCAGTGCATTGTGGTTGATGTTCTGCATCACCCCTTCCTCGCCCAGATTGAGAAAGGCATTGATCGCCGCATAATCGTCAGGAAGCGCTGCGTTGTGCCAGCCGAGCGCGGAATGACGGGCGAGCGAGGTGGCCAGGTTGACCGCGATCACCCGGGAAAGATGCGCATGGTTGGTATCCATGAGCTGGCGCAGCAGGGAAGGGAGCTTCCAGACCGCTGCGAGCAGCATCTGCAGTTTCAGGAAATCGAAACCGATCACCGTCTTCTGGGTATCCAGACTCCTCAGCGTGGAATCCCGCATCATCCTTCTCCTGATCTCGACGAGATGGCGTGGAGAGTAGCACCACAGCAGGATCTCGGCCATGTCGTGCAGCAGCGCTGCGATCGTCACCTCGTCGGACTCCATGTCGTGCCGCAGGATGGACCAGTCCTGCGCGTAAATCGCCGCATGACGGCTCCGGCTTGCGACCGATTGCATCCCGGCGAGGGCGACAGGATGCTCTGCAAGCAGATCCTCGACCGCATCCAGTTTTGCGAAATGATCGAAAAAGGCCCCGGTTCCCATCATCATGATGGCATGGGATATCGTGGTGATTTCAGTCGAGTCCGCTTTCCGCTTCGACTCGATGAAGCGCAACACCTTGATGGTCATCAAAGGGTCGCGAAGGATGACCTGAGAAATGTCCTTGCCGGTGATTCTTTCCTCGTTCTCCCTGAGCCTCCCGATTTCTTCGGCGGTCCTCTTCAGCACGGGCAAATCGATCTGGGTGAGAAAAACCACCCAGTCGTTGATGTTCCTGACTTCGTGAAGCATGTCACCTCCCAATCAGACATCCAGTTCCGCGATCACCGGCGCATGGTCGGAAGGCCTGTCCGCCTTGCGCGGCAGCTTGTCCACCCTGCATCCGCTGCATTTTTCCGCAAGACTCCGGCTCAACAGCACATGATCGATCCTGAGCCCCATGTTGCGGCGAAATGCATTCATCCTGTAATCCCACCAGGTGAAGGATTTTTCTTCCTGTTCGAAAAGCCTGAAACTGTCGACGAAACCCAGGTCGAGGATGCGACGGAATGCCTCCCTTTCCTGCGGACTCACCAGAACACTGCCTTCCCAGGCTGCGGGATCGTGCACGTCGCGGTCTTCCGGGGCGATGTTGTAGTCGCCGAGAACGGCGATTTCCCGGTTTTTCGCCAGTTCCGATTCCAGCCAGGATGAAAGCGCTTCCAGCCAGCCCAGCTTGTAGGGGAATTTCCCGGAATCCAGCGCCTCTCCGTTCGGAACATAGACGCAGATCACCTTCACGCCCGAGATGGTGGCCGAAATCACCCGCTTCTGTTCGTCTGAATATCCTGGAATCCCGGCTTCCACCCCTTCCATGGGCAATTTCGAGAGGATCGCGACTCCATTATAGGTCTTCTGCCCTGAAAATGCGGCCCGGTAGCCTGCACTTTGCAATGCTTCGAGGGGAAAATTTTCGTCGGTGAGCTTGGTTTCCTGAAGACAGAGCACATCCGGCCCGTTTGAATCGAGCCATTCCAGCACATGCGGCAGCCTGACCTTGAGTGAATTGACGTTCCAAGTCGCAAGCTTCATTTCTTCCTTTCGTTCGCTCCGATGCCATCCGGGCACCTGAATCCCGATTATATAGCAGGTTCACCTTACGGTCTTTTCCCCCATTTCAGGCAGCGTGATGTAGAATCGGCATTGGCAGATCCAGGGAGAACATCTTGAAAAAACTAACGGTTCACATCCAGGCGGAACTAGAGGTTCCGGACGACTGGGAAATCGTCGAACATGGCCCCGGCATCCGGGTACTGAAAATCGGCGAAAATTACGTGGATTTCGACATCGCTCCGCTCGCGACCGAATGCAGCGACCCGGACGAAGCGGAATGGAGCGACGAGGACGAGGAACTGACATCCAGGATTCTCGACGCAGTCACTGGAATCGACGTGGAACTCAGCGTCGACTGAAGATGGCGCTCGCTTCGACCATCTTCAAGGCAGACCTCGGGATTGCGGACATGGAACGCAATCATTATGCAAGCCATTCCCTCACCATCGCCCTCCACCCTTCCGAAACCCTGGAGAGAATGATGGTGAGGATCCTCGCATTCGGCCTGCATGCGGAAGAGGGCCTTTCCTTCGGCCGCGGACTTTCTTCCGACGAAGAGCCCGCAGTCCAGAAAAGGAACCTCACCGGAGACATCGAGCTCTGGATCGATGTCGGACTGCCCGACGCAAGGGCCGTGCGCAAGGCGTGCAACCGCTCGGACAAGGTGCGAATCTATGCCTACGGCAGGGCTGCCAGAATCTGGTGGACGCAGCAGGATTTTTCCCGACACGAAAACCTTTCCGTAATCCTGCTTCCGGACACAGCGGAACTGGAAAAGATCGCAAGCCGCAGCATGAATCTCGACCTCTCCGTCCAGGAAGGAAACATCTGGATCGGAAACGGGCGACAAAGCATCCATCTCGAACCGGTCCGGCTCAAGAGCTGACCGCCGTACATTCCCCGGAATCGACCGGTCGTCGGTTGATGAAACCGTTTGTTTCGCTGCATTTCACGCGCGTCGGATACGCCTTGATTGCCTCACGGGATGATCTTAAATTAGGCTCATGACAACCCTCCAAGGAATCATCATGAAAGCCAATCCTCCCCTGCTGCTCCTGGCCCTGTTCACAGGATGCTTCGCGATCCATGCCCATGCGGATGAAGGAGATAAAAGCGGTGTATGCACGAGTTCCATCGTGTCCACCTGCGGCGTTCAACTCGTGAGAACGCTCTGCACATCCGCATCCTCCATCCAGGACAGCGACAAGGACGAAGCTTACGAGCATCACGGGTCAGACGACGGGCATTCGGACAGGACGCAAACCAAGGATATCGACGCATCCGACGGAAAGGACACCTACCGGAAAGACGACTCCATTCCACCTTCAGCCTACCCCGGACACTTCCACGACTACGATTTCAGCTATACCGACCCTTACGGCCAGGTCCACAATGTCAGCGCAAGCCAGCGCATGGGCACTTCGCCTGACGGAAAAATCACGATCTGCCACCGCATGGGAGGAGCCAGGGTGACGCTGGACATTCCTGACGACCAAGTGAGCGGCATCCGTGCACATGGCCACGGAGATCATGATCTGGACACACTCGGACGCTGCGAGGATCAGGAAGATTCGAGCGGAAACGACGATCCTTCCAAAATCGCCGCAGCAACCCCGCTGAGCAGCAACGCCATGGTCAACGGCAGCGTGGCATCCTGTCTTGCCGCTCCTGCCGGAACGAGCATGACCGTGACATTGCCGAACGGATCGAACTGGACCGGCCCTGCTCCCGGATGCAATGCATCCGGCGTCACCTGCAACGTTCCGACGAGCCTGCCGGGCACTTCCGGTGTCAGGTCGTTGCGCTGATCACTTGCGGTGGAAGGTCACGACCGAGGCGCTGCTGCAGGTGGACGCTTCTCCGGAACTCGTCTCAGCCTCCCACAGCAGGTTGACGACGTCCACGTAGTTCTTGTCGGTCGCCATCTGACGGGCGGTCCTTCCGCCCTCGTTGGCAGCCTTCGGTTCGGCACCGGCTTCGAGCAGCACTTCCACGACGGGAGATTCCCCATACCCTGCCGCGAGCATCAACGGCCGGATGCCGTATCCGATGGTCTTTTCGATGTCGGCGCCGGCTTCGATCAGCATCTCCACCACATCCGGGAATCCCCGGTCGAGCTCGGGATTGTGACAGGCCATGAACAGGGCGGTCCAGCCGCTCGTGTTTTCGAGATGGACGTTGGCGCCAAGATCGAGCAACTGGCGAACCAGTTGCGTGTTTCCGGAATAGGATGCGATCATGAGCAACGTGTTCCCTTTCTCGTCCCTGGTGTCCGGGCTCTCTCCCCGCCCGATCAGTTCGCCTGCGAGAACTGCATTTCCTGACCTGACTGCTTCGAGTAGTTCGAGGGACATGGCGCGCTCCGAAATATATTTGAGATTCATTATAATCTGATTTTCTGCAAATTGGCCACGCGCATCCGGACCGATGCGGATTGATCCGCATCCTTCAGAAATCGTCATCAATGTCCCTGCGCGGCATGGGAATCCCTTCGTCGATAAATCGCTCCCTGATTTCCATCACTTCCTTCCATCCGGAAAGAAAGGCGTCGACGCAGGAGGGGTCGAAATGAACTCCGCGCCCTTCCTTCAGGAACTGCGAAGCCTGTTCCACGCTCCAGGCCTCTTTGTAAGGACGCTCCGAAGTGAGCGCATCGAATACATCCGCAACGGCGACGATCCTTCCGAACACCGGAATCTCCTCCCCTTTCAACCCTCCCGGATAGCCGCTTCCGTCGAATTTTTCGTGATGGCTACGGGCGATTTCGGCCGCCACCTTCATGAGCGGGGAGCTGCTGGTGCTGAGCACTTCATATCCGATGACGGTATGCTGTCTCATGATGGCAAGCTCGTCCCGGGTCAGCCTTCCCGGCTTGAGGAGAATGAGATCCGGTGTCCCGACCTTGCCGATGTCGTGCATGGGGGCGGTCTTGAGCAGAAGTTCCTGCTGTTCCGGAGAAAATCCCATATTCGCCGCAATTTGCTTCGAATAATGCGCCATCCGCAGGATATGGGACCCGGTCTCCGGATCGCGATATTCCGCAGCCTTGGCGAGACAGAAAATGGTTTCCTGTTCCCTCGTCACGATTTTCTCGGTCGCCAGCCTGACCTCTTCTGCAAGCCAGGACGCCCGATCCGTGAGCTTCTTGTGGCTCTCCCTGAGGGAAAGCATGTTTCGCGCCCTGGCCAGAAACTCCGTCTTGTCGATGGGTTTGTTGAGGAAATCCGTGATGCCCTGGGTCAGTGCCTCGTGGCGCAGGCTGGTTTCATGGTTGGCCGTCACCATCAGCACGGGAACCTCCGCGCATCCAGGCAGATCACGGAACTGGCGGGTGAATTCGATTCCATGCATTTCGGGCATCATGTAATCCACGATCACCAGATCCGGGACCTGCTCCCTGCACCAGTCCCGCGCGAGGAGCGGATTCAGGAAGCTGATCGACTCGCAATCCGGCAGCCTTCTGACGAGGTGCTCCATCAGGGTGAGATTCAATTGCGTATCGTCGATGATGAGGACCTGCATGCCCGCCCTCAACTTTCAGCCGGAATCACCTGATTCCGGCCTTTCGTCTTGGCCAGTTCCAGGGCATTTTCGGCAGCATTGATGAGTGCATAGAAGCTGTGATGTCCTTCCGATTTTTCGGCAGCGCCGATGCTGGCGCCGAATTCCAGCCTCTCGTTCGAGATTTTGAGCACGCTCTCCGAAGCGGAGGAGAGGATGCGCTCCCCTAGCCTCACCGTGCCCTCGATCCCGGTTCCGGGCAGGATGAGGAGGAAGATTCCTTCCGCATAGAGGCAGGGAATGTCGGCCAGCCTCGCGGAACTGCGGAGCACTCCGGAGAAATGCAGCAGAAGCGCATCGGCGGCCTCCCTCCCGCGAAGCTCGTAGACGCTCGCGAACTGGTCGATCTCTAGCAACAGGATCGACAAGGGACGGAAACTGCGCAGTGCAGCAGACCATTCCTGCTTCAGACGGTCGATCGCATAGCCCCGATTGTAGAGGCCGGTCAGCGGGTCGACCAGGAGTACGGAGGAATCGTCCTTCGCGAATTTCGAAAAACGGGATTTCATCTTCTGCAGGTCGTCGTGCTCCTGCATGAGGAGCCGCTGCTTGCTCACGATGCGATGCCCGGCCGCGAGGCGTGCCAGCAGCGTCCTTTCTTCCACCGGTTTCCGCAGATAATCGTCCATTCCGCGCTGCAGCGCGGCCGAGAGGATGTTTTCCTCGCAATCCCCGCACACCGCGATGATGTAGCAAAGCCCACCGTTTCCCGCATCGCGCAAACGGTTGATCGTCCGCAACCCTTCCTGTCCTTCCAGTTCGATCAGAACGATTTCAGGGTCGAGGATCTCTGCATTGATGAGAGCGGCATCCCCCATGGAGGAAGAGTGTGCGGAATATCCCAGTTTCCCAAGCAGGTTCAGGAGCATTTCCCGCCAATCGGAATGCTCCCCGACCACCAGAACCGGGCGGCTCATTCCAGCGGGATCGATCTTCCCCGGGGCGAAGGATCCTGAAAAAGAAGAAAACTTCGGCAACTGGTCGAGGGGCATCTCCAGAATGGAGCACCATTCCTTCGACTCCACAAGCATCCGGTCCGCCAATTCCAGGAGCTGATCTTCGGAAATTCCGGCCCGCTCTCCCAGTGGTTTCAAACCGGTGAATTCGACGTTCCTTTCCTCGTCGGCGAGAAAGCTGATCCCGGTGAGCTTGAGCGCCAGATCGAGGCAGTTCATCAGCCTGATTTTGCGCTCCCCATCTCCGGAGTTCTCCGGATTCTCGTGAAAGCGCACCACGTCGGTGAAGAGCTTCGGCAACCCCCATTCCTGCATCATGGCTGCCGATACCTCGATGTGGGTGAAGCCGAAGACCTGCTCCTCCGGAGCGGAAATTTCCCTGGAAAACTGGTCGAATTTCCCGATCATTTCCGAGTACTCTTCCGGATACACCGTCGCCATCGCAAGCTGGCCGATATGGACCAGCAGGCCCAGGGTGAAGAGTTCTGCAGGAGGGGCGAGCCTTGCGCAGCTTCCCAGTAGCTGGGTTCCGACGCCGGTCATCACCGAGCGTATCCAGAAATGCGCGTAGTCGAATCCCCGGCATTCTCCTTTGCGGTTTTCCGCGATCAGGGAAAAGGACAGCACCAGAAGGCGGATCGCCTGGATCCCGATGGACATCAGGATGTCCGGGGAAAGCGAGGCGGCAGGGCGGGTTCTTGCGAAGGAAGCGGAATTGGCCAGTTTCAGGATCCGCCCGACCGTGGCCGGATCGGTCTGCAATACGGTGATGAGCTGCGGCAGCGTGACATTCTCGCGCTGACAGAGCTCGATGATCTTGAGCGCAGTTCCCTTCGGAGAGGGAAGATTGGCGCTTGCCTTGAGTTCCAGAAACTTTTCAGAATCCAGCATTGGTTCCCCCTGTGTATTTTTTCACGAATTCTGCCGCAAGCCGCACTTCGAAATCCAGCTCCGACGCAAATCCCTTCATCCCTTCCCAATCCTGATCCGCTGCAGCCAGTTCCATTTTCCTGGCGAGTTGTTCCATGGAATGGGCGCCCACATTGGCTGCGGTTCCCTTGAGTTCGTGCAAAAGATGCGCGCAATGCGGACCCTGTTTCGACATTTCAGACCCGATCCTTTCGCGCAGGTTCAAGGTCGAGTCCATGAACAGTTGCAGAAGGTCCCCGATCACCTCCCTTTCGTCGCCGAATATGCCTTCGAGATGGGAAAGATCGATCACCTCGCCGGATTCCTGCGAAAAAAGCATCTTCCCCGGGGCCGTTCGCCCCCATTGGAGCAGCACTTCCTGAAGGCGTGCAATTTCCAGCGGTTTGGAGATGTAATCGTCCATACCGGCACGAATGCATTTCTCCCTGTCCCCTTCCATGGCGTTGGCAGTCATGGCGATGATCGGCGTGTGGCCTTCGGATTCCTGATGTCGGATGGCAGCGGTAGCCTGATAGCCGTCCATGACGGGCATCTGGCAATCCATGAAAACCATTCCGTAATTCTCCTTCTTGAGCGCCTCGACCGCCTCCTCCCCGTTGTTCACCACGTCCACGACGTAG
This sequence comes from Pseudomonadota bacterium, assembly GCA_021848705.1. Taxonomy (GTDB): domain Bacteria; phylum Pseudomonadota; class Gammaproteobacteria; order Burkholderiales; family JABEVD01; genus JABEVD01. The sequence continues at coordinate 20,773 of JAJZTT010000015.1, forward strand.
CCGAGCTTGCCCAGCATGTGCACCGCCACCCGCTGATTGACGCCGTTGTCTTCGGCGAGCAGGATCCTCGGCAAAGCCATCTGCCGACCGGGCGATTCCCCGGCCGAAACCCCGGAAACCGACTTCTGGTTCATGAGCATGTCGAGCAGGGAGGACTGCTTGAGCGGCTTTTGCAGCACAGAAATCCCCTTCGCTTCCAGGCCTGATTTCAGTTCCGCATCCGGCCCGGAAAGACAGCAGATCGCATGATATCCCGCTTCGTCGAGAATCTGGCCCGCGCGCAACACAGAAATGTCCTCGATCGGATCGAAGAGCAGCACCGCGTCTGGAGAAATGCCTTCCGCCTCCAGTTGGCCGATCCTTTTCTGCAAATCGGAAAAACTTTCTGCTGCCGCATACGGAATCTTCCAGTTCTCGAAATACATCCCCCAAAGCTTTCTGTTCTCCGGAGTGTCTCCGGCAAGCATCACCATGCGCAACCTGGCATCCGGCCATGAGGCAGACTGATCCACCGTCCCGGCGGAAACGGGGAGCGTCACCCAGAAGGTCGACCCCTGCCCTTCGCTGCTCTCCAATCCGATTTTCCCGCCCATCCCTTCCGCCAGGCGCTTGCTGATGGCCAGACCGAGCCCGGTTCCTCCGTATTTCCTGGTCGTCGAGCTGTCCGCCTGCGTGAATGGATGGAAAAGCCCGGACTGCAGTTCCGGTGGGATTCCAATCCCTGAATCCTTCACCAGGAAGCGCAGATGGATTGTCTTCCCGTCGGAATGCTCCGAAACCACCTTGAGGACGACCTGGCCATTGGAAGTGAACTTGATGGCGTTGGAAACGAAATTGAGCAGGATCTGGCGGATCCGGCCCGGATCCCCTTCCAGACTGTCCGGGATTTCCGGAGAAACAAAACTCGCGAGGGTGAGCCCCTTTTCCCTTGCGCGAGACGCGAGGATGTCCACGCATCCCTCGATCAGCATCGAAAGGGAAAAACCGATTTTCTCCATCTGCAGCTTTCCTGCCTCGATCTTGGAATAATCGAGTATGTCGTTGATGATCGAAAGCAATGCATCCGCGGACATCTTCGCAGTGCGCACATATTCGGTCTGCTCGCTGTCGAGAGGGGTATCCAGCAGCAGCTCGGTCATTCCGATCACCCCGTTGAGCGGAGTGCGGATTTCATGGCTCATGGTGGAAAGGAAATCCGATTTCATGCGTGAGGCCGATTCCGCTGCATTCCTGGCGTCGATGAGGCGCTGCTGCAGTTCCCGCTCCTCGTTCATGTCAGAAAAGACCGCAACCGAACCGGTCAGCCTTCCCTCGGAAAGGATCGGCGCGCCGCTCAATTTCACGGGAAGCGGGCTCCCGTCCTTCCTGAAAAACATTTCGTCGCTGGATCGGTAGATGCGATTTTCCTTCATGGAAAGAAAGATCGGGCAATCTTCGTCGGCCAGAACACTTCCGTCCGGGCGATGATGGTGGATGAGATCGTGAATCTTATTTCCGTCGAGCTCATCGAAGGTCCAGCCGAGCATCCTCTCCCCTTCGCCGTTGATGTAATTCAGCCTTCCTTCTTCGTCCAGCATGTAGATGCCTTCGCCCAGATTGTCGAGAATGGTGTAGAGCCGCAGCCTCTCCTGCTCGACCAGTTGTGCGTTTTCCACCTGCTCGGTGATGTCGGTGCGGATGGCGATGTATTCCTCCGGTTTTCCATGCTGGTCGAGAAAGGGTACGATGGTCGCGTTGACCCAGTACAATTCCCCGTTCTTCTTGCGATTGCAGATCTGTCCGTACCACACCTTGCCACCTGCTATGGTTTTCCAGAGATCTGCATAGAATTCGGGGAGATGGATTCCCGACTTGAGAAGGCTGTGACGGTTTCCCACCAGTTCTTCCCTCGAATAGCCGCTGACCTTGCAGAACAGGTCGTTGGCGAAGACAATCCTGCCTGTCGCATCCGTGCTGCTGACGATCGCATGCTCGTTCAGCGCATTGAGCAATCTCTGACGACCGACTTCCGCCCTGCCCGCCTTTTTCCGGAACAGGACCAGCATGGCCACCGAGAAGGAAAACAGGGACAGCATCCAGACGATGACGAAATTCCTGTACCCGTGGTAGCCATTCTGCGCCCGGCTCCGGTAAAGTGAAGACTGCTGGCTGATGGATTCCACCAGTTCCCTGTTGAGGGCGTCGATCCGGTCCGACAATTTCCGGTCGATTCCGGCCACACTGGCATCTGCCGCATACGGGTTTCCCCTGTAATGGTCGATCTGCGCGAGATATCTGTCGCTGATTTCGCGATGCTCCAGGAGGATGTTTTCCAGGGCCGAAGAATATTCCCCCCATGCGCCGCCCTCTTTGGCAAGAATCCTCATTCCGGCCGCAGCCCTTGCGGCATGATGGAGGAAGGAATCTCGCTGCAGGACGAATTCGGATCGATGCTTCTCCAGCCTCGCAGGATCGGCCCCGCGCAGCCATACGTCCTTTGCGAGCTTCACCTCCTTGACGAAGCAAATGGCAAGCTGCTCCATCTCGCTCGATACATGGATTTCAAGATCGAGCCGCTCGACCGCCCCGGTCGCCTTCACCACCCCCGAATCGACTGCAGACAGGCCGACCAGTCCCATGAGGACGAACATGAGAAAAAAAAGCCAATCCAGAGTGCGTCCGGAAGCCGAATTTGCGAACGCGGCTTTCATCGGCTACCTTGCTGCGCCTCCGGTGCAAAGCATGCTGCTGTCCTCTTCGCCGGACTTCGCCATTTTTTCCAGACCGGCAAGAACCCTTAGGCTGGCCTCTTCCATGCGGCTCACGCAATCGAGCAACCTGCCGGTATTTTTTTCCTCCGAGGCGCGGAGCGCATCGGCGCCCGCCTGATGCACCTCCCTGTGAGGGATCTCGATTTCCTGGTATCCGGGAAATTTCGAGAAGCAGTCCTTCCCTTCCCCCTCGTAGTACCATTTTCCCAGGCGACAGTTCGTATGATCCGGAAACTCCGCCTGCGATGCATCGGAAATCCCGAACAGTACCTTGTAAACGGAGAACTTGTAGATGAGATGATCCACCTTGGCGAGTTCGCAGAACCCCCTGAGTGCGGTCGCCGCGATGGCCTTTTCCATTCCCTCCGAAAGGTCGAGCAGCTCCCGCATCGTTTCTGCAGCATTCTGCCCATCGGAGCTGTATTCGCCCGAATGCTCCGCCAGCGACTTGATCTGCTCGAAGCTGGAAGCGCTGTCCCCGCGGATCTTTGCGACCAGCGCGGAAATCTCGTCCGTGGCATTGGCCGTGCGTTCCGCAAGCTTCCTGACCTCGTCGGCGACCACTGCGAATCCGCGCCCCTGCTCCCCTGCGCGAGCGGCTTCGATTGCGGCATTGAGTGCGAGCAGGTTGGTCTGATCCGCGATTTCCTTGATGAGCTGGACGATCATGCTGATCTGCTGTGCCCGCTCATCGAGTTCTCCCACCTTGGAAGCAGCCTGTTGCGAGCTTCCGGCAAGGCTGGACAAATTGACCGCAATCCGCTCGATGGCGCTGCGGCTGCCAAGGGATACGCCCTGCGCATGAACGGCATTGTCCTTTTCGGTGTGCATGTCCGAAGCCAGGGTGACCAGGCTGACCTGCACATCGGAAAGGGATTTTCCGAAAACCTGCAGCTTTTCGACCAGCCCCCTGGTCCTGGCCAGCTCATCGACGACCTCCCGCCCACGATCCTGTTCTTCCTTCAATTGACTCGAAAGATCCCTGACCGTTTTGTCCCGATCGGCGATCTCTCTTTCCAGTTGCCGGATCTTTCCGGTCAGATCCTCCAGTTTTTTCCCGTTGCCAAACAGCATTTCTTGCTCCCAAAATTCGCAGCTAAACAGACCGGCCCGCCCGAGGAGAGGGGGCATCATTTCCACTATCCACCAAAAAATCACGGTGATAATTGAAGCATGCATCCGATCGATGCGAAAGGCAAGAATGAATCCTCATCCGTACATTCGCGAGAATCTTTTCCGCAAACCGTGAGGGATTCGAAAAATCACTGAACATGAACGAATGGAAAAATTTCCTTGATGGCTGCCGCCATGAACAGGGTCATTTCTTCCGGCTGGAGGCGAGGAAATTTTCGATCTCGTCCTGCGTGAGCGGCCCTTCGTGCTGGCCGACGAGCTTGCCGTCCGGAGAATAGAGGAAACTGGTGGGGAGGGATTCTATGCCGCCGAAACTCGATGCGATGTCCTCGCTGCCCAGCACCACCGGGTAGGGAATGGCATGCTTTTTCATGAAATCGAGCACCTCTTCCTGACTGCGGTAGCTCACCGCGATGCCGATGACCGCGATTTTCTTCCCCCCCTTCCCCATCTTCGAAAGATCCGGGATTTCCGCGAGGCAGGGCGGGCACCAGGTGGCCCAGAAATTGACCAGCACCCATTTCCCCCTGAAATCGGAAAGATTCCATTGCTTTCCGGAAGTATCGGTGAGCGACCAGTTTTCGGAAGCCATCGCAGGGATTGCGATGCAAAGCAGCAGGAATCCGAACAGCCATTTCTTCATTTCGATCTCCTAGAATGAATGCATCACCCCGAGCGACAGGATATGGGTCGGGGTGAGCTGGATGCCCTGCACGTACTGATAGACGGGGACCTGGAAAAATGCGTAGGCGCTGGTCCCCTTCCCGAGCCTCACGGAAAGCCCCGGTGCGAGATAGGCGAGTTCCCCGCCGGTGATGAGCGGGGTGGCATTGGCGCCGCTGTCTGCGATGCGCCTCACATAATTGACTTGCAGCATCGGGGTGATTCTCTGCCCGAATTTTCCGTACTTGATTCCCGCATTGAGGTTGAGCGAATCCCCCGGCCGGTATGCGTTTCTCGTCGACACCGCATGTTCCAGGATTCCCTGGGTGAACCAGGACAGCCTGAGGGAATCGATCTGCCCGGAATGGAATGCGCCCAGCAGGAGATCCGTCGACCCGGTTCCGGGCTGAAGGCTGGGATCGAGCGGGGCACCGCTCGAGAATGCGAATCCGGTCGGACCCGTGGGCAGCTTCAGACCGAAGAAGATGCCGCTGTCCCCGTCGCCTGAAAAACCGCTGTATCTTCCCAGGATCCTGGCATCGCCGAAGGAGCCCGATTTCGAGCTGTCGAGCGAAGTGGCGCCCTGGGGATAAGTGAGATGATCACGTTCGAGATAGGGAACCTGGAGATTCACGCCCCAGTCTTTCCCCTGATAGTCGCCGACCAGCGTCTCGAAAGAGGTCCTCGTCCTCATTTCGACTTCCTGCGCGTTGGGCAGGGAAAATCCTGGCAGCCTTCCCCCCCCGCTCCTCAACTGATTCTGGTCGACATAATCGTAGGTGATGCCGATCGTGGCCCCCGGACCGCTTCCCATTCCCTGGATCTGCCAGTCCTTGGAAAGCATGCAGCCGCAGGCGGCGCAGGCCAGAGCCGAATCGAAATGCAGCAGCAACAGCAACATTGAAAGGTGGCGGATTTTCATTTGTTTCCTTTCGGCCCGGGAAGGGCAGGCCTTCCCGGATCCATTTCAGGAGATCATTGATTCCCGACGATTTTCCCCCAACTCGTGGCCAGCAGCACGCAGGGATAGCAGACCATCACGATGAGGCCCAGGATTTGATAACTGTTCATGACAGAACTCCCTTACTTGAGAAGAATCTGGTCGCCCTTGCCCTTGTTGGGATCGGCGTCCGGCTTGTTCATCAGCACCGTGATGGCGCCGCGCAATGCCGCCCCCATGGTGTGATCCACGATGGCGTTGTTGGTCGCGCGGTCCTTCGGCGAAACAATGTCGAAGGCATCCCCTTCGGCCACTGCGACGTTGTAGGTCTGCATGCCGTAAAGGACGTTTTTCGGATTGCCGCCCAGGTACACCCTGTCCCAGATTCCGGCGATGGGATGGAAGGCGACCGGCATGTTGATGTTGGCGTTCACGAAATAGATCCTGACGCGCTCGCCGGGCTTGGATTCCAGGACCTGGGAAGCGTCCGGATCATGCACGGGATCGTAATGCAGGATCTTTCCGTTGATCAGGTTGCCGGCCCATCCCTGGTTCTCCAGCATCGCCTTGTAGTTCTCCGCATCCGGGAAATACTGACCTTCCACCAGGACATATTCGCGATCCGGCTTCGGGAATGCCTTGGAATAGCCTTCCTTCGGATCGACGATGATGACCCCGTACATTCCCCTCGCGATATGCTGCACCATGGGGCTTGCGCCGCAATGGTACATGAACACGCCGGGAACCTTGGCCACGAAGGTGAAGTGCTTCTTCTCGCCGGGCTTGATGGGGGCGAATTCGTTCAGCACGTCGACCTGCGCGGCATGGAAGTCGATGGCGTGGGAATTCTTGTTCTCGGGCGGATTGATCAGGGTGAAGTCGACCGTATCTCCCTCCTTGACGCGCACGACCGGCCCCGGGATGGTGCCGTTGAAGGTCCAGGCCGCATACTGCTTCGCGCCCTTGTTGTCGACCGTGAGCGTCACTTCCTTCGCGGTCAGGGTCACTTCGACCGTCTTCGCGCTGGCCTGCTGGATGCCCGAAAGCGCGGATGCCGCGAGCACCGCGATGGCTGTTTTCTTCAATGCATTCATGTAAAACCCCTCCAGTTGTTGAATTGAAAATGCTTCAGAACTTCATCATGTCGAATTCGAATTTCCCCTCCTTTCAGCTTCCCCCGTACTTGCACTTGCACAATGTGCGCAGATACTGCGCCATGTCCCGGATCTCGTCGTCGCTCAGGGTGTCCCCCCAGGGCGGCATCAGCACCGACTTGTCGATCGAGAGACCTCCTTCCTTGATCACCTTGAAGAGGGTGTCGTCCGAGCGCGTCGACATCGCCTTGGCGTCGGTATGGTCCCTGGGCTGCACAGACATGTCGCGGATGTTGACGCCCTTTCCGTTTCCGGCGAGACCGTGGCACTGGACGCAATAGGTCCTGTAATTGTCCTTGGCCGCCTCCTTCGCCATGGCCGGCATGGAGAGGGCGAGAAGGGCGAGTAAAAGAAGCTTATTTCGCATTTTCGTTCTCCTTGCTCAGCGCTTCGAGGTAATGGACCATCTTCTGGATGTTCATGTCCGAGAGATGCTTGTTCGGCATCCAGATTTTCGGATCCCATGCCTGAGGACTCCGGATGTAGCTCGCGATATATTCCGGCTGCAGCCGCTCACCCGCCGTGTACAGCTCGGGACCGGAAAGACCGCCGTAATCCGGCTCGATCCTGTGGCAGGCCATGCACCCAAGGAACTTGTTGAAGGCCATCTCTCCCATCGAAATCGAAATCGTGCCGTCCTCGATTTTTTCCTTGGCGATCAGGTCGCTTTTGGGTTTCAAGGTCATCAGGGTGTCGGCGACCGCCTGGGCATCGGCTGCAGACAAGGCCACATGCGGTTTCAATGTCGACTCGTCGACGACATCGCGCTTCTCCCCGGGCTTGATGTGATCCTCGTAGAATTCACCCGCGGGCCTGATCCGGACGGGTTTCTGCAGCCATTTGACCAGCCATTCCTTCCGGTACTTGTTTCCGGCATAGAAGAGGTCCGGCCCCTTCCTCGCCCAGAGCGCCTGTAGGGTCTGCGGGGCTGGGCCGGTCAGGTTGTGGCAGGAAGCGCACTGCCCCTTCAGGATGTCCATTCCGCTGTCGGCCCATACCGGCTGGGCCAGTCCCAGCGCCATTCCCAGCGCGATCAGCAACTTATTCATCGCCATGCCTCCTGCGTTGGCGTTCGAGCGGCTGTCCGGCGAAATCAGGATTGTTGAAGATGCCGTAGCCCTCTTTCATCGAGTCGCTGTAGAAGAAGTTCGGCTGGTAATCCTTCTTGGCCCAGACATACCAGGGCTCCTTCGGGATTCCGTCGTATTCGATGACGGTGATGGCGCCGCCCGGGAACTTGCCTCTTGCCGTCACATGGCGATCGATGTGGTCGTGAAAGATGAATCTTCCCGGATTGTTCATCTTCACGATCACGTCGTAGCGCTCTCCCGGTCCGACCAGCACCGTGTCCGCATAATAGGGATGGGGAAGGGGCAATCCGTCCTTGTGGGTGACCAGCATGTCGTGGCCGTGCAGGTGCATTTCGTGGAATTCGCCTCCTGCCCCGATGAACCTCACCCTCACCACATCCCCCTTCTTGACCCGGATCGGCTGGGTCATCGGAAAGGACTTTCCGTTGATGGTGAAATAGTCGGTCACGTCATAGCCCATCTTTAACACCTCCCTGCGATTTTTCGGGGTTTTTGAGTCCGATATTCTTGTAACACATTGATTGTTTAGATGCGGTTTCTGGAGTTGATTTTGTTGTGCCATAATAGTTGATGCGCACC
>JAJZTT010000165.1 GCA_021848705.1 Pseudomonadota bacterium
GCTCACCACCGGCACCTTGATGTCGGGAAAGATGTCGGTCCGCATGTTCACGTAAACCAGCGGACCCAGCAGCAGAATCAGTATCGCCAGTACTATAAATGTGTAGGGACGACTCAGCGCGACCCGGACAATCCACAGCATGTAAGGCACTCCAGTCAAATTTTGTTGCGGAAACCGGCGCTTCCAAAGCACACACGACTCCGCCCAGGTCGCGGTTGCGACATGAGGGGTCAAATCATAACCGAGTATTGCGACGATATTACGAACATGAAATAAATTTCATATTCGATTTATCTGTTATTCGACGAAACGCTGAAGGGAAGGCGGAAAGCAGAAAATGGTGGCCCGTGTTCCGCCTTCCGCATCGCCGAGTTCGAAGCCGAAATCATGCAGCCTGACGATCGCAGTCACGATACTGAGCCCGAGGCCGAATCCGGGCGTCTTTTGTTCGCTTTTTCCGCGATAGAAGCGGTTCAGCACTGCTGATCGCTCGCTGGCGTCGATCCCTTCTCCGGTATCGACGATGTCGATCCTCGGGCCGCTCGGGCCCGAGGAAAGCCTCGCCACCACCCTTCCTCCGGCAGGCGTGAACTTGATCGCATTGTCGAGCAGATTCACGATCGCCTCGAAAAGCAGTTCTCCGTCTCCCTGAACCGTTCCAGAATATTCCGCTTCCATGGCGAGATCAATCGATTTCGTTTCCGCCAGCGGTTCGAAAAAAGCCACCGCCTGTTCCAGGGTATCGGCCAGAGAAACCGTCTTGAATCCCGAACGGCGCTGCTTGTTCTCGATCTCGGAGATCCTGAGCAGCGCGCGAAACCGCTGCAGCAGGGAATCCATTTCCGAGATCAGCTGCTCCACCATCGGGCTCCTGGCTTCCCCGAGTTGTTGACCGAGGCGATAGATCCTGGCGCGCAAGCGCGTGAGAGGAGTTCTCAGATCATGCGCGATGTTGTCGCAGACGCTCTTCACTTCGGACATCAGTCGCTCGATTTCGTCGAGCATGGTGTTCACCGTCGCAGTCAGCATGTCGAGCTCGTCGCGCCGGCTCGTGATCGGCAGCCTCTGGCGGATATCCCCTCTCATGATCATCTCGCAAACCCGCTGGATTTCCTCGATACGGCGCAAGGGCCGCAAGCTCAACGCAATCCCGAAGGCGAGCCCGAGAAAGACGGTCAGGGACCCTCCCCAGAAAAATGCATTCTTCATGTTCTCCCGAAATTCCACGAGCTGCTGCACGTCATGCCCGAGCAGCAGTCCTTTGCCGTCTTTCAGGCGCAGCATCATGACCCTCGCCACGGCAGAATGAGGAGGAAGATCAACCTGGTGGATGCTGCCATCCCAGGAAATCGATGGAAGTCTGGACACATTGCCTGCGATCCTTTTTCCATCCGGAGAAAACAGCCCGTAGAAATAGATATGCCGCTGGTCGCGACGGGTGCGCTCGCCGATCCTCTCTTCCACGTTCCCGGTACGGGAAAAATCCTCCCTCTCGATCCAGAGGATCTGGTCAACCCTGCTCGTCATCTCCCGGGCGGTCTTCCAGTAGATGAACCCAAGGACCGTGATCACGCAAACTGTGAAGAAAATGCTGTAAACCAGCGTAAGTCTGAATGTGGTGGTGCGGGAAAGTTTAGTGATGTTCACCGAGCAGGTATCCCGAACCGCGAATGGTGTGGATGAGGGAGGGCAGACCGGGGCCATCCACCTTGCGGCGCAGCCTTCCGATGTGGACGTCGATGATGTTGGTCCCCGGATCGAAATGATATCCCCAGACCGACTCGAACAGCATGGTCCTGGTCAGGATCTGTCCGGAATTCCTCATCATGTATTCGAGCAGTCTGAATTCGATGGGCAACAGATCGAGCACCTGCTTTTTGCGGCTCACCGTTCTCGAAACCAGGTCGATCTCGAGGTCCTCCACTCTCAGCACCGTCTGGGGAACGTTCCGGGCCCTCCTGCGCAGGAGGACCTCCACTCGGGCCGCCATCTCGTCCGATGCGAAAGGCTTCACGAGATAGTCGTCCCCCCCCGCCCTGAGCCCCTGCACCCGTTCGTCCACGTCGCTCAGGGCGCTGATCATGAGGACCGGCACGTCGAGGTTCTTCTGTCTCATCGCGGTCACGATATTGAGGCCGTCCACCCCTGGCAACATCCTGTCCAGCGTGACGAGATCGTAATTTCCGGAAAGCGCCTTCTCCAGCCCTTCGGTGCCATTTTCGGCCCAATCCACCTCGAAACCATGGATTCCGAGTTCGGCCATGATTTCCATCGCCGTCGTCTCGTCGTCTTCGATCGTCAGGATTCTGGTCATGAAACCTTTGAATCTAGAAACTGTGCTTGAGTCCCAGTCCGAATGAATTCGGACCGCCGCCCAGGAGGAATGGACTCTGCGGAAGACCGTTGCTGGAAATCGAATAGAGCGCGAAAATTTCCGTGCTGCTGGAAAGGGCGCGACCGTATCCGACGGAAATCTGGTTGTTCGATCCGACAAACCCGGGAATCCAGCTATTCATGCGGGTGAAGGACATGCTGATTCGCCCGTCGGCACCGACTTCCTGCTCCAGGGAGAAATGCCAGCTTCCCGCCATCAGGTTTTTCACCGATCCGGAAACCAGGTCGTAGCGATCCCCGGCCAGGGCCATTTCGAAACTGGTACCTTCCGCGATGTCGTAGCGCGCCCCGAAGGAGGCCCGGTCGTGGATCATTCCGTCCAGGTTGAAATCCTGCGTCCTTCCGCCCTGCACGAACAGCGTCATTTTCCTCAGATCGTAATTCAGGGAAAAATCCATCCTGTCTCCGGCAGGATTTTCCGCGCCTTTCCAGGCGGCATACTGAACGCCTGCGCTGAAATGCCCTAGGCTCGGCGTCCAGTATTCGAAAACCCTTTCACGCACTTTTTCGAAAAGATCTTCCTCGCTCTTCAGCCCGAAATAACTGCCCCCGCTCGCTGCAGGCGCTTCCAGCGAGGCGTTTGCGGATAACGCGCCCTGCCCGGCATAGGCGGCTGTCGGCATCAACAGCAGCAAAGCGATTATTTTGTCCATGATTCATCCTCGAAGGGAGGTTTCCCCAAGTATAGGCGAGATGATGCGCCATGCCGCAGCCGTTTTGCAAGGATGCAACGCATCCTGTCTCATTATTGCAACATCCTGTACTGCCGGACGATATGCTGCTGGCGGCGGCTGATGGGCAACTTTTCGCTCCTTCCCTCAAGCACGACCTTCCACCCCCCGTCCTCTCCGGATTCCTTTTCGAAGCCAGCGATGAATTTCTTGGCCACCAGGGTGTTGCGGTGAATCCTCAGGAAGTTGTCGTGGAACTCCTCCTCGAGGCTGGTGAGGGATTCTTCCAGGAGATAGGTCTTGTCCCTGGTGTTGAGCGCGACGTATTTCAGCTCGGCCTTCATATACACGATGTCCGCCACAGGAACGAGGTGGATCTTGCCTCGCTCGTGCACCGAAAAATGCGTCCTCGGCGCGCCCGATACTTGCTTCAGCATGTCGAGCGGAAGCGGTCTCATGGCGCTCGCCCTGGACAGCGCATTGAACAACCTGCCCAGCCTCACCGGCTTCAGCAAATAATCGACCGCATGAACCTCGAACGCTTCCAGCGCATAATCGTTGTAGGCGGTGGTGAAGATCACCGCAGGCGGGTTGGGCAGCTTCATGAGATGCTGCGCGAGTTCGAGCCCGTCCATGTCCGGCATCCTGATGTCGAGCAGCACGACGTCCACTTCTTCCGATTCGATCATTTCGAGCGCCTTCAAGCCGTTTTCGGCTTCGCCCACGACTTCTACTGCGAGCTTGGAAGACACGTCGGAGAGGAGTTCCCTCAGCCTGCGCCTCGCCGGCATTTCGTCATCAACCACGAGCACTTTCAGTGGATCGTCAAGCATTTCTTTCCGGCTCCTTGATGTAAGGCAGGGTGATGTGTATCTGGAATACATTCCCCATGAGTTCAGAATTCATTCCAGCCTCCACGTCATAATGGAGGCTGAGCCGTTCCCGGATGTTTGCGAGCGCCATCTTGTTTCCCTCGCGATGCGCCTGCTTTCCCGGAGTATAGGGGTTGCGGATCACCACATGGATTTCGCTGCGCCGGAGATAGATGTGGATGCTGATCACGCCGGTTTCGAGAGATGGCTCTATGCCGTGATAGATGGCATTTTCGACGAGAGGCTGCAGGATGAGCGGAGGGATCATGGCGTCGTGGGGCATCTTGTCGATATGCCATTCCGTCTGGAGACGGTCTCCGAGCCTCAGCTTTTCGAGTTCCAGGTATTCCCGGCAGAGCTCGATTTCTCGCGAAATCGTGGTGAGTTTCCTGTTGTCCGCCATCAGCACCCTGAAGAGATCGGCCAAATCCTCAAGCGCCTTTTCCGCCATCGATGGTTCGGTGCGGATCAGGCTCAGCACTGCATTGATGCTGTTGAACAGAAAGTGGGGGCGAATCCTCGCCTGCAGCGCCTGAAGTCTCGCTTCGGCGAGGGCGGGAGACAAAGCACGATTCCTCAGATTGAAATACCAAAGCAAAAAACCCAGGGTGACGAGGCTCAGCACCCAGTAGCGATCCAGGCTGATCTCGAAAATGGGTTCGGACAGCCAGTGCGCGATCACCCCGAGCAGCCCTTCTATGGCGAAAAGCGCGAATACCGCAAAGGGATAGGAATAATCCCTGAGGCGCTTCTCGATGAGATAGAACACCACCAGGCTCGACACCAGCAGCGGCTGGCTGACCGCAGCGATATTCGACCATTGGGAAAGCATTTCCCTCCAGCCTTCCGAGCGCAGATAGGCGGCAAGCAGCCCGAGCAGATTGACGATCACCAGGACCCGCAGGATCGTTCCGGAATTGCTGAAATCCGGCAGCGCCAGGTTTTGATTTATACTATTACGATTCATTCACTTATTCTGAACAAGGCAGGGAGAGTATGCAAGACCTGGAAAACGGGAGCAAAACATGGTCGGGAAGATTCAGCGAGCCTGTCGCCGAACTGGTCCAGAAATTCACGGCTTCCGTGGGCTTCGACAAGAGGCTGGCGAGATACGACGTGGAAGGTTCGCTTGCCCACGCGCAAATGCTTCATTCTGTTGGCATATTGAATCAGGAGGATCTCGAGGCCATCCGGAGCGGGATGAAGGTCATCCTGGAAGAAATCGATAGTGGAAAATTCGAATGGTCTGTAGAGCTTGAAGATGTCCACCTCAACATCGAAAAAAGGCTCACCACCCTGGTCGGCGACGCCGGAAAGCGCCTGCACACCGCGAGATCCAGGAACGACCAGGTCGCAACCGACATCCGGCTTTTTCTCAGGCACGAGATCGACGGGATCCTGGATTCGATCCGCATCCTGCAAAACGCGCTGCTCGATCTCGCCTGGGAAAACGCGGACACCGTGATGCCCGGATTCACCCATCTCCAGGTCGCCCAGCCTGTGAGCTTTGGTCACCATCTCATGGCCTACTTCGAGATGCTGGAGCGCGACAGGAGCCGCATGAGCGATTGCAGGACGAGGATGAACCGTCTTCCTCTGGGTGCTGCTGCGCTTGCCGGGACCAGCTATCCGATCGACCGGGAAATGGTCGCAGGACTGCTCGGATTCGACGGGGTTTGTGAAAATTCGCTGGACGCGGTTTCCGACCGCGACTTCGCCATCGAGTTCTGCTCGGCAGCCTCCCTCGTCATGACCCATCTTTCCCGATTCTCGGAAGAAATCATTTTGTGGATGAATCCGGGATTCGGCTTCATCGATCTCGCCGATCGCTTCTGCACCGGCTCCTCCATCATGCCGCAGAAGAAGAACCCGGACGTACCAGAGCTGAGAACGGAA
>JAJZTT010000016.1 GCA_021848705.1 Pseudomonadota bacterium
TCCGATCTAAACGGTCTGTTCCTGCGCCCGCAGCCTGATCTGGCTGCGACCGTCTTCGGTGGTGTAGAGAATGAGGCCGGTCATGCCTCAATCTCCTCCGGGGATGGAAAAAGCTGCTGCATCAGGCCTTTCTTGTGGGTCTTGAGCGCTTCGAGCTTTTGGGTTTGTGCGGCGATCAGGGCGTCGAGGCTGGTGAGGCAATCGGCGATGCGTTGTTGTTCGGGGAGAGATGGCAGGGGCAGCTCAACTTTAACAAGATCCGACTTCTTCACGTGAACAAACGAGGCTTTAAATCCATGCGACTTTTTCGCAATGTCTTCTTCAACCCTCGTAAGGACCAGTAACGCGAACTGTAATGTGATTTGCTGCTCATCCATCAGCACCTTGAAAATATGCTGATTCAAGACACCAGACGGTCCATTCCAAACACGGGCGCCGAAAGACGAACCGAGCGTTCCAGACCAAGCAAAGAGTAAATCTCCAGATTCAACGCGGTTTCGTTCTGGCACTGGTGCTTGGGAGTAATTGAACTCAGCGAACGGATCGTTCAGATTCTGAATGCGGATGATTGGGGTCCCGGTTGGTTTCCAGTCTTCCGGCTTGAAGGCACAACCGTTAATGAGGCGAAACATATCGCCAATCGTCCGAACCTCCCACTCCCCGGCGTTTTGGAACTCGGGGAAGCGCAGGCGGGGTTGGGTTTCGCCGGTCCGGGGGAAAAGCTGCTGCATCAGCCCTTTTTTATGGATCTTGAGCGCGTCCACTTTCCGCGCTTGCGCGGCTATCAGTTCGTCCACCGAATTCAGGCACTCGGCGATTTTTTGCTGTTCGGTCAGGCTTGGAGTGGGGATTTCGACACCAAAGAAATTTTCTTTGTTAATGTTGAGCAGGCCATTGCTGCGAGCGCCGCTGGTAATATGCTTCTTGAGCTGCTTGCCGTGCATGTTCTGCTCGAAGCAGTTCTGAAAGAACACATTCGAGTAGCCGTCCTTGAGCCGGAAGCAGATGAAGACATTAGGCGCGGCGACTTGGCCCCAGCCCTGCAACTGGTAAACACAGCCTTGCGGGAACTTGAGCGAGTTGCCTTTGTTGTAAACGAAGTCGCCGTCTCTGACTACGGTGTAAAGCTGATACTGGTTGCCTGATATGTCCCGCCCGAACTTCTCGGCTTGTGGCACAAAGCCAAACCCAGCAGAGATGCTCACGGGAGTCAGTATTCTTTCCCCGACACGTTCAGTCACCGGCGTGGATGCTTCTTGGAGCGTTACGGGCTTCCACCCCGCCGCCCCCCGAAACTCAGGAAACCGCAGCTTCGGCAACAATGTTTTTGCCTTACTCATCGCCCAACCCTTCGTGCTGCGTCAGCAGCTCGTGCATTTTGGCGGCAATCAATTTTTTATCAGGCAGTTGCAATTGGTATTGCGTCACCAGGGCGGGCGACAGGTTGCGCGAGAGGGCGTATTCCACCACTTCGTCGTCTTTGTCGCGGCACAGCAGCACCCCAATGCTGGGGTTCTCGTGCGGCTTTTTCACGTCACGGTCCAGCGCTTCCAGGTAGAAATTGAGCTGGCCCATGTGTTCTGGCTTGAACTGGCCCACCTTCAGTTCAAAGGCCACCAGCGCTGACAGGCCTCTGTGATAAAAGAGCAGGTCGATGTAGAAGTCCTGATTGCCTACTTGCAGGCGGTATTGCTCGCCCACAAACAAAAAGTCTTTGCCCAGTTCCAGCACAAAGGCTTTCATGTGCTGCACCAGGGCGCGTTGCAGGTCGTTCTCGCTGTGCGGCTCAGGCAGCCCCAGAAACTCCAGCACGTAGTGGTCTTTGAATACGTCCGAGATTGCGGGGTGCAAAACTCTCGCCGCTGGTGAGAGTTTTGCAGGTTGGGCGCTACGCTCAAAGCTGGCTGCATCAATTTGGCGCTCCAGCTCGCGCTTGCCAAGTTTCTCCGCAATGGTTTGGCGCAAGTAGAACTTGCGTTCGGTCGGGCTTTTGCAGCGCGAAAAAATGATGACGTTGTGCGTCCACGGCAATTCTCTCGCCAGTGGCGCGAGTTCTTCGTCGCCCTGATACGCCTCATAAAACTGCTTCATGCGCCACAGGTTTTTGTCGCTGAAGCCTTTGACGCCGGGGTCGGCCTGTGCGATGTAACGCGCCAGCTCTGCCACCACACCCTTGCCCCAGCCTGCTTGCTCCACTTTCTGGCTGATGATGCCGCCGACGTGCCAATACAGGGTCATGAGAGCGGTATTGGCCTGGGCAAAGACGCGCTGCCGCGTTTGCTGGATATGCCCCAGCACCTCGGCAAAATCTTGCTCGTACACCGGTACAGGCTTATTGCTCATACGCGCTGAGTCCCGAGATGTCGCGGCCCCCGGCGCGTTTGGTAAGAAGAGGATGCAAGTCTTCCATGAGGGCGAGTTCGGCCCGGGTACGGGCACGCCACGGGAGGTCGAGCGGGGCCATGAGGTCGCCGAGCTGTTCGCCATCGAAGATCATGCGGTCGAGGATGCTGTCCACAAAGCTTTGCAGGGCAGTTGTTGCGAGGCCGTGCTTTGCTGCGATGGCGGCGAGTTCCCTGGCGTTCTTTTCGGCCTTGAAGCGGGTGTAACCCTCGCGGATTGCGGATTCGCTTAAGCCTTCGCCCGCTTTCAGCGTGCCGATGTATTCGGCGATATCGTCGCGCTCGTTCATGAACTTGGCGTCACTGCTGATGAGGCCGATGAGTTCTTCTCGGGTCATCTTCGACTTGCCCGGGGCTTTGGCCGAGAACTTGGCGATGAGGCCCATGATGTAGTCGTAATCGATGACGGCGGAAGCGAAGAGGACGAACTCGAAGTCGAGCTGGTCGATTGGTTCCGTGGAGTCGTCGCTGCCGCCTTTGCCCTGCTGGTCTCTGAGCTTTTTGGCGGTTTCCAGATACTGGCCCTTGAAGCCTCGCAGGTTTTCCTCGGGCAGCACCTGCTCGATGGCGGCCCTGTTTTCACCGGTGAGGTCGGTGTATTGATCGAGCTGGGTTTTGAGGCGTTGGACTTCCTTGAAGTGGGCGATGAAGGCGGCGCGCGCCTCGTCGCCCTTCAAATTGGCCACGGCGGAGGGCATGCAGTCGAGGCCCTGGGATTTCATGAAGTCGGAGAGCTTCTGCACTGCGCTCTCCAGCTTCTGAATCACGACAGGCGCCTTGTCCACGAGCCAGATTTTTCGCGCCTCTTCGCCGGTTTTTTCTCCGGAGAAAAGGGCGATGGCGTCATCCACCGAATCCTGCTGCTGGCGGAAGTCGAGGATGTTGCCGTAGGGCTTGGTGCCGTTGAGCACGCGGTTGGTGCGGGAGAAGGCCTGGATCAAGCCGTGGTGCCTGAGGTTCTTGTCCACGTAGAGCGTGTTCAAAAACTTTGAGTCGAAACCGGTGAGCAGCATGTCCACGACGATGGTGATGTCGATCTTCTGCGCCGGGGGATAGTCGGCATTCGGCCACTGCTGGTCCTTGATGCGCTTTTGCACATCCTGGTAGTAGAGATCGAACTCGCTCAAGCCGTGATTGGTGCCGTAGCGGGCGTTGTAGTCGCTGAGGATGAGTTTCAGCGCGGCTTTCTTGCCCTCGGGGTCCACCTCGTTGTCGGCCTGCTCCTGCGGCAGGTCTTCCTGAATCTGCTTCACATCGGGATCGCCCTCGGCAGGCGGGGAGAAAACACAGGCGATGTTCAGCGGCCTGAAATCGGGATCCGTGGCCTGCTTCTCGGCCTGCATCGTCTTGAACAGCGCGTGGTATTCGATGGCGTCATTGATGGACGCGGTGGCGAGGATGGCATTGAAGCGGCGACCGCCGGTGGCGGCATCGTGCTTGGCAAGAATGGCTTCTATGACGGCGCGCTTGGCGATGGCCTCACCCGGCTTGGGAGGGTTTTTGCCCTCGGGCTTGAAGTAGTCGACGTGGAAGCGCAGGACGTTGCCGTCCTCGATGGCGTGGGTGATGGTGTAGGCGTGCAACTGCTTCTGGAAGAGGTCTTCCGTGGTTTGGTACGAGGCCACTTCGCCGTCGATTTTTACGCGACTGGCATTGCCATTGGGTCCACCGAATATCGGCGTGCCGGTGAAACCGAAGAGCTGGGCCTTGGGGAAGAAAGCTTTGATTGCCTTGTGATTCTCGCCGAACTGCGAGCGGTGGCACTCGTCGAAGATGAAGACGATGCGTTTGTCTTTCAGGGCTTCGAGCTGTTGCTTGTAGGTGGCCTGGCCGTTCTTGGTGCGCTGCTTGTTGCGCTTGCTGGTCTCGATCAGCGCGAGGCCGAGCTTTTGAATGGTGGTGACGATGACCTTGTCGGCGTAGTCCTCGGAAAGCAGGCGGCGCACGAGGGCTGCGGTGTTGGTGTTTTCCTCGACGCAGCCTTGCTGGAACTTGTTGAATTCCTCCCGCGTCTGGCGGTCGAGATCCTTGCGGTCGACGACGAAGACGCACTTGTGGATGTGCTCGTTTTCCTTGAGCAGGGTGGACGCCTTGAAGGAAGTCAGCGTCTTGCCGCTGCCGGTGGTGTGCCAGATGTAGCCGTTGCCATTGTCTTCATTGATGCACTTCACCATGTGTTGCACGGCATAGGCCTGGTAGGGCCGCATGATCATCAGCTTTTGCTCGCCCGCGAGGAGCACCATATAGCGGCTGATGGTCTGGCCGAGGTCGCACTTTTTCAGGAAGCGCTCCGCAAACTCGTCGAGTTGGGTGATCTTGCGGTTGTCCTCGTCCGCGAACTCATAGACAGGCAGGAATCGCTCGTCGGCGTTGAAAGCGAAGTGGCGGGCGTTGTTGTTGGCGAAGTAGTAGGTGCGGTCGCGATTGCTGACGATGAAAAGCTGCATGAAGCAGAGCAGCGTCCTGGTGTAGCCGTTGCCGGGGTCGTGCTTGTATTCGACGATCTGCTCCATGGCCCGGCGCGGATTCACGCCGAGCGTCTTCAACTCGATCTGCACACAAGGCACGCCGTTGATGAGAAAAATCACGTCGTAGCGGTGATGGCTGTTGTCCGTGTTGATGCGGAGCTGGTTGATGACCTCGAAGTGGTTTTTGCACCAGTCCTTGAGGTTCACCAGCGTATAGTTCAGCGGCGTGCCATCGTCGCGGGTGAACGCATTGATGCTGCGCAGGGTCTGGGCGGCGGTGAAGACTCCCGGGGTGACGATTTCATCGAGCAGGCGGGCGAACTCGGTATCCGTGAGGCGCACGCGGTTCAGGGCTTCAAATTTCTCACGAAAGTTTTGTTCCAGCGTGGCCTTGTCGCGGATGTCCTCGCGGTAGGTGTATTTGAGGTCAGTAAGCTTCGCGATCAGGCTTTTTTCGATCTCGCTTTCTCTCGAGGTCATTTACCGGAGCCCCACATATGCGAATTGTTCAGTGCGGGAATCGGGCAGGAGCGATCCCGCCGCTGCAAGCCGCGTGTCTATCCCAACCCCGGCCTCGATTTGTTTCCTCATTTTTCGCCCGTTCTTTTCAGGAAATACTACCATGGCCCGGCGGGATTGGCACGGGCAGAGCCGACTTACCAGGAAGCCTGGCTTGTAGATGTTCGAGCCTGGTACCGGATTGGACAATTGGCTGCCCCGAAGCGCTCGGGTGCGGATTTTCTTCCCCGGATCAGGGGTTTGTTGTGACTGTCACGCAATCATGCGAGCGGGAAAGCTCATGCCTTCCCGCTGCCGGGGAGGGCGCCGGATCAGGTTACTTGTGTTGCAACGAGCGAAGCATTGCTTCGCGCAAAATGGCGCTGATGCGGCTCTGGTCGCCCTTGCCCTGGCTCTTCAGCAACGCCAGCACATGAATCCAGGCGCAACGTGGTTGAGGTCTTGATGGGTTTGTAGAACGGATTGCTCACCGCGTTCTTCCAGAAGGCATCAACCAGCGGCGGAATGCCGCTGTAGTCGATTTCGCTGTCAGGCATTTCGGACAGTGCCTTGAGTTCGGCCTTCAGTTCTTGGTCAGCGGCAGTTCAGATCAACCTCATAGCGAACAGTTTTGCTCATCAGGCGTGAGAATGTTCGATGGGCTGGATTGCGAGACGCATCCCCATGGCGCGTAAAATCGCAGCCAGAGTTTTCAGTTCCGGGTTGCCTTTTTCGGACAGGGTGCGATACAGGGTGTGCGCATTGACATCGGCCTGACGCGCCACTTCGGCAACACCGCCGAAAGCTTTGCTCAAGCTTCGCAGCGCAATCATCAGGTCGGCTTCATCGCCATCCTGGAGCACGGAATTCAGATATTCGGCGGCGAGATCCGGATCTTGCCGAAACATTTCAACCGTTGCTTCTTCGTGTGTTCGGTCAGTTCTTGCCATTTCGAGTTCTCCAATCTTTCAGCAGTTTGCCTGCTCGCAGGATATCCCTGCTTTGCGAGCCCTTGTCGCCGCCGCTGGTCAAAAGAATCACTTTGCCGCCGACGTGTGCGTAATAAACGCGATATCCCGGCCCAACGTCGATTTTCAATTCCCAGACGCCATCCTGCAAATGCTTGTGATCGCCGAACTGCCCGTTTCCATTCGGGCAACCCGCCTAATGATCGCAACTTTCGCGGTTCGATCGCGAAGAGAATCCAACCAGTCCTGGTACAGATCGTTTTCGTCGAGATAATGGATGATCTGGTGCGTTGCTTATTTTAGCTTATAAGCGAGTTTCTGCAAGACACAGGGGCACCAATTTCCCAGGAACCGGCTCCCCGAATGAAATGACCAAAATCCGTCCGTAGAACGATTATTCCATCAAACCCCACCCGACGGGTATTGGCGAGCATCAAAAATCGAACCAAAGGCCGTTTTGATGCGGTTTACAGGTATCCACACTTCTCAACCGACCCTAACCCAGTTTCTTCGCCAGATTTTCCGCCTTGGTGTACAAACTTGTCCGTCCATTATGGAAGTGTGCCTTTCCCAAGGGGTGTCAGCCTGCTAGGCGTGCGCGTGGTCGTGCGGGTGGTTGCCTGGTTCAACCGAAAGCTTCATTCCGACAGCCTTCATGACTGCAAGGATTGTCTTCAATGTTGGATTGCCCTTGGGGGATAAGGAGCGATACAGTGATTCCCTGTTGATTCCTGCCTCCTGGGCAACCGCGCTCAGGCCGCCATATGCTTCTGCAACATCCCTCATCGCCAAAAGGCCGGCGGCTCGATTGTCCGGATCATCCAATTCGGATAGGGCCGCTCTGAGATATTCAACTGCGAACTGACGATCGGCGCGAAGTTCTTTGATGAGTTCGTCGTGATGCGAAACTGAAGCATTCAGCCTGGTGTTCTTCATGTGTTCCTCCGTTTCCAGTCCGACCAGTAGTCTTTTGCCTGTCGAATATCTGATTTTTGGGTGCTTTTGTCGCCGCCGCACAGCAGTATTACCACCTCTTTCCCGTGTCGTGCACAGTAAACGCGATACCCGGCACCAATATCGATTCTGAGTTCAATGACGCCTTCGCCAACAGGCTCGCAATCACCGAAGTTCCCGATGGAGACACGCCGCAGACGGATTTCAATCTGAGCTCTTGCCCGTGTATCCCGCATGTCGGCGAGCCAGTTGGAGAACGGGGTCTTCCCGGTTTCTGTCTGGTATCTGAGAAGTCGAAACGAGGTCATGGGTTATCGTAGCTTAAAAACTACAAACAAACAACATTAGCCCAACTTCTTCGCCAGGTCTTCCGCCTTCAGGTGCGTGTAGCGCTTCAGCATGCTCATCGTCTTGTGCCCCGTGATGCTTGCCGCTTCCATCATGTCGAACCTGCCGGAACTGAAAAAACCCGGCGTGCCTTCGTGCCGGGGCCCGGAACGGAAATCCGGTCCATCCACATTTTCTGTGGATAACCCTGTTGAAAAGGCATGGAAAGAAGCTGGAAAGCCGCTCAAATCAAGGGCGGGAACACCCCCGCCAGTTTTTATGGCAAAAGCAATCTCTCTATAAAACAATCAGATAAGAAATCATGAAAAGGGATTTCATCCGGTTGACATTTTTCTTTCTGCATGGAATGTGCGGTGGACAGAATCCGGTCGCGCAGCCCGTGTTTTCAGGGTTTCTTCGCGCAAATCAGGAAGATGGGGAACGCTCGCTTCACTCCTTCGACTTCCTTCACCACTGTGGTCGCGGTCGTGTCGCGGATTTCGTCAAAGCCAGCCTGTTCGCAAAGCATCCTGAGATTTTCGCGATCGAAACCCTGGTGGAATACGCCGGTGTTGTCGCCGTGAAAGGATCCGTCCTCCTTGTCCAGATCCGCGAAACAGAGCTTTCCGCCCGGACGAAGCACTCTGTGCCATTCGCGCAGCAGCGCGAGCGTATCAGGAATGTGGTGCGCGGTCATGCTGCTGACGACGAGATCGTAGTTTCCTTCGACAGGGCTGCCGTTTTCGAAGTCCACGAATGCCGCGGTCACATTTTCGATATGATTCACCGAGATTTTTTCCTTCAATTGCTCCAGCATGCCGGTGGAACTGTCCACTCCGGAGATCGATTTGACATGGGGCTGCAGGGCGAGGGTGAGAAGGCCGGTTCCGCAGCCGAAATCGAGCGCATCGGCTTCATGCGGTATGCCCGCATCCAGCATCGCTTGCGCGACTGATAAGGCAAGTCTTACCCGGGTATTGTCCGCATCCCAAAGGATGGATTCACTGTCGAAATTTTTGCGCGATTGCATGTTTTTCCCCGAAAGGATTGAAAGGATTGGAAGCTTCCTGTCATCGGATACCGCCCTGCTCAGGGCTCCCTCCGAGCGCCTTCACCAGGAGAACGCTTGCGGTCATGCGCCTGCCCTGCAGGGCGGAAAACTGGCTGCGGTTCTGGAGAAGCTGGATTTGCGCCGAAACCAGGTCCTGAACTGGAGACATTCCGCCCTTGTAGCGGAATTGCGCCTGTTCAAGTGCCTTTTGCGCCGAAATCACCGCATTGTTTTGGGCCGCGTATTCCAGTTCGAGCTGGTGCGATGAACTCAGGCTGTCCTCCACTTCGCGGAAGGCATTGAGGACGGTCTGCCGGTAATTCGCAACGGTTTCCTGATAGCGCGCCTTGGCCTGCTCTTCGAGAGAATTCCTCAGGCCCGCATCGAAAACGATGACTGCAGCCGAGGCGCCGAGCGCCCAAAGCTCGGAAGGCGCGGCGATCAGGTTGCCCATCTGGCCGCTCTCATAGCCGCCTGCGGCTGAAAAGTTGAACTGCGGAAAGAAGGCTGCTTTCGCCACGCCGATCTGGTAGTTGGCGGCCTCCACCTGCCGCTCTGCGCTTGCGATGTCCGGCCTTCTTTCCAGAAGGGTGGAGGGAATTGCGGAAAAAATCCTGGGCTCGGGAACCGCATTTCCGGTGTTGACTACAAAACCGGATGCGGGCTTTCCGAGCAGCAAGGCGATGGCGTGAACCAGGGCTGCTTCCTGGATGCCGAGATCCTGTTCCTGCTGCCTCGCGCTCTGAAGGGAAATTTCAGCCTGATCCAGATCCGCTTCCGGGGCCGCTCCTCCCCGGAAAAGCGCTTTCGTGAATTGAAGCGATTCCTCTTCCTTCTCCACCAGTTGCTTCAGGTAGCCGCGCTGGGCTCGCAATGCCTGGAGGGAAAAATAATCGGCTGCAAGCTCGGACTCCAGCGAAAGTTTCAACGAAGCCAGATCCGATCGGGAAGCTTCCGCCTGCGCCCTGCTCGCAGCGACGAGGTTCGAGAGGCGCCCGAAAACGTCCGCTTCGTAGGATACGTCGGCAGTCAGCAGGTTGTCGCTGTAGCGGAGCGGCATTCCCTTGAAATAGTATGCCCGGTTGGCGGAATTGTTGAGTTTCTGCGAAGCGGCATTTACTCCGACGGACGGAAAGAGCGTCGCCCGCTGCGCAGCCAGCGCGCTCTGCGCCTCGCGTAACCTGGAAATCGCTGCCTGCAGGCTCTGGTTTTCGGAAAGCTTCCCTTCCAGTAAATCCAGGTCCGGGTCCTCATAGGTTTTCCACCATGCACCCCTGGGCAGTTCGTCGGCGGGCTTCGCCTTTGCGAAAATCCCTTCCCCGAAACGGACGGGAAGCGCCATTTCCGGGCGATGATAGGTGGGGGCGAGCGAACAGGCCGAACAGAAAAGCGCGGACAGAAGAAAGGCTTTCTTCACTTTGCATCCTTCGTCGCAACCGAAACTTCCTGCCCTTCCAGGATGGAGTCGGACGGATTGTCGATCACCGGAGTATTCCGGTCGATGCCGGAAAGGATTTCCATGCTCTTGCCGAAATCCCGTCCCGGCACCACTTTCAGGAGGTGGACGCGATGATCGGGCCGGACGGAGGCGATCTGAAGTCCTTCTCCCCTGAAAATCAGCGCGGTGATCGGGATCGTCACCCTGGAGGATTCCTTGAGGGGGAAGGATACCGTCGCATAATCTCCCGCCTTGAGTTCATGGCCCCGGTTTTCGAGAAGCAGTTCCACCTGCACCGTGCGGGAGGAAAGGTCGAGCGCGCCCGCATTTCCCTCCACCTTTGCCATGAACCTGCGTCCCGGATGCTCCGGCACGGAAAGTTGCGCTTCCATTCCCACCTTCACTTCCCCCGCCTGCACCTGGGGAACCTGCACATAGATCCTGAGCCTGTCGTCTTCGACCATGTGGAAGAGTTCGCGCCCGGATGGGGCTGCCGTCACGAGATCGCCGACATCCACGTTCCTGGCCGTGACCGTTCCGGGGAATGGCGCGCGGATCAGCTCGAAAGCCTGGAGCGCCTGCAATCCGGAAAGCTTCTCGCCTGCAGAATCGAGAGCGGCCTTCTTCGCGGCAGCATCGGAGAGCTTGTTTTCCAGATCCTGCTCCGAGACGGTTTTGGTTTTCGATAGATCCGTCCAGCGAAGGGCGGTCTTTTCCGCCAGATCGTAATTCGCCTTTGCCGAGGAAATATCCGCTTTCGCCTGCCTCACCTGCGCATCGAGTTCAGGTGACTCGATTTTCGCGATCGGATCTCCCTCTTTCACTTCGCTGCCGATGTCGGCATACCACTTGCCGAGATAACCCGCGCTGCGCGAATAAATCGAGGTGTCCCGGTAACCCCTCACGTCCCCTGGCAGGACGAGGGAAGAGGAGGTGGATTCCGGGGATGGGAAGAACACCATCACCTGCTGCACGGATGCCTGCCTTGCATCGCGCTTCAGGGCTTCGAGATGCCTTTCACGCGAGAAAAGTCCGGCACCGGCCAGCAGGACCATGAGCAGCAGGGCCAGGAAAAAGGATTTCTTGAAGTTCATTGGAGTCTCTCGTTCGGTGCGTTCGGGTTATGGCGGATCATGGCGAAGATCGCCGGAACGAAGAACAGGGTTGCGAAGGTCGCAAGAGCGAGCCCGCCGATCACGGCACGTCCCAGGGGAGCGTTCTGCTCGCCGCCTTCTCCCAGGCCGAGCGCCATCGGCATCATGCCGATGATCATGGCGAGCGCCGTCATCAGAACTGGCCGCAATCTGGTGCAGCCTGCTGCGAGCGCCGCGGTCAGGGGATCGTCCCCTGCATGCAGACGCTCGCGGGCGAAGCTCACCACCAGAATGCTGTTTGCGGTCGCCACCCCCATGCACATGATCGCGCCGGTGAGCGCCGGGACGCTGATGGTGGTGCCGGTGAGGAAAAGCATCCAGACGATACCCGCGAGGGCTGCAGGAAGCGCGGTGATGATGATGAAGGGATAGCGCCAGGACTGGAAATTCACCACGATGAGGAGGTAGATCAATACCACGGCGGCGATGAGCCCCAAGGTCAATCCATGGAAGGCTCCCTTCATGGTTTCCACCTGTCCCCTCAAAGTGAGGGTGCTGCCCTTGGGAAGCGGGGGGAGCTTCGCCACGATCGAATCGATGTCCGCAGCCACGCTTCCAAGATCCCGGCCGGATGCGCTTGCATAGATGTCGAAGACCGGTTTCACGTTGTAGTGAGTGACGACCGCAGGGGCGGCGGATCGGCGGAAGCTGGCCAGATTGGAAAGAAGCTGCGGGGCCTGGCCGTTGCCGCTCGTGACCGGCATCGCGGACAGATCCCCCAGGTTCTGCATGCGGTATTGAGGCGCCTGGGTGGCGACGTTGTATTGCACTCCGGTTTTCGGATCGATCCAGAAGGTGGGATTGGTCTGGAAGCTGCCGGAGAGGGTGATGAGCAGGTTGCGCGCAACGTCATTCTCGGTCAGGCCGAGCAGGCTCGCACGGGTGCGATCCACGTCCACGTCGATCTGCGGATAGTCGTAACGCTGCTGGATGCGCTGATCCACCAGGCCGGGGACGCCGCGCAGCGATGCGAGGAGCCTGTCTGCGTAGAGGTGGTTGGCTTTCACGTTGAATCCGGCGATCTGAACGTCGACCGGCGCGGGCAGGCCGAAATTGAGGATCTGGCTCACGATGTCCGCCGGCAGGAAGGAAAACTGGGCGTCCGGGAAACGCTTCGCAAGATCCTTCCTCAGCGCCTCGATGTATTCCTCGGTAGGGCGATGCTCCTTTTTGAGGGAAATCAGGATGTCCGCATCGCCAGGGCCGATCGGCGCGGAAGTGCTGTAGGAAAGGTTGATTCCGCTGTAGGGTAGGCCGATGTTGTCCACCATGCTTTCCAGTTCGCCTGCCGGAATGATCTTCCTCACTTCGCCTTCCACTCGGTCGCAAAGCGCCGCGGTCTGTTCGATGCGCATCCCTGTTCGGGCTCTCAGGTGGAGCTTGATCTGCCCTGCATCCACAGTTGGGAAGAAATCGGAGCCGATGAAGGGGTAGAGGCCCAGGCTCAGGAGGGTGAGGAAAAGGAATCCGGCTACGAATTTCCGGGGGGATTGGAGAACCGAGGAAAGCGCATTCCGGTAATTTCTGCGGAAGCTTTCGAAGCCGGAATCGAAGATGCGGTTGACATGGCCGAACCAGGAGGATGCAGGCGCCATTTCCTCTTCGTGGCGCTTCAGCCAGTACATGGCAAGGGTCGGCACCAGTGTCCTCGAGAGCAGGTAGGAGGCGAGCATGGCGAACACCACGGCTTCCGCCATCGGCACGAAGAGGTAGCGTGCGACGCCGCCCAGCAGGAACATCGGCGCGAACACGATGCAGATGCAAAGGGTGGAAACCAGGGCGGGGATCGCGATCTGCTGCGCGCCGTCGAGGATCGCCTCGTGCACGTCCTTGCCGTGCTCGAGATGCCAGTTGATGTTCTCGATCGTCACGGTGGCGTCGTCCACCAGGATGCCGACCGCGAGCGCAAGTCCTCCCAGGGTCATGATGTTGATGGTTTCGCCGAGCAGGGAAAGGCAGACGATCGAGGCGAGCACCGAAAGGGGGATCGAGACGGCGATGATGAGGGTGCTGCGCCAGCTTCCCAGGAACAGCAGAATCATGAGCGCGGTGAGGGAGGCGGCGATCACGCCTTCCCGAACCACGCCGGTAACCGCAGCCCGAACGAAAATGGACTGATCCGAGAACATCGAGATGTTGAGATCGTCCGGCAATCCTGCCTTCACCTGCGGCATCAGGGAGCGGATGCTGTCGACGATGTTGAGGGTGGAAGCGCTTCCGGTCTTCAGCACGCTCATCAGCACCGCCTTGTGACCTTCCATGCGCACCATGTTGGTCTGGGGGGGGTAGCCGTCGCGCACATGCGCTACATCCTTCACGTAGACCACCGCACCGTTGACGCTCCTGACCGGGATTTTATTGAGGTCTTCGATCCTGGTCGGATTGGCGTTGAGCCTGATGAAATATTCCAGATCGCTGATTTTCTGGGTTCCGGCCGGAATGATGAGATTCTGGCTGGAAATCGCCTGCATCACGTCGAGCGCCGAAATTCCCTTGGCCCTGAGCGCTGCAGGATCGATGTCCACCTGCACCTGTCTTTGCATGCCGCCATAGGGCCAGGGCAGGGAGACGCCCGCCACAGTGGACAGCTGGGTTCGGATGAAATTGTTGCCCAGGTCGAACAGCTTGGCTTCGGAAAGCCTCGGGCTGGACAACCCGATTTGCAGTACCGGAACGCTGGAGGCGTTGTAGGCGAGGATGAAGGGCGGGGTGGTCCCGGCCGGCATCTGCCGCAACATGGTTTGGGAAACTGCTGCGAGCTGGGCGACGGCGAGATCCTCGTTCACGCCAGGCTGGAAGAAATACTTCACCACGGAAATGCCGTTCAGCGAATTCGATTCGGTATGCTCGATGTCGTTCACCGTGGTTGTGGCGACGCGCTCGGTGAAAGAGACGATGCGGTTGGCCATGTCCTGCGGCGAAAGCCCTGCATAGTTCCAGATCACCGCCACCACCGGAATCCTGATGGCTGGAAAGATGTCGGTCGCCGTGGTGAAAAGGGAATAGAGTCCCATCAGCACGATGACGATGGCCATCACGATGAAGGTGTAAGGGCGCTTCAGGGCGATATTGACTATCCACATTTCAGGAACTCGGGTGATCCTACAGCCTGCCTCTGCGGCAGGGATTCCAAAACTCGAATATTAGCAGAATCCGTTCATCAAGGCAGCAATCCATTTTTTTACAATGGGTTACAAAATGATACGCAAAAAAAAGCCGGGATGGTCAGTCCCGGCAGGAAGGGAACCGAAGATCATGAAGAAAATTTTGCGCCTGCCGTGAATTTTTTCGCATCGATGCTGACCGCCTCGATCGAGTATTCACCGGGGGGAAGGGAAAGCCCCGAAATCGCAGGGGGAAGGGTAATCGTGGCTTTCGCTCCGACTTCCGCCTCGATGCTGTCCAGTCCGGAACGGAACTTGTTGTAGGCGTAATCGTTTGAGAAGGCGCTCTTGCCGAGGGCTCCGAGAGCGCTTCCACTCCAGGATTCCACGATTTTTCCGGAAGAATCCAGAAGATGGATGCGCACGATGTGCGCGGGAACGTCGGCGGTTCCCCCGTCCAGATAGGCATGAAATCTCACCGCTCCGTCGGAATGCAGGCTGCCTTCGGTCAGAGTGACATGATGTTTCGCAGGACTCACCGGACCACCGTGAAAGGGGCCGAACACGGAACCCCGGTAGTAATTGTAGGTGGATACGACGAAAATCGCAGTGACCAGGAGCAGGATCTTTCCCATCCTGTCCGCGAGGCTTGCCGGAAGGGCGCCGCTCCCGAGCCACCTGAACCAGGATCGGGAAAGGGCGGGATTGCGCTTCATCAGCCAGTTGTCCACCGAGTAGGCTCCCGCCCCTCCGATGAAGAGGGTGGCGCCCATGCCGAAATTGCAGGCTGCCATGGTCCATTCGTCGATGCAGGTCGCGCCCTGCCACCCGAAAAGCAGCATCAGGGCGAAGCTGAGCCCCATGGAGGCGAGTGCGCTCAGCCGGGTCAGGAACCCGATCATGAGGAAAAGCCCGCCGAAAAGCTCGATCGCGCTGAAGAAGATCACGCCTGCATAAAGGAGATAGAAATGCTGGAGCATGTAGCTCACCACATGTTCCATCCCGAGCAGCGCACCGGGCATCGCCGTCTGGAACTTGTTCGCCATCCAGTGGGGAGCGGAAGGATCCAGTTTCGAGGGCGCATAGATGAAGCGGCGGCTTCCTCCTCCCCAGTAGATCCATCCCTGGACGAACCGGACGCAGAGCAATACGATTCCGACCAGCCTCCAGCCGGAAATTTCCCGATCGATTTCACCGGAACTTCGCAAGGTGGTTGTCGTCATTTCATTCCCCTTCACTTGCGATACGGTTTGAAGCCGTATTGTCCGAAAATCTCCAATGCCTGTTTCGACTGGAGAAATTCAACCCATAGCCTGGCCGCCTCCGGATGCGGGGCCCCCTTCATCACGCCCGCTGCATAGATAGCGGTGCTGTTTTGCTCCGGCGGGATGGAAACGAACTCGATCGGATTTCCCGCCTTTTCCTGAAAAACGGCTTCCGATTTCCAGGTCACGCCCGCATCCGCTTTGCCCTGCATCAGGAACATCGGGCTTTGCCTGTGATGAATGTGGGTGAGGATGGTCTCTCCCTTTCCTGTCTTTTCTTCGTAAACCCGCTTCACCAGATCCGGTCCGCCCGCTTTCGCAAGCGCAGCCTTGATCTGCCTTGCAATCCCCTCGAATTCGGGGTTGGGCATGACGAGCCTTGTTCCCGGTTTGCCGAGATCGGCAAGGGAGGATACATGGGCCGGATTTCCTTTCGGAACCATGATGGCGAGATCGTTGGTGGCGTAAGGAACCGGCTTGCCCTCGAGGTATCCCTTTTCGGACATTTCGGTGACCCGCTTCATTCCCGCAGCATATACGTCGGCCTTCACGGTCCAGGTCATGTTGCCGACCGTGATGGTGCCGCCCTGTTCGATCTGCCGGACGAGAAGTCCGGGAGGAATGGTTTCGTAGTAGATTTTTCCGCGCAGTTCGGGATGCTGCTTCTCGAATTCGGCAACCAGGGGCGCCATCGCGAAATAGTAGTTACCACCCACGAATACGGTCAGTTTCGCATTGAACGGATCGCCGTGGAAGTCGGGCAGATTGTCCACTTCCGGAACGGTGAACTCCAGCCCTCTCTGGCTCGCCGGGTCGTTTTTTCCCTCGCTCCAGGGAGGGAAAACGCTGGAAGCGCATGCGGCATGCATGGAAAACAGGCAGCAGAAACCGATGACTATCTTGCGCATGAACTTCCCCTTATTTCGCATACTGGAATCCGGCGAAGCCAAGTTCGGGCAGGGTTCCGACGATTCCAGGGGTGAGGACTGCGCCCGGGATCAGGTGGTTGCTGAATTCCGCCACCATTTGCGGCACGGTGAGTTTGTCCGGGTTCACCCCCTTCTCGTGGAGCTTCGAGGAGATCTCGAAAATCGCATTGTGGCAGGCGAGGAACACCACGCCTCTCGCCTGGAGAACGGGGATGTTGTTGTCGTGAGGGGAGAAGGCGCCGGCCTCGTCCTCGAAATTTTTCGGGTCTGCATGCCCGGCTTCCTGCACCTTCATGAAAACATTTTCCCTGAATTTGTCGTTGAGCAGTTTCGGAAGCTGGTATTTTTCCCAGAGGTGATCGTCGTAGAGGGCTAGATGGGCCGGGCCGTGGGTCGCTGAAACGACCAGGAAATCCGGGTGCCTGAATGCCCAGACCTGTGCATTCAGGGAATTCCTCATGAGGTTGAGCCAGGGACCGTCGATCGCGGTGTTGTCCCAGACCTGCTTGTATTTTCCCTTGTAATGGAGAAGGAGTTGCAGTGCTTCGTGATC
Organism: Pseudomonadota bacterium; assembly: GCA_021848705.1. Classification (GTDB taxonomy): domain Bacteria; phylum Pseudomonadota; class Gammaproteobacteria; order Burkholderiales; family JABEVD01; genus JABEVD01. Next base: position 17,112 of record JAJZTT010000016.1, read on the forward strand.
CCACTGATCCTCCTTGGTGAGGATCATCGGCACTTCCTTGAAATCCCTGCGGCGAGGCGCGCGTTCCAGTGCAGCCATGAGTTCCTTCAGGTTTTTCGCTCCGGAAGCGGTCATCTCGCCAAGCGGGGCTTCCGCTGCATGAGCTGCGCCGATCGCCATCCCGGCGATTCCCGTCTTCGCCATGATGCCCAACATGTCCCTGCGCGTGATTTCCATGGTGCCTCCCTTGTCTGTCCTTGTTGTACGGATGGGAATCATTCCCAGTCTTTCGCTGCACAGTTTAATCATTCCTGTATGGATGGGTGATGGATTGTATGGATATAATCGACCGGATAAACAGGTCGATCGGAGCATGGATGAAAATCACCCTGAGGCAGTTGCAGATATTCGTTGCCGTGGCGCGCACCTCGAGCACTGCAGAAGCGGGAAGAAGCCTGCCGCTTTCCCAGTCGGCCACCAGCGCTGCGATCAACGATATCGAGAATCTGCTCGGAACCCTTCTTTTCGACAGGGTCGGAAAAAGACTGGTGCTGAACGACAACGGCAGGCTGCCCTTCCGGGCGCAATCAGCCTGCTGGAAGGGGCCATGGACCTCGAACAGCAGTTCATCGATGCCAAGAACGGTCAGTCTTCGCAATTGAGGCTCGGCGCAAGCACGACCATCGGAAATTACATCCTTCCCGGCATCATCGCAGGTTGCAGAAGGACGAGGAATGTCTCGGAATGCGAGACGCAGCCCGGAATGCACCTGGATGTCGCGAACAGCTCGAAAATCGCGGCATCGGTGGCGAATTACGAGATAGATGCAGGATTCATCGAGGGAAATTGCCACGAGCCGAACCTCAAGGTCATTCCCTGGCTGGAAGACGAGTTGCTGATCGTCGCATCCCCCCTGCATCCGCTCTCGTCCGAAAGAAAGGCGGACATCGGCATGCTGCAAAAAGCGGTCTGGCTGATGCGGGAGCCTGAGTCCGGAACCAGGGAGACCGTGGAATACGAGCTTTTGCGCCACCTGGGCAGGCTCAGGATCGGGATGGAGCTGGGCGGTGCGGAAGCCATCAAGCGTGCGACCTCGGAAGGATTGGGAATCAGCTGCCTTTCCCGATGGGTGGTCGCGGATTATCTCGAATCAGGAATGCTCGTCGAAATCAGTACCGACCTGCCGAAGCTGACGAGGCGCTTCCACATCCTGCTGCACCGGCAGAAATACCTTTCCGAGAACCTGAAGAAGTTTCTCAACCACTGCGCAGGGATCGAGATGTTTCCCATGATGGAGGGCCGGGAAGGGGGGGCGGATCAGCCATCCCCCTTCAGGCTGGAGGTCTAGGCGATCAGCCTTTGCGCCACTTTCGCCACCCGTTCCCCGTAGAGGCGGGCCGTCTCCAGGTCTCCGGAAGGAATTTCATCCGCCCCCGCATCGGATGCCGCCTGAACCAGAAGGCCGACCGATCCGCCGAGGTTGTTGACGTCGTTCCTCGTCGCGGCCCTGGAGTTGGCGGGTAGAAAGCCGAGGCTGACCCAGATCCCGCCATGCTGGGATGCAAGCGTCTGCATGCTGATCAGGGAGACCTGTTTGTCCCCGTTGAGGCTCGCGCTCACCGTGAAGCCGCCGAACACCTTGTCCTGCCAGGCCCTCGTGAACCATGCCTTCGAGGTGGATTCTGCGAATTTCTTGAATTGCCAGCTCGGAGATCCCATGTAGGTCGGGGCGCCGAAAATGATCGCATCTGCCGTTGCAAGCTTTTCCATGGCTCCTTCCGGAAGATCCCCGCTCGCTTCGATCCGGAGGAGTTCAGCGTTGGCCCCCTTCGCAACTTCCTCTGCAACCCGTTTTGCATGGCCATATCCGGAATGGTAAACGACATAGGTTTTTGGCATATTGATTCTCCTTGTGTAGAAGCGGCCTTGCCGCAAATTAGCCCAGGCGGCCTTCCCGGTAATCCGAGAGCGCCTGGTAGATTTCCTCGATCCGGTTCATGACGAACGGGCCGTGCTGCACGATGGGCTCCCCGAGCGGCTTGCCGGCCACGACGATGACGCGCGCATCCCTTTCCGCTTCCAGGATGATTCCGTCCGCATCGTTGGTCAGGATCGCCATCCTTTTCTCTTCCACGTTTTCTCCCGCCACCCTGATTTTCCCCCGGTACACGTAAACGAATGCATTGTGGGACACGGGAATGGCGGTGGAAAAAATCCCTCCTGCGGGAAGCGACAGGTCGAGATAGACCGGTTCCGTGATTTCACGGGTGACCGCCCCTTCCACGCCGTTGCTCTTTCCGGCGATGACCAGCACTTCGATTCCTTCCGGGGTGACATAGGAGGGGATGCGGGAATGCGGGATGTCCCGGTACCAGGGAGCGACCATCTTGCTGCGGGAAGGCAGGTTGAGCCAGAGCTGGAAACCTTCCATGAGCCCGTCTTCCTGTTCCGGCATTTCCGAATGAATGACCCCCCTGCCCGCCGTCATCCACTGGACGTCGCCGTTTTGCAGCAGTCCCTCGTGTCCTGCGCTGTCGCGGTGGCGCATTCTTCCCGCGAGCATGTAGGTCACCGTCTCGAATCCCCGGTGCGGGTGATCCGGAAATCCGGCGATGTAGTCTCCCGGTTTGTCGCTCCCGAATGCGTCGAGCATCAGGAAGGGATCCAGCCGTCTCTGATAGGCCTGCGTGAGCACCCGGGTGAGCTTCACTCCTGCGCCGTCGCTCGTCGCAATGCCGGCCACCTGTTGCTCCACTTCCCTCGTTCTTTGAACCAGGTCCTGTAGGAATTCCATTTCATTCTCCTCTCGAATGAGTCGATGCATCCATCCTAGATCAGGCTTTGAAATGGATAAATACCCTGAATCAGCCTACAATGTTCCGTATATGGAACAATGTCTCATTTCTGCGGACGACTTCGTGCTGTTTTCCGTCATCGCGGAGCAGGGAAGCCTGGTTCGGGCCGCCGACCATCTTGGAATGCCGAAGGCCACGGTTTCCAGGAGGCTCGCGATCCTGGAATCGAATCTCGGCCAGAAGCTCATGGTGCGCACGACCAGAAGGCTCTCGCTCACCGGATTCGGACAGGAATTTCTCGAGCATTGCAGGAGGGTGGCCGAGGAAGCTTCCGCTGCCCTGGATTTCGCCAGGAGCAGCGAAGCGAAGCCGCGCGGAGCGCTCAGGGTTTCGATGCCCGGGGACTATGCGCTGCTGGTTCCGCTTTCCCGGGCGATTTCCACATTCTCGGAGCAATATCCGGAAATTTTCCTGGAACTCGATTTCAGTTCGCGCAGGGTGGATCTTCTCGGAGAGCATTACGATCTCGCCATCCGCATGGGAAAGCTGGAGGAAAGCTCGACCCTGGTTGCCAGAAAAATCTGGGCACTTCGCTCCGGGCTTTATGTGAGCCCGATCCATCTCGGCCTGCATGCCATGCCTTCCAGGCCGGAGGATCTGCTGCTTTGCGAAACCATCTGCATGTCTTCCGCCCTCGGCAAGCCTCTCCCGTGGAAACTGGTGCGGGGAAAGGAAACATGGGAGGGGGCGCCCAGGGGCAGGATCACGGTGAATTCGATCGGGATGATCCGGGATCTGGTGCTGGACGGCGCAGGTATCGGGGTTCTTCCGGAAAATCTGGTCGAAGGGGATGTCAGCCGTGGAAGGCTCGTCCGGGTGTTGCCGGAATGGGAATTTCCTCCGGTTCCCGCGTGGGCGGTGACGCCCACCAGAAGATACCTGCCGAAGAAGACCTCGGCATTTCTTTCCCATCTCGAGATCCTGCTTCGCGGGGAACGGGATGTCTGATTGTCCCCTTCAGGGGGCGGGTTCCACCCGGTTTCTTCCGCGCTGCTTCGCGGTGTAGAGTTCCTCGTCCGCCCTCGCCATGACTTCGTCGATCGATTCGTCTTCAGGATGCAATTCGGCGAGTCCGATGCTCACGGTGTAGTCGATGCCTCCTTTCGGGGTGGCCGCGGGGGTCCTGGAAAGAAGTTCCCTGAATTGCTCCGCGAACCGCCACGCGCCATCGATCCCGGTTTCCGGGAGCAGGATGGCGAATTCCTCTCCGCCGATCCTGCCGAAGAAATCGGGGCGCCTGAGCTGTTCCGTTGCGAACCCGGCGAAATGAACGAGCACCGCATCTCCCGTCGCATGCCCGTATATATCGTTGATCCCTTTGAAATAATCCAGGTCTGCGAGGAGCAGGGAGGCGGTTCTGCCGATGCGTTGCACCCTGGAAAGTTCGTTTTCCAGCGCCTTGAGGAAGGAGCGGCGGTTGGGGGCTCCGGTCAGTGCATCCGTGGTGGCAAGGCGAACCAGCTCCTCCTCGGTGATCTTGATCCTGGTGATGTCCTGAACCGTTCCCCTGGAGATGAGCGGATTCCCCTGTTCGTCATAACTGGTTTCCCCTCGTTCCTGCACATACTTCATCCTGCCGTCTGGAAAAGCCAGTCGATGCACGAATTCATAGGGGCTGTGATTCCTCACCGATTCGCGGTAGGCGAGATCGACTTTTTCGCGGTCATCCGGGTGGACCGCATCGAGGAAGGTTTGATAGGATGCGCCGAAATTTTCAGGGTCCGCCTCGAAGATGCGGTAAATTTCGTCCGACCAGGAAAGCTTTCCGGTTCCGATGTCGAATGTCCAGCTTCCGATCATGGCGACGCGCTGGGCCTCGTTCAGTTCGGCATGGCTGACCCTGACCGCTTCTTCGGCGAGCAGCCGTCTTCTCACGGAGAGGATCGCAACATGAAGAAAAAATCCGAGAAGGGATCCGAGCATCCATCCGCCGATGCGGATCCAGTTCACGCTGCGCCCGGAGGGCCATCCGGAGACCGGTTTTGCCGCTATCTGCCAGGTTCCGCCGGGAATGCGGATTGTCTCCCGGACCGAGTCGGTCGAAAACAGATCGGCGTTTCCGAGAAATACCGCTCCTTCGATTCCCTTCCCGTCCTTGCCCCTGAGCGCGATGTCGAGGTTGCGGGTCACCGGGGCAATCCCCGCAGAGGCGAATAGTTTTCCTTCGTCGATGACCATGCTGAGAATTCCCCAGTATTTCCTGTCCGGGCCGATGAACACCGGCACCCTGTAGATGATGCCCTTGCCGCCCTGCTTCAGTTCGAGCGGACCGGCGAGCCTGGGTCTTTTTTCGTCGATCGCGAGCTTGACCGCAGGCCACTGATCGGGCAGGTCGGGATAATAAAGGCCGATTGCCTTTTCGTTGCTCTTGAGCGGATAGACATAGGTGAGCCGGTTTCCGGGGGCGAGTCCAATGTTGCGGATATGCTTTCCCTGCTGGTACAGAATCTTCAGCATCGAGTTCGCCAGTTCCGGATCGGGCGAGGTGTGGGTCTCGATGTAGGCGACCAGGCCGTTGGTGAGATAGAGCGTCGCGTTGAGATCTGCCTCGATTTCCGCCCGATAATGGGAAACCGCATTGGCTACGCTGACCTGCGCATCGCGCAGCATTCTGCCGCGCTGGAGGTCGTAGCCATATTCCCCGACGAGGCCCACCGCTAGGGCGACCGCGATCCCTGCCGTTGGTGCGAAGAATTTCCTGGAAAGGAGTCTGCCGATCACTTTTGCGGAGCATGTTCCGGATCAATCCGGCTAGTGTAACCGAAATCTCCCGCCCCAGATATCCGGGATGCAGTTTGACACCAGTGCCTGATTTCGGTATATTCGCTGCCAGTTTGTTTCTCGCGAAACGACGCCTCTTTACAAGGAATTCTGTAGTCGGTATAATTCTATTCTTTGTTGGGGGTATAGCTCAGCTGGGAGAGCGCTTGCATGGCATGCAAGAGGTCAGCGGTTCGATCCCGCTTATCTCCACCAGAAACATCAGGTCCCCATCGTCTAGAGGCCTAGGACACCGCCCTTTCACGGCGGCGACACGAGTTCGAATCTCGTTGGGGACGCCAGAATTGGAACGGGCGCATCATGCGCCCGTTTTCATTTCCGCGCCGCAAAGTCCCCTTCCGGGGATCCCCCGTTTCCAGTGCGCCCATATGCTAGCATCAAAGTTCTGGGATGCGCTTTTTCGTCGATACGGGAGGCATCATGGCGGGAATCGAAATGAGGAAAATCAATTCCGGCAAACTGACTTCTGCCGGTTACGATGCCGGATCGAGGGCGCTTCGCGTCCAGCTTTCGGATGGCAGCACACTGGAATACGTCGGAGTGGGGGAGCGGGTCTGGCAGAGCTTGTGCGCTTCGGCTTCACCCTGGAGCTATTACCGGGACAATATCGAGGAGGAATTCGCGGCGAGAAGGATTTCGGCCGTGCCCCCAGCCGGAAGAAATCCGCTCGACGAGCTTTTCGGAAAAACCTGTCCGGATCCTTGAATATCAGTAAAACATTGTATTCTGCTTTACTCTTCCGGTGTAGAATCGAAATTGAACTGGAGGGAGCATGAGGCTGCTGCGATACGGACCAAGGGGACAGGAAAAACCGGGAATCCTGGATTGGGAGGACAATCTGCGGGATCTTTCCGGATTGCTCGACGACATCACGCCGCGAGTGCTTTCTCCTGCAGCACTGGAAGTGCTGCGCGCGATCGATCCCGAAATGCTGCCAAAAGTGGAGGGAATGCCCAGGATCGGCACCCCCTGGACCGGGATTTCCAAATTCGTCGGAATCGGCCTCAATTTCCGCGCCCATGCGGAAGAATCCGGGATGGCGCTTCCGTCCGAACCGACGATCTTCCCCAAGTGGACGAGCTGTATTTCCGGCCCTTCCGATGACATCGTGGTTCCGGAAGGATCTGCAAAGCTCGACTGGGAAGTCGAGCTCGGCATCGTCATCGGAACCCGGGCGAGGCATGTCGCCGAAGGAGATGCGCTTTCCCATGTCGCCGGCTATTGTCTCGCCAACGACGTTTCCGAGCGTGAATACCAGATCGAAAGAAGCGGGGGGCAGTGGGGGAAAGGAAAGGGATTCGACACGTTCGGTCCGGTCGGCCCCTGGCTCGTGACCGCGGACGAAATAGAGGATCCGCAGAACCTGGACCTTTGGCTCGATGTGAACGGGGAAAGGATGCAGAAGGGGAATACTTCGGACATGGTCTTCTCCTGCGCGCAAATCGTGAGCTACCTGAGCAGGGTGATGACGCTGGAACCCGGTGACCTCGTCATCACCGGGACTCCTCCCGGCGTGGGAATGGGGCTCAGGCCGCAGCGTTTCCTGAAAAAGGGGGATTCGATCGAACTGGGCATCTCCGGGCTCGGCATCCAGCGTCAGAAGGTGGTTTAGCTTTCGGCCATCCTCACCAGACCGCATTCCAGCCTCTCCAGCAGGATCCATCCTTCCCGGGTCAGTTCGCTCACCGAGGCCCACATCACATAGCCGTGGGCGCGAACCACCAGCGCCCTCAGGAATCCCGCGTCGTTGAGGTCGGCGATGTGGCCGCCGACCTGCATCGGGAAATATCCTTCGATCTCGGTGTGCAGCATTCTCTCTCCGGGCGCTTTCCTGCTTGCGACCTCGAGGATTTCCCTGATCAGGCTCCAGTCCCTCTTCAATCGTCCCTCCACATCTCCTTCCTATTCTGTCACGCATTGCGATTCGTTTCAACTATCTGATCTGAATCTCTCTTCCAGGAAGGAGAGGGTTCTCATGGTGCAGGAAATTTCTTCGGGGGCGAGCCCTTCGAGCGCGGATCCGGAGAAGGCCTTCCTCTTCGGCAATGTACTCGAGACATACTCCGCTCCCCTTTCGGTGAGGCTCGCGACGGTGAGCCGGTTGTCTTCCGGCATGCTCCTTCTCGCAATCAGCGCGTCGGCCTCGAGCGCCTTCATCTGGCGGGTGAGCGCGCCGGGATCCATCGAAAGCGCGAACGAGATTTCCTTTTGCGTGGCAAAAGGGCGATCAGACAGGAACTGGAGTATCCTCCATCTCGGCAGCGGGATCCCCACCTCGGTTTCGAATGCGGAATGCATGGCGCGGAAGGTTCTACCCAGTTGCTGGAGCAAGGTTCTTTCACGATCGTTCATGCCGGTTCCCGAGGTGGATGGGGGGGAGCAGGATGGTCACCCAGAACGCCAGAAACAGGACCGCGGCAACCAGCCAGAAGCCGTGATGGATGGCCGAAACCATGGAAAACCTGGCGCGATTCATGAGCCCTGCAGCGTTGTTGCCCGCTTCGAATGCGAATTTGGATGCGAGCCGATGGTTCACCAGGATCTGAGGATCGGATAGCCGTTTCCCCCAGTTCCGGATCGCAAGCATTTCGGAGGTATAGCGATGCGAAACCAGCGTGCCGACGATGGCCGTGCCGAGCATCCCGCCGATCATCCTGGTCGACTGGAGCATCGCGGTCGCCACTCCGAGTTGCGATCGATGCGCGTTTCCCTGAACGAAAAGGGTGAGATTTGGCATCAGCATGCCGATTCCGAGCCCGGCCGTCATCATGGTCGCGGCGATGAGCGGATGGGCGGTTTGTGGCTCCAGGTGGGCGAGCCCGAATGTCGCAGTGCCGAAAAGAGCGAGCCCTGCAAAAAGCATCCTGTTCGGAACCGAAATCCTGGTCACGATCCTGCCGTTGATGATGCTCCCCACCGTGATCGAAACCGCGAGCGGCGTGACGAGAAGTCCCGCGCGGTCGGGAGGAAGGCCGAATCCCCCCTGCAGCATGAGCGGCGCATAGTACATCACGGAGAACATGCAAAATCCCATCATGAGCGAAAGGGAAAATAGAGGCGCGAGTTCCCTTCTCCTGAACATGGCAAGAGGAAGCACCGGGTTTTCGCATTTCGATTCCCACCACAGCAGCATGAAAAGGGAAGTTAGGCCGACGAAGGCGGTCGCGGCCAGCCAGGATCCGGGGCGGTTTTCAGGGAGCCATTCGACGAAAAGCTGCAGGGAAGTCAGTGTGAGGGCGATCAGCCCGGCTCCGGCCCAGTCGAGCGGAGAAGGGGGTTGCTCGGAATGACGGATCCTCGGAAGATATTTCCAGACGAAGAACAGGCTCAGCATCCCGACCGGGAGATTCACGAAGAACACTGAACGCCAACCGAAATATTGCGTGAGGTAGCCGCCGAGCGATGGACCGACCGCATTGGCGAGGCCGAAAGCGGTGCTGAAGAGAACCTGCCAGCGCAACCTTTCCTTCGGGTCCGGAAACAGATCAGGGACGCTCGCGAAGGATGCGATCACCAGCATGCCCCCCCCGATTCCCTGAAGCGCGCGGGAAAACACCAGCTGTAGCATCGACATCGAGATGCCGCACAGCATCGAGGCCGCAGTGAATAGAAGGATCGCCGCGAGCACGAAAGGCTTCCGGCCATGCTCGTCTCCCAGCTTGCCGAAAATGGGCACGGTGATGACGGAGGTGAGCAGGTAGGCGGTTCCCACCCAGGCGTACAGGCCGAATCCGTTCAGTTCCGCGACCACTGTCGGAAGGGCGGTACCGATCACGGTCTGGTCGAGCGCAACCATCACCAGCACGAAGCAGAGCCCGAGCATGGCGAACAGCCTTTCCCTGAATCCCCTCATGGTTGCCTTGTCAATGATTGACTTGTCAATGATTTTAGTGCCGACCTGAGCAAAGGTCAATGGCCCATTTTTTTTGGGGGTCTATACTCGAAGACAAGGGTGCGAAAAGGGGCGGGCCATGAGGAAATTGTTTCTGCTGCTGTTTCTCTTCGCCAACCTTTCTCTGGCGCAAGACATCGTCAAGCCGGAATCGGTTGGATTGTCGAGCGCCAGGCTGGAAAGGATAGACGGGCTCATCGAAAGCCATGTCCGGGAGAGGAAGATCGCAGGCGCAGTGGTGCTGATATCAAGGCACGGAAAGATCGCCTATTTCAAGCCTTTCGGACTGGCCGATGTCGGCAGGCCGATGCAGCGCGACACCCTGTTCAGGATCGCATCGATGACCAAACCTCTGGTGAGCGTTGCCATCTTGCAGCTCTACGAACAAGGGAAACTGTTGCTTTCCGATCCGGTTGCGAAATTCATTCCGGAATTTTCTCATCCGAAAGTGATCGAGATGCTACCGGAAGGATCCGATCCCCCCTTCAAGCTGGTCCCGGCCAAAAGAGACATCACCATCAAGGATCTGCTCACGCACACGGCCGGGCTACCTTACGGGTTCGATGCCGAATGGTTCCCGAAGGACAGGCTGTATCAGGAAATGTATTCCCTCTACCAGGATGCCGGAATCAGCAGCGGCCTTTACGAGACCCCCGGTACGATCGGCGATATGGTGAAGCGTCTCGCGAAGCTTCCCCTGGCGAGGCAGCCGGGTGAGGCGTTCGAGTACGGAATGGCGGCCGACGTGCTCGGGGATGTCGTCGAGATCGTCTCGGGAATGCGGCTGGACGAATACATGCGGAAAAACATATTCGATCCGCTCAAAATGAAGGATACCTATTTCTTCATTCCGGATTCCAAGCGGGAAAGGCTCTCTGCGGTATGGAGCACGGACTGGCGTGGCAAGCTGGAGAAGGTTTCCGACGGAATCCATCATGAAGGAAAATATGAGTATTCCCCGAGCTATCCCTACAAGGGGCCGAGAACCTTCTTTTCCGGAGGATGCGGTGCGATCAGCAGCGCTGAAGACTATTTTCGCTTCGCCCAGATGCTGCTCAACAACGGGGAGCTGGACGGAGTGCGCATTTTGAGCCGCAAGACGGTGGAGCTCATGACTGCGACCAACCAGATCGGCGATCTCTACGCCACCACCTTGCACGACAAGGGATGGAAATTCGGCCTCGGGGTTGCCATCCAGGCGGATCGTTCGCATTACGTCGACAGCGGCGACGTGGGCGTTTTCGAATGGGCCGGAATCTTCTCCACCCGCTTCAGCGTGGATCCGAAGGAACAGAAAATCACCATCTTCCTTTCCCAGACCACGCCTTTCAGTCATCATTTCGAATTGTGGGACAGGCTCATGGTGATGTCCTTTGCAAGCATTGCGGACTGAAAGAGGGAGATATCATGAAAGGATTTTCGATCTTCAGGGCAATCCCGCTGCTCTTTCTTCTTTCATCCTTCGCAGCCGGAGCCACTGCGCCCAGAATCTCCGCGCAGATGTTCGGGGTGGAGAAAAAAGACGACATCGCAGCCTATTCTTCGTCCGGCTCCGGGCGGGACGTCGAAATGCTCACCGAACTCGTCATGGCGGCTTTCGCCGAAAAGGGGCTGACTCCGGTTCTCGACGTGATGCCATCCAGGCAGCTCGCCAGATATGCGCTATCGAGCGGGGACTCCCCTTCCCTCGTCGGCCTGCAGGACGACATTCCGGTCAAGGGGAATTACCGTACGGTGGTCTTCTATCTGCGGGGGAAGGAAGGGGAGGCCGAGCTTCTGATCTTCTCGAGGGAAGGCAGGCGCGCAGACGAGCTCTATCGCGCTTTCAATTCGGGACTTCAGGCAATCCTGAAAAACGGGAAATACCGGAAGATCGTGGAAAAGCACCACGGCAGGTTGCCGGAAAACTTCGAGCTGAAACTGAAAGGCCTGAATCCGGGGTGGAAATGACGCGATGGCCGGCCTTTTTCCTGTTTCTGTTTTCGGCATCGCTCCGGGCCGAGCCGGTCGTATTCCAGTCGACCGACACTCCCCCCTTCTGGTCCGCATCCTTGCCCGAAAACGGGGATGC
>JAJZTT010000166.1 GCA_021848705.1 Pseudomonadota bacterium
CCAGGGTCAGACTCTCCATCCATGACATCGATCTGTTCGAACTCGACTTCCACGCGAAATTCCTGGAGAGGGCATGATCATGCTTTCGGGTTCGGCGAGATTCGGGATTTCCTCCCTGGCTTCCGCCCTGATCCATGCATTTCTCCTTTTCGGCATCGTCTTCGCCATGCCGAAAGGGAATATTTTCAAGAACGCTTCCCCTCCCCTCGAAATCATCCTGGTCAACACCAAATCGGCGGCAAAGTCGAAGCATGCCGATGCGCTCGCGCAGGCAAACCTTGCAGGCGGTGGGAACACCGAACAGAACCGGCGGGTCCGCTCCCCCCTCCCGCCCGAATACAACGAGGACCGGAAGGCGGATGAAATCACATTGAAGCGCGACCGGATCGCGCAGCTCGAACAGGAATCCCGCCGCCTCCTCACCGCGATCAAGGAAAACGATTCGCCTTCGGTGCAAAGTTCGAAGCAGATCGCCGACACCGAGGATCTCGTGAAAAAAAGCATCGAGATCGCCAAGCTGGAAGCCCAGATCGACAGCGAGATGGACGCATACCAGAAAATTCCAAAGGAAACCGACGTCTCGCCTTCCACCACCGAATACCGTTTCGCGCGCTACGTGGAAGACTGGAGGGTCAAGGTCGAGCGGATCGGCAGCCTGAATTTCCCCGAGGAAGCGAAGCGCAAGAAAATTTTCGGCCACTTGCTCATGAACGTATGCATCCGCTCAGACGGATCGCTAGACCGGGTGCAGATCGTCCGCAGTTCCGGGCAGCCCGTTCTGGACGATGCAGCAGTCCGCATCGCAAGGCTCGCAGCCCCTTATTCCCCGCTTCCCGGCAACATCCGGAAGGACACCGACATCCTTTGCATCTACAGGACCTGGTTTTTCACCACATCCAACGAAATGGTGAGCAAATGACCGACCATTACGCGGTGATCGGGAATCCGATTGCACACAGCAAGTCCCCTCTCATCCATGCCGAATTCGCAAAGCAGCGCGGTCAGGATATGCAATATGCCAGGATCCTCGCGCCGCTCGACGGATTCATTGAAACCGTCGCGAGATTGCGAAAGGAGGGGTACAAGGGCTGCAATGTCACCGTCCCGTTCAAGCTCGAAGCCTGGAAACTTTCGACCTTCCTCACCGTCCGGGCGAAGGATGCTGAATCGGTCAACACGCTCAGTTTTCGGGATGACGGCATCTATGGCGACAACACCGACGGAGCAGGACTGGTCCGGGACATCGGGTCGAATCTTGGTTTTTCCATCCGGGGAAGCAGAATCCTGTTGATGGGCGCGGGCGGCGCAGCCAGAGGCGTGATCCGCCCCCTTCTCGACGAGGAACCAGCCGGAATCTTCATCGCGAACCGGACAGTGGAAAAGGCAAAACCCCTTGCCGAAAGATTCGGCATCGGAGCGGGGGGATACGACGAACTCGAAGGACAGGCTTTCGATCTCGTCATCAATGCGACTTCCGGCAGCCTGAAGGAGGAAGTCCCCCCTCTTCCGGAAGGAATTTTTGCGCAAGGATCGCTCGCCTACGACATGATGTATGGGAAGGAGCCCACCGTATTTCTGAAGTTCGCCGAAGCAGCCGGCGCGAAATACCTCTCCGACGGACTCGGCATGCTGGTCGAACAGGCGGCCGAATCCTTCTCCATCTGGCGAGGAATGCGCCCCGAAACGGGGAGTGTCATCGCAAAACTGAGATCGTGCTGAAAAAGATTCTCTCCTGGACAGGGCGGATTTTCGCCCTCACGGCCGCAATCTTTCTCGCCTACCAGGCCTGGGTTTTCGCCCATCTCCTCTACTGGAAAAATCACGTTCCGGATTCGACTGCGTTCATGGAAGAGCGCCTAGACGAGATGAAAAAGACGGATCCGGATGCGCAGATCCTGCACACCTGGGTTCCCTATTCGAAAATCTCCCCGAACCTGAAGCGGGCGCTGATCGCAGCCGAGGACGCGAAATTCCTCGACCACGAAGGATTCGACTGGGAAGGTATCCACAAGGCCTACGAAAAAGACCTGAAAAAGGGGAAACTGGTTGCGGGAGGATCGACCATTTCCCAGCAGCTCGCCAAAAACCTGTTTCTTTCCGGAAGGCGCTCCTTTCTCCGGAAAGGGGAGGAAGGCATCATCACGGTGATGCTGGAGCATGTCCTGGGAAAAAGAAGGATTTTCGAGATCTACCTCAACAGCATTGAATGGGGAAACGGAATATTCGGAGCGGAAGAAGCGGCACGGCATTATTTTGGAACAGACGCAGCGCACCTCACGGCCTTCCAGGCCGCACGCCTCGCCTCCATGGTTCCGAATCCGAGATATTACGACCGCCACCGCAATTCCGCCTGGCTCGCCAAAAAGACGGGCATCATCCTCGGAAGGATGAATTCAGCCCAGATTCCCTGATATCATCGAATGGAACAGAATCCGCAGGAAGCGTGGCGATGGCCATTCAAATAGTCGGAATTCCCGGGCGCTCGATCAACCTTGCGCGATTTCCAGATTTTTCGACAACCGCACCCACTGCGCAGGCCAGAATTCCATCGGATCGCGCCTGAAACCGCTTTTGGCATACTGATGCCATCTTCCGACGACGAAGCACATCAGGAGATTGGCTTCCATCGCCTCGTCGATCTCCCCGATCTCTTCCTGGCTTCTCGCGAAACGAAGACACTGCTTGAGCGTCGCTTCCAGCCTGTCCTGGAGCTGGTTGATTCTGCCCTGCAGCCGTTCGTTTTCGTGAACCAGCGCCTCCCCGATCAGCACTCGGGTCATGCCGGGATTCTTGCTGGCGAATCCGAGCAGCAGGGAAAGGATGGCTTCGATCTGCTTCATCCCCCCGGTTTCTTCCGAGGAAATCTTGTTGATGAATCCGAACAGGGTCTGCTCTATGAACTCGATGAGTCCCTCGAACATCTGCGCCTTGCTGGCGAAATGCCTGTAGAGTGCGGCTTCCGACACGCCGATCTTCGCCGCGAGAGCAGCGGTGGTGATCTTTTCCGCGTTCGGCATTTCCAGCATCTGCGCAAGGGTTTGCAGGATCTGCAGTTTTCTGTCGCCCGTTCTTGCTGACATGGTTTCCTCTATTTCTTCAGTTTGTATTGTCTTCTCGCCAGATCCCGGATCGAAGGCACGATCAGATCCACGAAGGACGGCCTTTTCCCGGAAGAAGAAATCCACACCGTCTTCATTCCCAGAGATTTGGCTGACTTCAGGTTCTCCAGCGTATCCTCGACCATGACCGCCTTCGATGGCGCGATCCCCGCTTTCCTGAATATCCTTCTGAATCCATGAGGATCCGGCTTCGGCCTGAATCCCGAATGCTCGATACTGTAGACCGCCCCGAAGAGATCGCCGATTCCGAGGATCTGCAACACTTCCCGCGCATAGGAAAGAGGCGCATTGGTGAAAACCACCTTTTCGCCCCGTATCATTCGCAGCGCGCTCCTCAATCCAGGGCTTCTCACCACCAGGGCAGAAAGATCCTGGAAATCGTGGGTCTGTTCCAGAAAATGCTGCGGGTTGGTGCCATGATGTCGGATCATCCCCTGCAGCGTCGCCCCGTAGCGAGCCCAGTAATGGCGTCTCAGGCGGTCCGCCTCCTCCCTGCCAAGACAGAGGTGCTCCTCCAGATAGGAAGTCATTCCCCGGTTGATCTGCGGGAAGATGTACGGAGTGGCGTCGTGCAGGGTATTGTCCAGATCGAACACCCAGATCATCAGCTTCCCTTGATGAGCGTCCCGACCCCCTGATCCGTCATGATCTCCAGCAGCACCGCATGCTCGACCCTTCCGTCGATGATGTGGGAGGATTTCACGCCGTTCTTCACCGCCTGGAGTGCGCAATTCACCTTGGGCAGCATCCCTCCGGAAATGGTCCCGTCCCCGATGAGTTCTTCCACCTTTGCAGCATCGAGCCCGGTCAGCACCCCCCCTTCCTTGTCGAGCACCCCGCTGGTGTTGGTGAGCAGCATGAGCTTTTCAGCCTTCAGGGTTTCTGCGAGCTTGCCCGCCACGAGGTCCGCATTGATGTTGTAGGCTTCGCCGTTCTCGCCCACCCCGATCGGCGCAATCACCGGGATGAAATCCCCGGAATCGAGCAGGGACACGAGCCCCGGATCGATGCTCACCACTTCGCCTACCTGGCCGATGTCGAGCCATTCGTCTTCCTTTTCCCGGCTCTTCACCATCATCTTCTTCGCGCGGATGAAGCTCCCATCCTTGCCGGTGAGCCCGACCGCCTTGCCGCCGTGCTGGTTGATGAGACTCGCGATCTCCTTGTTGACCGAGCCACCCAGCACCATTTCGACGACATCCATGGTTTCGCGGTCCGTGACCCTCATTCCCTGGATGAATTCGCTCTGTTTCCCGACCTTGGCGAGCAGCGCATTGATGTGCGGGCCGCCCCCGTGAACCACCACCGGATTGATACCGACCAGCTTCAGGAGCACCACGTCGCGGGCGAATCCGTGCTTCAGGGATTCTTCGGTCATCGCGTTTCCGCCGTACTTGATCACGACGGTCTTGCCGTGAAAGCGCTGGATGTAGGGAAGCGCTTCCGAAAGAATCTGCGCCTTTTCGCGGGCCGTGGACTGGTTGATCGTCATGGGATGCCTTCCGGTTTGTTTTGTCGATGGATGATTTTACACCGACTCGGGACAAATTTATGAATGGCGGGGCGGAGTCAGGGTTCGCGGATGACGATGTGTTTCTTGTAGGGCCAGGATTGGGAAAGGAAGGACTCCAGGGAAGGTTTCAAGAGCGATTTTCCGAAAGCATTGTCGATCCTCATCCAGCGCTCGCGAAGTTCGTCAGGAACCCCGGCTTCCCGGATGGATTCGTCGAGCAGGGTGCTCCTCAAATCGAGAAGCTCCGGCGTGATGTACATCGTCTCGTGGGCGAATTTCAGGTCCTTGCCCAGGTAGTCCAGGTCGCCGCCCATCTTCTGCGCCATGAAGGCGGTCTGGCGATGCTCGATCGAAGCCTGGTTATGTCCCTCGAAAAATTTCCCGAGCCAGGGATGGGCATAAACCTTGTCGTAGAAGATCCTGTGCACCTTGTCGAGCATCGGCTTGCCGCCCACCTTCTCGTACAGGTTTTCCTTCATCGTTGCCCCCGCGATTCATGCATAATAAATACATTTTATGCCAAAGCGAACCATTCCGCATCTCAGCCCAATCCGGCTTGCCTGCGCAGCTTAATCCAAAATTTATACTCATTCCAATCAGACGCTTGCCGTTGACTTCGGCTGCAACAAGCTTACAATTCCCCAATAATGTTTGAACGAATGAATTCCCGCACAACTTAAAGCAAAATGGGTGCGTGAGGCGCCGAGTATGCATGAGGGTTTGACACTTAAGACCCTCATGGGCATTCCGACCAATCTGTACAGATCCGCAGGCGGAGGATCGAGATTCTTTCCCGCCACCCCGTTTCCCCTGCCTTCCGGACCGTGGCAGGAAGCGCAGAATTGCCCGTAAAGCGATTTACCCTCGCTTACCTTTTCGGGAGTGAAAGGGAGGGGATTTTTCTTCCCGGAATACTGCGAATCCAGGCCGTGCTGCATGTGTCATTTTTCACCTCAATGGAGCCAAAACGTTTTCGGTCTAATGGAGCCAGCAGATTTTCGGCGTAATGGCGCCAGTGATTTTTCGGCATAAAGGAGCCACTTCTTTTTCGCCGTAATGGCGCCACTTCGGGTGCTCGAACTTTCCATGAACGGCTATCCTTGCGGATTTTTTCCGGGGGACGCCATGAGCAAAAGGAGGTTCGAGATGTATCACT
>JAJZTT010000017.1 GCA_021848705.1 Pseudomonadota bacterium
ATCCGCTGAAGGAGGTCAAAGTCTGCAGATCGGGACGGCCTTGATACAGGTTTGTCATGTTGTCATACCTTTTCCGAAACTGTTCGAAACAGATGGCGGTTCTTCCCTCCGCCAGAGGCCGAACCGCCTCTCGAAGCGCCCGATCCTCGAAGGATTCTATCCCATGATCCGTAGTCCCGCCATGACTTTCCATCCGGCCGTCTTTCCCTTACTCGTGCGACCGGATTGGGCTATACTTCGCAACGAAGATCGGAAGGGCGTGAAACCTGCCTGCAATCCGGCGCGGATATGATCGGGGGATCCGGTTGCCGCTTTGCGGCATTTGTTCCACGAACAGGTCGATCAAATGGATATCAATGGGAAACACATACTCATCACCGGGGCTGCGGGCGGGATCGGCAGCATGCTGGCCCAGGCGTTGGCAAAGGCCGGGGCAAGTCTTCTCCTGGCGGACCGCACTTCAGAATCACTCGAGGAAATCAGGGCAAAAATCGATTCATCCGGCGCCAGGGTGAAAATCGCGGAAGCCGATCTGCTGGACCCTTCCGGCCCGCTGAAGCTTGCGGAACTGGCGGTTCAGGAAGGAATCGACATCCTGGTCAATCTCGCAGGCATCATGAGCTTCCGCCTGTTCCAGGAAGAAACCCCGGAGAGCATCGAAAGGCTTTTCAGGGTGAACACCATCGCGCCGATGCTGCTCATCAACTCGATCCTGCCCTACCTGCTGAAAAAGGGCTCCGGAAGAATCGTCAATGTCGGCTCGGTGTACGGCTCGATCGCCTTCCCCTGTTTTGCCAGCTATTCGGCGAGCAAGTTCGCGGTCCGCGGGCTTTCCGAGGCATTGAGACGGGAACTGGAAGGAACCGGCGTCGGCGTGACCTATGTCGGTCCTCGCTATGTCAAAACACCGATCAATGCCGGCGCGGTGAGCCGCATGTCCGAAGCCATGAAGGTCAACATGGATGAACCGGAGGTGGTCGCGGCCGCCATCGTGTCCGCGATCGAACAGGACAGGAGCGAGCAGTACATCGGATTTCCGGAATCGCTCTTCGTCAGAATCAACGCCATCCTTCCGGCCCTCGTGGACGGATCCATCAGAAAACAGACCCCGGCAATCCGAGAATATGCCGCGGGAACAAAATAGCCGGGAGAATCCAGCATGCAGAAACTCGTTTCCTTTTTCGCAGTATTCCTCTTCCTCTTTGCAGCGGGCGCCCATGCCGATCCGATGATGGACGACATCGCCATGCTGCAGCACGCATGGGCCAAGGGCTATTACAGCACGCCTGAAGGGAACCAGGAAGACTATTTCGATTCCCTGCGCAACAAGGCGCACCAGGTTTCCGAAAAATATCCCGGCAAGGCCGAACCGCTCATCTGGGAAGGCATCATCACCAGCACCCTGGCCAAATATCAGAGCATCTTCTCGGCTGGCGGCACCGCCAAGGACGCACGTGATCTCCTGCTCGAAGCGGTCAGGATCAATCCGGATGCGCTGGACGGATCGGCGCTCACTTCGCTCGGCAGCCTCTATTACAAGGTCCCGCGCTTCGGTTCCTTCGGTGATTACGGCAAGGCCCGCGAATATCTGGAACGCGCCCTGAAGGTCGATCCGAACGGCATCGACCAGAACTATTTCTATGGAGAATTTCTTTCCATCCAGGGAGACAAGGCCGGCGCCATCGCCCATCTGAAGAAGGCGCTCGCAGCGCCTCCCAGGCCAGGCCGCGCAGACGCAGATGCAGGCCGCCGCAACGAAATCAGACAGCTCCTCGCCAAGCTGAGCAAGTGATGTCCCCGCCCTCCGGCATCTGACCGGAGGGCTCTTACCCAGTTTACAAATTCAGTTCTTGCCATAGAATGGAGATGGCGGGCACGAGTTGATCGATCGAGGGCGGATATGGCTTTAGCAGGGATGCAACGGATTGAGGAAGCGAAAATCGCCGCTTTCTTTTCGCGCGTCCGCAACGTGCTCGCCGTCAACGTCGCCATTTCCCTGCTCACCGCCTCCTTCCTCTGGAATTCCGTATCCAGGGGCATGCTGATTGCCTGGGTATCTTCCATCCTTGCAATCACCGCCTTCCGGCTCTGCCTGCTTCGGGAATATGACCGCTTCCCCAATGTTCCGGTTTTCTGGTGGCAAAGGATCGCGATCACCGGATCGGCGCTCTCGGGACTCGCCTGGGGGCTCCTGCCGACCGCGCTTTTCCCCCACGGCGCGGCTCTCCAGCAGATCCTGCTGCTCCTGGTCGTGATGGGCATGATAGCCGGCTCCGCAGTCTCCTGGTATGCCTATTTTCCGGCATTCCAGGCCTACTTCGTTCCGCTCGCCCTGTTGTGCCTGTCCCGGCTCGTTTTCGAGATCTCCTCCGGCAAGCTGGCTCCCGGCGTGATCACCACGGTGGTGAGCATGTATCTGATCTATTCCGCTTCGCTCTACAGCATGGCCAGAAAATCCAGCAGGATGCTCACCAGGATGCTGGCCTCCGATGCGGAAAAGGCAGCGAGCGATTTGCGCTACCGCAAGCTTTTCCATGGCGCCAGGATTCCCATGCTGCTCACCGACCCGGAAACCGGCCGCATCGTCGACGTCAATGCTGCCGCCTGCAGTTATTACGGCTACACTCGTGAGGCGCTGCGGGAAATGGACATGGGCCAAATCCATCTCCTGCTCCCCGACTCGTTCAGGAAAACGCTTTCACAAGCGGAAGGGGAAGGCTGCCTTCTTTTGAACAACCGCCTCGCCAGCGGGGAAACCCGGGATGTGGAAGTGCATGCCGGCACGCTCTTCCTCGGAGAGCGCAAACTCCAATATCTCATCATCCACGACATCACGGAAAGAAGGCGAGCGGAACAGGAACTCGAACGCGAAATCACCAAGACGCGCTTGCTGTTCAGGACTGCCGGAGACGGACTGCACATTCTCGACGAAAAAGGCTGCCTCCTCGAAGCCTCCGATTCCTTTTACCGCATGCTGGGCTATGCCCCGCAAGAGATGGTCGGCATGAACCTGCGCGAGTGGGACAAGCGTTTCGACGCCGAAACCGACATCGCGCAGCTCGTTTCCCAAATCCCGGACAACGGAAAAATCGTCGATACCTGTCACATCCGCAAGGACGGTACCCTGATCGATGTCGAGATCCATGCGGTCAACGTGACCATCGACGGCAGGCGTTTCATTTACGCTTCTTCCCGGGACATCAGCGAGCGCAAGCTCATGGAGCGAAAACTTCGTGAGCGCAATGCCCATTTCACCTCGATCCTCGACAACATGCCGCACATGGTATGGCTGAAGGATACGGAAGGGCGCTATCTCGCCATCAACCGGCAGCTTGCGAGAACCATCGGAACCGAATCCCCATCCGGATTCATCGGCAAGACCGATCATGAAGTCTGGCCGCTCGAACTCGCGGAAAAATACCGCAAGGACGATCTCGAAGTGATGAATACCAGGCGCCGCAAATACCTCGAAGAGGAAGGGCTCGACAAGGGAAGGAAATACTGGTCCGAAACCTTCAAGACGCCGATCGTCGACGACGACGGCAATGTGCTCGGAACGGCAGGCTATGCCAGCGACATCACCGGCAGGAAGCTCATCGAGGAATCGATGAAACTTTCGAGCCTGGTGTTCCAGACCAGCGGGGAAGCCATCGTGGTGACCGACGAGCAAAACCGCATCATCGACGTCAACCCCGCATTCACCCGCATCACCGGATATGAACCCGAGGAAGTGGTCGGAACCGGTTCGAATCTGCTCCGTTCTGAAACTGCAGATCATGAAACGCTGAGCTTCTTGCTGCCTTCGATCGAGAAAGAAGGACACTGGCAGGGAGAGCTGTGGAGCCTCCGCAAGGGGGGAGAGGTATTCGCCCACTGGACCAGCATCAGCATCGTCCATACTCCGGAAGGCAAGGTCCACCGCCACGTGCTGCAATTCTCGGACATCACCGAGAAAAAGAAAAAGGACGAGATCATCTGGCTGCAGGCCAATTTCGACACCCTGACCAATCTTCCCAACCGCAGGATGTTCCGGAACAGGCTGCGCGATGCGATCCGTCAATCCGAGCGAAGCGGCCTGCCTTTTGCGCTCGCCTTCATCGATCTCGATCATTTCACCGAAATCAACGATACCTGGGGTCATGATGCAGGGGACCTCCTGATCATGGAAATTTCGGAACGGATCGGAAAGCCGCTGCGCTCGTCCGACACGATCGCAAGAATGGGGGGGGATGAATTCACGGTGATCATCCCGGAGCTGAACGATCTGGCAAGGCTCGGCAGGATCGTGAAGAACATGCTCGTCGAAGTTTCGATGCCCTGCCTGCTCGGCCAGGAGCTCGTACAGGTTACTGCCAGCATCGGCCTGACTTTCTACCCGCTGGACGCAACCGATGCGGATACCCTGCTCAAGAATGCGGATCTGGCGATGTATGCGGCCAAGGCGAAAGGAGGAAACGCTTTCGAATATTTCACCGCAGCGATGAAGCGCAAGGCGGAGGAAAGGGTCGCTTTCAGCCGCGACCTGAGGATGGCGCAGGAAAAAGGCGAATTCCGCATCCATTACCAGCCCATCATGCACATTGCAAGCGGACATCTTTTCAGGGCGGAAGCGTTGCTGCGCTGGAATCACCCTTCACTCGGGATGATCGAGCCGGCCCGGTTCGTTCCCCTTTCCGAGGAGCTCGGGATCATGCCCGAAATCGGGGAATGGATTTTCCATGAAGTCGCATCGACCCTGAAGCGCTGGCAGGGGCAATATGGAAGGATCGTTCCGCTTTGCATCAACACCCCCAGGAAGCTGTTTTCAGCAGACGAAATCGGAAGGCAGTGGAGCGGATGGATCGAAAGGCTGGGCCTTCCTCCAGGAAGCCTCACCCTGGAAATCAGGGAAGACACGCTTTCGAAGGATCCGGAAAAGGCGAAGGAACTGGTCGATTCACTGCGCCGGAGCGGGATGGAAATCACTGTCGAGGATTTCGGGGCGGGATCCGCCTCGCTCGACCACCTCAGGAATTTCGAGGTGGATTTCCTCAAGATCGACCGAGCCTTCGTCTCATCCATCGCGTCGGACGGAAGGGAAGCTGCCATCGTCGAGGCCGTCATTTCCATGGCCCACCATATCGGCCTCCGGGTGGTCGCGGAAGGCGTTGAAAACCTTCCCCAACTGGAAATGCTGAAGTCCCTCGGCTGCGATTTCGCGCAGGGCTTCCTGTACTCCCCTCCCCTTCCGGCTGCAGAATTCGAAAAGTTCTTCTGCAGGGAAGCAGCGCTCCCGGTGCGAAGCTGAGACAAGTTCCAATAATTTGATCATGACACGGATTCTGGTGCAAAATGGAGTCCGGAGGGCATCATGGAAATAGTTCCCATTACTGCAAACACGGCCTGTTCGATAACCGGAACAGGGAGATGAAAACCGATCCGGTGAAACATCTTCCCCCGGAGGCGAAGCTGCTGGAACTCATCCATCAGTATGCCCACGACTGCATCGTCGTGCTCGACCGCGACTTCAATTTCGTCCGGGTCAACCAGGCTTATGCGGATGTCTGCGGGCGGGACCTCTCCGAATTCGAGGGGCGCAACCATTTCGAACTGTATCCTTCCCCGTTCATTGAAATCTGCCGGAATGTGCTGGAAACCGGAATTCCCTATCGCGCTCGCACCATTCCTTTCGTCTTCCCGGATCACCCTGAAAGGGGGGAAACCTATTGGGACATTTCCCTTGCGCCGATCCGGGACGATGAAGGGGGGAACGGATTCCTGCTTTTCACGCTGAAGGATGTGACCGAACATCATCGCGCGATCGCAGCGCTCGGCAGGAACAACCTGGTGCTGCGCACCATCAATGCCTGCAATGCCCTTGAGGCGGAAACGGAGGAAGACCTGATCCGGGATTTCTGCGCAACCGTCGTCGAACAGGGAGGATACCTCTCCGCCTCGATCGATTTTCCGGAAGGAGAAATCCCGGGACCTGTTCCGGATGCCGGGAAGACCCTGGTTCCGCTGCAATCCATTCGACTTCCCCTGCTCCATTCCGGTCAGGTGCTGACCATCGTCGGCGATGCAAAAGGCATTTTCCAGGCCGAAGAAAACAGGCTGCTCGAACAGCTCGCCAGGGACATTTCCCATCGCCTCTCCAGGGCACGGGAAAGGATCGAGCACAGAAACAGGCTGATGGAAAGCGAGGAAAAATACAGGCTGATCCTGGAGCATGCTTCCGACGCAGTGCTGATCGCCAACCAGCATGCCGGGTTCGTCTATGCCAACCATCGCGCCGAACAGATGCTGGGGTATTCCGCGGAAGAACTCCTTGCCATGGACATTCCAGCCATCACGCCTGCCGAAGAAGTCGATCACTCGATTTCCCTTTTCGAGCTCTGCCAGAAGGAAGGGCATGTGGGCGGAGAAGTGATGTTGATGAGGAAGGACGGGAGCACTTTGCCCGTGGAAATCAACGCGGTCCGGCTTCCCGACGGAAACTATTTCGGAGCCTGCCGGGACATCACCAGACGCAGGCAGGATGAAAAGGCGATGCGATGCCAGTCCCATGTGCTGAGTCACATCGATCGGGGAGTGTGCTACATGGACGAGAAGGGGATCATCCTTTTCACCAATGCCGCTTTCGATGCGATGTTCGGCTATCCTCCCGGGGAACTCGCCGGAAAGCCTGCCCTTGTCCTCAACGATCTGGATGAAGTTGAAAACGAGCAGTTCGTCTCCGGGGTTTTTTCTGCTTTACAGGAAACGGATTCCTGGAACGGTGAAGTCATCAACCGGAAGAAGGACGGCACCCGCTTCCATACCCGCGCACAAGTGCAGCGCATCCGCATGGGGGAAGAGACGATCCATGTCACCATCCAGGAAGACATCACGGAAATGAAGCATTTCGAAAGGGAGCTGCTGGAAAGGAAAAGGAAACTGCAGGAACTGCACAACATGCAGCTCGCCACCCATACCGCATCCGCAATCGCCCACGAGCTCAACCAGCCCCTTTTCGCCATCGCCACCTACTGCGAGGCGGCGCTGAGGATGCTCGAATCAGGAAAACTGGAGGACAAAAAGCTGTTCCATGTCCTGGATTCATGCGCGGTGCAGGCGCAGCGTGCAGGCTCGTCGATCCGGGAGATGCTCAATTTCCTCAACGACCAAACCCCTCCGGTCGAGAATCTGGACATCCACCAGGAAATCCTGAGCGCCATCACCCTGGTGAAATCGAACAATCACCTGGAATTCAAGACCTCGGTCGATCCGGAAGAAAGGCTTCCGCCGGTGCAGGTCAACCGCATCCGCATCCAGAAAGTGCTCGTCAACCTGTTGAACAACAGCGTCGAAGCGATGGAGTCCTCCGGAACGAAATCGCCTTCTGTTTTCCTGCAGATCAGAAAAAGGGAAGATATGGCGCAGGTTTCCGTGATCGACAACGGCCCGGGACTGAACGAAGAGGAAATCAGGAGGATCTTCGAGCCCTTCTACACCTCCAGGGCGCGGGGAATCGGCGTGGGTCTTTCCATCAGCCGCCTCCTGATCGAGGCACAGGGAGGGCAGCTCTGGGCGGACGCGGGAATGGGCGCCGCCTTCCATTTCACCGTCCCGCTTGCCCGGGAAAATCAGCTTTCGTGAACGTCCTTCGCGCCGAGCATTTCCAGCAGGCGCAGCTCCTGGCTCTCGTCGAAACCGCAGCGCATCACATTTCTCGTGGAATTCTCGAAAGTTCCGAACAGCATGTCCCAGATCGGGATCCCGTAATTCTTCGCATGCTTGCCGTATTCGTGGTGAACCCGGTGCATTTCAGGGCGGACGATGAGATAGCCGAGCCAGACCGGTGTTTTGACATTGGTATGCTCCCATGTGTCGAAAATTCCGACCCAGAACAGACACCATCCCGCTGCCAGGGGAGACAAGCCGAGAAACACGAAGGAAACCAGGCTGACGATCGCCGCATTGGCGACGAAATCGGCAGGATGCCCGTAGAAGGTCGTCAGCACCTCGATCCGGGCAGGGCTGTGATGAATCTGGTGGAAAGCCCTCCAGCAGAAATTGCTGGAATGCCGCAGCCTGTGCCACCAGTACACCAGGAAGGAAACGAAGTAATATCCGAGCAGGCCGGAAAGGACAGCGGGCCAGGAAGAAAGCGCGCGACTGACGGCAGGAAGGAGATGCACCTCCTTCAGCCATGGGTCGAGGAAATTCCCGAATGCCGTCTCTAGCGATACCCCGGCCAGGGCGAGAAATGCAGCGCGCAGCAGCCATTTCCTGTCGAAGCCGCTCCTGTGGTTCGGCCACAGCGTCTCGACGAGAAACAGGAGCACTGCGACCAGCGCGATGAACCACTGGGAATAAATGTCCATGATGCTCTCGTGGTTAATGTGATTCCGGAATTTTAGCAGATCGTCAGGAATCCAGCGCCGCATCTCTCGCAGCCAGGCCGCCGATCGCGGACCAGTCCCGGTCGTCCCCGCCTTGCGCGGCCAGTTCCAGGAAACGGTCGCGCAGGATGCCCGCGAAGGGAAGGGGGACCTTCAGATCCTCCGCAGCGCCCAGCAACAGCCGGATATCCTTGCGACCCAGTCTGGCTGCAAAACCTGCCGGATCGAACTGCCTCTCCGCGATCATCCTGCCGTAATTTTTGTATACGGGGAGATCGAACAGGCTGGAAGTCAGGAGCTCCAGGTACATTTTCCTGTCCACCCCTCCCTTTTCCACCAGCGCAAAAGCCTCGCCCAGGGACTCGATCACGCTGGCGATGAGGAAATTCCCGGAGAGCTTGACGAGATTGGCGGACTCGGGAGAATCGGCCACATGGAAGGTTTTCTGGCCCAGAACTTCGAGCAGGGGCCTGATTTTTTCGACCTGATCCTGTTTACCTCCCGCCACCAGATAAAGCCTGCCGGAAGCGGCTGCATCCGGCCTGCCGAATACCGGAAGGGAAACATATCCCTGGCCGGCTTCCCGGTGCGCCGCGGAAAGCCTTGCAGAAAATTCCACGCTGATGGTGCTGCAGGAAACATGGATGGCGCCTTGAGGAAGAGATTCGAGGACCCCACCCTTCCCGAAGACAACCTGCTCCGCTGCGGCATCGTCTGCAAGCATGGTGAACAATGCTTCGCAATCCGAAACCTCGGCGATCCGTTTCGCGACCTTCGCCCCGATTGCTGCGAGCGGCACGGCCTTTTCCGCAGAGCGGTTGAATACGGTCACTTCGTGCCCCGCATGGCAAAGACGTGCTGCCATTCCGGAGCCCATCCTGCCGAGTCCGATGAATCCTGTTTTCATGCCCTCTCCTTTCGCGTCGACAAGGAGTGATTGTAAGGCGGAAGCGATTTTGCGCAAAGATCAGTCCGCGTGGGACTCGAAGATTTCCTCGAAGGCGGACAGGCATTTTCCGAAAGTGTCCAGCACCTGCGGATCGAAATCTTCCGGAGAAGTGCGACTGTCCCCTTCCATGATGATGGAAACCGCCTGCCGGTGCGCAAAGGCGGGCTTGTACGGTCTCCTGCTGCGCAGCGCATCGTACACGTCGCAAATCGCCATGATCCTTGCGGAAATCGGAATCTCCTCTCCGCAGATTCCGTTGGGATAGCCCTTGCCGTTCCATTTCTCGTGGTGGTTGAGCGCGATTTCAGCCCCCATTCTGGTATAGGGGGAAGCCCCCCTGCCCATACCCAGGATGCTCGCGCCGAGCGTGGTATGCTTCATCATGATCTGCCATTCCCGAGGATCATGCCTGCCCGGCTTCAGCAGGATATGGTCGGGAACACCGATCTTGCCGACATCGTGAAGCGGACTCGCATGGTAGATGGTGTCGACGAATTGCGCCTCCATTCCCATCTTTGCGGCGATTTCCCGGGAATAATGGCTGATGCGTTTGATATGGGAACCGGTTTCTTCGTCGCGGAATTCAGCGGCCCTCATGATGGTATAGATGGTGTCGAAATGGCTCGCCATGAGCTGTTCGCTTCTCTGTCTAACCTGATCTTCGAGTATTTTGTTGTACTCGGAAAGGAAATCCCCGTATTCCTTGATCCTGAGCAGATTCCTGACCCTGACCCACAATTCCGATCGATCGATGGGTTTGGTGAGAAATTCCTCGACCCCGCAATTGAGGGCGAAGAGCTTGGAATCCCGGTCCGTGAGCGATGTGATCATGATGACGGGAATGTGCCGGGTGGACTCCTCCTGCTTGAGGCTTTTCGTGACCTGGAATCCGTCCATTCCCGGCATCATTGCATCGAGCAGGATGAGATCCGGGCAATGCGTTCCGGCGACCTCCAGCGACTCCTTTCCGCCGGATGACTGCAAGACGTGATATCCCTCCGACTTGAGGAGCGCATCGAGATATTCCCTGTTCATCGCATCGTCGTCGACGACCAGGATGGTTTTGCGCTGGAACTTCATGTCCCCCCCTCCAGTGCACGGTTCACGGTATCCAGAAACTCGCGGTGACGGATCGGCTTGGAAATGTAACCGTCGCATCCCGCCTCCCGAATCCTTTCCTCGTCCCCCTTCATGGCGAAGGCGGTCAGGGCATAAATCACGATGTCCGCAGTGAGGGGGTCCGCCTTCAATCTGCGCGCCGCTTCCAGCCCGTCCATTCCTGGAAGCTGGATGTCCATCAGCACCAGATCAGGACGGTTCGAAACGGCAAGTTGCAGGCCGGAATCCGCATCGTTCGCCTGAAAAATGGTGTGGCCACCCGATTCGAGCAGGAAAGTTTCCAGCTTCATGTTCTGTGGATTGTCTTCCACGATCAGGATGGTTGCCATGCCCCCGCCTCCCACCTGCCCATGGCCCGCTTCACTTCGCGAAGGAAGCCAGCCCGGTCAAATTTCGATTTTTCCATGATTTTCCTGACCTGCCCGTCCAGAACGCGCCTTTCCTCCTCGCTCAAATCCTTCGCGGTCAGGACCATGATGGGGAGCTTCGCAGTCCTCTCATCCTCCTTCAATTTTTCGGCAACCTCGAACCCGCTCATTTCCGGCATCATGAGATCCAGAACGACCAGATCGGGAAGATGTTCACGGGCAATCCCGATCGCCTCGCTCCCGCCATGCGCCCTCATCACGGAAAATCCTTCCTGCTCGAGGCTGGAGGAGGCAATTTCCAGCGCCTTCGGATCATCGTCCACCACAAGTATGGTCAGGCCGGAATGGCCGGGCAGACCGAGATGGGAAAGCGCACCGGAGAGATCGCCCATCGTGACCGGCTTTTGCAGCACCACGGAAGCGCCGAGCGCAATTCCCCGGGCGTTTTCGGCCACGATGGAAGAAATCACCACCGGAATCTTCGAAAGCCCCGGTTCCGACTTCAGCCTGGAAAGGAATTCCCATCCGTCCATTCCGGGAAGGAGCAGGTCCAGGACGACGAGATCGGGCAGAGACTCTCCGAGCAGGGAGAACGCGGCTTCGGCGGAGGATGCACGCATCACCGCGCAACCGTTCATTTCGAGCTGCAGCCTCATCAGATCCGCAGCCCGATTGTCGTCCTCCACCAGCAGGACGGTCCCCCCCATCATCGTTTCCGTTTCCCGGGACGAATCCTCTCCGTTCGCGCGACGAACATGGGGAAGCCATACCGTGAAGGTGCTTCCTTCCCCCACGCGGCTTTCCAATCCCGCCGATCCCCCGTGCAGGATCGCAAGCTTCTTCACGAGGGCAAGACCCAGCCCGGTTCCCTCGAATTGCTTCGAAAGAGAGCTGTCGATCTGCACGAAAGGCTGGAAAAGCCGGGCCATTTCGTCTTCAGGAATGCCGATTCCGGTGTCTTTCACCGAGATCTGCAGGATGGATTCGGAATCGATCTCCTCGAATCCCCTGCAAACCTTTGTCATGTTTTCTGCCAGGATTTTCGCCTCGGAGCGGGGGATGATTCCGGCAGAAAGCGTGACCGTTCCTCCTTCCGGAGTGAACTTGACCGCATTGGAGAGCAGATTGTAGACGATCTGCTTGCATTTCCTCGGATCGATCCAGGCAACCCCCAGGTCATCGGAAAGATCCGATCTCAGGGAGATCCTGTGGGCCATCGCCCTTTCCTTGACAATGGAGAGGCAGTTGCCGAGCAGCATGGAAACCTCGGTGGGTTCGTCCTCCAGCACCATCTTGCCCGCCTCGATCTTGGACAGGTCGAGCACGTCGTTGATGAGAGAGAGCAGATGCAGACCGCTCTCGAAGATGTCTCCGATGTATTCCTTCTGCTTTTCCCCGAGTTCCCCGACCATGCCGTCCTTCAGCACTTCGGAAAACCCGATGATCGCATTGAGCGGGGTCCTGAGTTCATGGCTCATGCTGGCCAGGAATTCGCTCTTGAATCTCGTGGCTTCCTCCGCTGCCATCCTGAGTTCGGTGAGGGCAGCTTCCCTGGCTTTGGAATCGCTCGTGTCCTCGATCACCCAGATCTCGCCGTCCGGATGAATGGAGGGGTCGAGCCGCTTAGCGAGCAGCCTTCCCCAAAAAGGGGAATCGTCATGCCTCAGCAGCCTCTTTTCGGCTTCCAGGGTTCCCTCCTGCGAAAGGATTTCCCTGCCGGCATCGAAATCCCCCTCATCGGGGGAGCGAAACAGTTTGGAAAGCGGCATGTCATGGAGGTCGAGATCGCTTCCATATCCGAACAGTTCGGCGGATTTCGGGTTGGCGAGAGCGATCTTCCCTCCCACCGAAAAGGCCACGCCGACCTGCACATTGTCGAGAATGGCGGAAAGTTCGGAAGTGCGCAGCCTCACACGCTGCTCGAGTTCCCCGTAGACGCGCACATTCTCCATGGCAAGCGAAGTGGAATCGGCAAGGGCCTGGAGCAGGCGCACCTCCGCTTCCTTCGGTTTGCGCATCTTCGCCCAGTAGGTTCCGATCGCACCGACCGGAGAAAGGGTGCGGATCGGCACCATGGCGAGGCTTTTCACGAAGGTCGGCCGGTAGGCGTTCGCGGGGATCCTGGAGTCCGCATAGATGTCCTCGATGACGGCCGGGCGCCTGTTGAGCATGGCCCAGCCGCTGATGCAGGCGCTCATCGGGAATCTCAGCCCCTTCCACAGCGGGGCGATGGCGTCTTCCTCGGCATAGAAGCATTGATCGCCTTCGCGCAGCACGAAAGTCGCCCCATCCGCGCCGGTGAGATTGCGGGCCGCACGGCGAACGATATCCATCACGTTGGCAAGATCTCGCGCCATGGAAAGTTCCTGGACCACTTCGACCAGTTTTTCCATGGCAACCGCATACCACTGCGATTCATCCCCTGCAAGCTCGCGCATGTCCATCTGTCGGGCAAAATGATTACCCAATATAGTACAAAAAACAGGATGGCGCGAACCGAAAACCTGGAATGAATCCAGATTTTTCAGTATCTTGTCAGGAAAAAAGGAATTGTTCTCAGCGTGTCAGGCCTGCGTAGAGAATGGGAAGCTTTTCCGGAAGCCTTTCCACATGATCGACCACCATGAAATTCCTCTGACCGAAAATCCTCGAGACATACTGGTCCGCCCCGGGATCGAGGCTCATGCAGTAGGTGAGGATGCCGCTCCTTCCCGCCTCCTCGACCGATTTTTTCGCATCCAGATGCAGGTATTTCCTTTCCCGCACGTCGACGTCGGAAGGTTCTCCGTCGGTGATCACCAGAAGCAGCTTTTTCGCGCTCTTCTGCTGGTTGAGGTAATGGGATGCATGGCGGATCGCCGCCCCCATCCGGGTGGAAAGCTGGCCGCTCATTCCTGCGAGCCTTGCCTTGGCATCGTCGTCATAGGGCTGGTCGAAATCCTTGAAACGGTGGTATTCGACGTGATGGCGGCTGTCGGAGCAGAAGCCGTGGATGGCGAAAGGATCCCCCACCTTCTGGATGGCGTCCGCGAGCAACACGCAGGCTTCCCGGGTGAGTTCGAGGATGGTGTGGGGCTGGCCGGGAACGCGCTGGGTGGTCGATTTGGAAAGGTCGAGCAGGACCAGCACGGAAATGTCCCGGGTCTTTTTCACCGAGCTCATCATGATGCGGTTGTCGGGCTGGATGCCAAGCCTGAAATCGATGTGCGCCCGGATCACCGCATTGATATCGATGTCGTCACCGTCCTCGAGCTTCCTGATGCGCTGCACCCCTTCCGGCTGGATCGCATCGAGCAGGTATTTCATCCTGGCGATGAGGCGCTTGCGGCGCTCGATGATTTCCAGGATGAGCGCGAGATTGCCCGGCCTCGGGCGCTTTTCCCGCAAAGTCACCCAGGATTCCCGCTCGATCTGCTTCAGGCAATCCCATTCGGGATAGTGATAAGGCTCGGAAATCAGGTCGCGGGTATCGATTTCGCTTCCCGCCCCCACGTTGAGCTTGAAATTGAAGATCGCCGCGATCAGGGAAAGCTCCCTGGTTTCCTTTCCTTCGGATTCGATCGCCACATCGTTGGTCATGCCGAAAAAGCTCGCATATTTCTTCAGCCTCTGCTTTTTCGCCTTTTTGGACAGGTTGCTGAAGGAATATTTCGCTCCTTCCCAGAGCATGCGGTTGTCGTCTCGGTACGGGGCGCCGGGAAGATCCGTCCTCACGTTATAGGCGGGACCCCGGTAGGATTTTGCGAGCTGCAGGCCGACTTCCATGGAGCTTTGCCGGGATCCGGTGTCCATCCCCGAGAAAAGCGCCCTTCCCTTCGAAATCCAGGGATCGGCGTCCGAGTATCCTTCGTCGAGCAGCGCACGGGCAAGTCGGTCCAGATAATCCGCGGCGCAGGATTTTCTGCCCGGATCGGCATCATGCTGTGCGGACCAGAGCGCCTTCAATCCGGGAAATTCGCGCATGGCAAGCGCTTCGACCCTTGCATCCTCGATCAGGGACACCACGGCGATCTGCCAGTTGTCGAGCTTGCCGACCGGAAAGGAGGTTTTCGTGTGGACGAGATGCGCGGCGGCATGGGCGGCAGCGGCCCGGTAAAGGTCCAGGCCGGAAACGGATCCGATATCCTGGTACGCATCCGGAAGATGGATGAGCGAATCCTCGACGTAAGGCTTGTATCCCTCCCGGTTCTCATAGGCTCGGGAAGTGGGCTTCATCACGAAATCCTGGGCCCAGAGCGCGCGCAGGTACATCCCGATCCTGCGCTGCACGTCGGTGAAGAGCGTGCCCTGCAATTCTTCCGGTGCGACCTGCTTCGGGGAAAAACCGATCAGTGCGAAGAAGCTCCTGGAAAAACCGTCGACCCTGGAAGTCAGCGTCATTTCAGAAATAGGTCGAAACAGCCGCGTCCAGCGCGTCCCTCATGTCCGGATCGTCCGTGATGGGACGGACGAGCGCAACCCGGCAGGCATTCTTCGCTTCGACACCGCGGTGGATGAGGTTTCCGGCATAGACCAGCATGCGGGTCGAGATTCCTTCGTCGAGACCATGCCCCTTGAGGTTTCTTGCGCGTTCGGCGATCGAAACCAGCTTTTCCGAGATTTGCATGGAAACCCCGGTCTCGTGGGATACGATCTCGGATTCGATTTCATGCGCGGGGTAGCTGAAATCGAGCGCCCCGAAACGCTGCTTGGTGGACTGCTTGAGATCCTTCATGAGGCTCTGGTAGCCCGGATTGTAGGAAATCACCAACTGGAAATCGGGATGGGCATGCACGAGTTCCCCTTTTTTCTCCAGGGGAAGCACGCGACGATTGTCGGTGAGCGGGTGGATCACCACGGTGGTATCCTGCCTCGCCTCCACCACTTCGTCGAGATAGCAGATCGCGCCGTGTCTTGCAGCGATGGCGAGCGGACCGTCCTGCCATCTTGTGCCGGTCGCGTCGAGCAAAAATCGTCCTACGAGGTCGGATGCGGTCATGTCCTCGTTGCAGGCCACGGTGATGAGGGGCTTGCCCAGCTTCCAGGCCATGTATTCGACGAAGCGGGTCTTGCCGCACCCGGTCGGCCCTTTCAGCATCATCGGCATCCTCACCGAATAGGCCGCCTCATACAGTTCGACTTCGTCCGCAACCGGACGGTAATAGGGCGGTTTTTCGATCCGGTACTGGCTGATGATGTTGCTCATTCTTTTTCCTCGTCGATCAAATTTGCATGATTGTACTGGTTTGGATTAAATTATCCAACCGGTCATTTCGGCTTCGACTCCATTTCCAGCGCCCTCGCCAGATTGTTCTTCGCGCATTGCTTCCACGATGCGACCAGCGCATTCATCGGATCCTGACCGGCCTTGCATTCGCACTTGCAGGCGGCGGCCCGGTAACATCCCGCGATATTCTTGCCGTTGCAGGTCGACTGGATCTTTTCGCACTGCAGGTTGCAGACATGGGCGACTTCCTGGATTTTCGCCTGCTCGATCTGGAGTTTTTTCGGATCGACAGTTTTTTGGGTCATCACGCCATAGCTCATCGAGATGCACCCGGCCAGGAAAATCGCGCCGACCAGCCAGTTGAGATGCCTGAACATGTTGCCGAGCTTCCTCTTCCAGGTCATGCCGCTTCCCTTCTCGCCCAGCTCGAATTTCAGAAGCCCGGGCGTTCCGGATTTCGCATGAAGCTTGTTGCAGGAATCGATGCACTCGCCGCAATCGATGCAGGCGTCATAGGAGCGGATGTTGGTCGGATCGATCGCCGTGATGCAGCTCGTTTTGCAGTAATTGCACTTGGCGCAATCCGAAGAGCGGGAGGCATCATAGGTCACATGAAGCGCATCCCGGGTCTTGAAGAGCCTCATCCCCCAGCGATACAGGCATCCATAGTCGCAAAGGAAATAGCGGATCGCGGCGATGTCGATGAAGATCAGGAAGGAAGTGAAGGCGTACATGACGATCATGTTGGCCGGCCTGGAATTGGCGGATGCGACGAAGTTCCATACGTCGGAAGGGGTGTAGAAGAACAGGAACACCACCAGCGCCAGCGCCATCGAAACCGCCACGATGCTGGCCCCCAGGATCAGCCAGTTGACGATCTTGTTCTTGGAGGAGGCGACCACCATGCCCGCGCCGTCCACCCGGACGTCGGCGCGCTTTCCAAGCAGGTTGAAGGTGAGCTTGTTGGCCCATTCGCTGAGGAAATTCTGCGGGCAGGCCCAGCCGCACCAGACCGTGCCGATGGTCATGTAGGTGAGCACCGGGGCGGTTGCCGCGACCAGCGCAAGACCGATGATGAAAGGGAAATTCGACCAGGGAACCTGATGTCCCAGGATGAAGAAGCTGGCGGATGCCAGGTCGATCCTGAATAGCCCCAGTGCGGGAATCAGCGAGATCGCCACGAGAACGGCGAGCTGGGTGAATTTTCTTTTCCAGTGATAGGGGTTCATGATGCTTCCTCGAATGGCGCTTGCGCGAATGGGTCATGTGCCAATTATACCCCCAATTCACCCTCCATTAGCATCATCGAATATACCTTCCCTGTGTGCATTCCATTCCCCGATCGGCACCGGCTTTCCGAAAAGATATCCCTGGAAAAGACGGCAGCCATGGTTGCGCAGGAATTCGAACTGCTCCAGCGTTTCCACTCCTTCGGCGAGGACCTGGAGCCCCAGGGATTCGTTCATGGTCAGGATGGCCCGAACGATGGCCGCATCGCCGGGATCATGGGTCACATCCCGGACGAAGGACTGGTCGATCTTCACCTGGTCGAGCGGGAGGCGCTTCAGATAGGAAAGGGAGGAATATCCGGTTCCGAAATCGTCCATGCTGAAATTTAGACCGAACTCGATCAGTTGCCGCATCTTTTCCGCAGCATCTTCGAAATTGTCGAGGACCACGCTTTCGGTGAGTTCGAGCTTGAGCCTTGCAGGATTGGCCCCGGTCGATGCCAGCGTCTCGCGAACCTGCCCGACGAAATCCTGGTGATGGAACCACTTCGCGCTGACATTCACGGCAAGCACCAGGTCTTTCGAGGCCGTATCGTTTTCCCACTGCTTCAATTGCCTGCAGGCCGCATCCAGGACCCATTGGCTGATCCGGGTGATCAAGCCGCATTCTTCCGCAACCGGAATGAAAATGGAGGGGGAGACGAGCCCCCGTTCCGGACTGATCCAGCGGATCAATGCCTCCGCCCCGAACACGCGACCGTTTTCGTCTACCTGGGGCTGGTAATAAAGCCTGAATTCCCCGTTCTCGAGCCCCCGGCGCAAGGAAGCTTCCAGGGCGGTGCGCATTTCGATCGCTGCCTGCATTTCCGGATTGAAAAAACGCACCCGGTTCCTTCCGGCATTCTTGGCCTGATAGAGCGCGAGGTCCGCCTGTTTGAGCAGCACTTCCGCAGAATCCTGGCCGCGAAACAGCGCAAGCCCCACGCTCGAAGTGATGTAGTAGGAAGGATCTTCCGGGATGCCGTAAGAGGACTCGAGCGCGTTGCGCAGCTTTTCAGCGATTTCTTCCGCCTGCTTTGCAGCGGTGTGCTCGGCGGAGCCGAGCCCTTCCAGCAGCACCAGGAATTCGTCTCCTCCGGCGCGGGCGACCGTGTCTTCGGCCCTGAGGTGAGAAGCGATGCGCTGCCCCACTTCCAGCAGCAGGGTGTCTCCGGCGGCATGGCCGCGGGTCTCGTTGAGGCTCTTGAAATGGTCCAGATCGAGCATCAGCAGCGCCCCGAAGCGCTGGCTGCGCCTGCTGTTCATGAGCGCCTGGCCGAGCCTGTCGAGGAAAAGGCGGCGGTTGGGAAGCTGGGTGAGCGGATCGAAATAGGCGAGATTCCGGATCCTTTCCTCCGCTTCCTTCTGATCGGTGATGTCCCTCACCGTGACGCGTCTCCCCAGAAACTTCCCCTCGGAAGAAAACACCGGGCGGCAGGTTTCGCTCACCCAGCAGACCGCTCCGCCCTTTTTCACGATGCGCATTTCGCGTTCGACGACTTCTCCTCCCTGGGCGCAGTGCAGATGCCGATCCTCCTGAACCAGGATCTTTTCGAGGAGCCGGGGTTCGGATTCGAATTCCTCCATCCTGTACCCGGTCACCCTTTCCGCGGAAGGAGTCATGTAAAGGATCCTGCCATCAGGATCGAGCCAGTATTCCCAGTTGTAGGTCCAGTCCGCCATGGTGTGGAACAGGATTTCGTTCTTCTCCAGCGCCTGCTGCGCCTCCTTCCTTTCCGTGATGTCGACGGTCACCTCGACGATCGCATCGGATTCGCCGGATTCCGCCCTGGCAAGGGTCCACTGGCTTTCGACGGCGATCTCCCTGCCGTTTTTGTGCACATGAACGAGCTCCCCCTTCCAGAAGGATTCGGCCATCAGTTCGGCTTTGATCTTTTCAAGGGGAACCGGGAAACGGGTCTTCAGCAGCTCTCTGGGGAGTTTTCCGAGCGCTTCCTCCCCGGTCCATCCGTACAGCTTTTCCGCCCCCCTGTTCCAGAAGACGATCCGGTCCTCCAGGTCCATGGCGAGCACCGGCGCAGCCCTGGACAACAGGTTTGCCTGCCATTCGAGTTTTCTTGCGCGCTCGAGCAGCAGCCTGTCCGCATCCTTGATCGAGGTGATCTCCGGAAAGGTCACCACCACTCCGTCCACATGGCCGTCCGATTCCCGATAGGGAAGGAGCCGCCTCAGAAACCAGCGTCCGTCCGCATTGCGCACTTCCCTGTCCGGCACCTGAGCGCCGGAAAGCACTTCGCGGCATTCTTCGGCCAGACTCGAATCCTCGAACAGGCGAACCACATCGTCGATGGCTCGCCCGATGTCTCCGGGAATGAGGCGGATGAGACCGGAACAGGCCGGGGTGAAGCGACGGATCCTCAGTTCCTCGTCGAGCAGCAGGGTGGCCGTCCGGGTGGAGGTGATCAGGTTGTTGAGATCGGAATTGAGCTTCTCGACTTCGACCACCTTCGCGTCCAGGCTGGAATTGGCGGTGGTGAGTTCCTCGTTCAGGGACTGCAGCTCCTCCTTGGAGCTTTCCAGCTCCTCGTTGGCGGACTGCAATTCCTCGTTCATGGCCATGATTTCCTCGTTGGCGGCGCGCATTTCTTCTCCGGAAACGCGGCTCTCCTCTATGGTCCGCAAATGATCTTCGCGAATGGCATTGAGTTCGAGCAGGAGCTGTTTCATCGCCCAGTCGTTCTCTCCCGAGCCGGGAAGCGTCGAGGTGTTGGCCGCCTCAGGACAGAAGCTCAACAGCAAGAGTTCCTGTCCGTCGCTGGTGGAAACCGGCGCCGCCTCGATCCGGATCCCCTGCCCGCCCGCTTCGACCGAAGGGATGCTGACCGCATTCCTGGCATGATCGCGGAGCGCAGCGCTCACGGCGGAGCGGGCGGCAAGCGAATAACCCTCCCTCACCATCCTGAAGAGGTCGTGTGAAGCCTGCCCGACCGGAATGCCGAGATAGGGGGAAGCGTCGCCGGAAACATAGAGGATTTCGTTCCTGGAATTGACCAGGATCTGGGCCGGTCCGTGCTTTTCCAGGAGCTGCCGGTAGATCCGAACCTGATTCATCATCGCGCCCGGATCCATGGAATATTCCCCGATCGTGGAAACCCTGCGCGCCCCGGGAGTTGCGGTGATGGGCAATACCGGGGGATGGCGGGAGGCGATGTCGATGTGACGGAAAATCCTCCATTGCTTCGATACGGGATGGAAATGCCTGCCCACGCTGCCGATGCTCTCCGAGCTTCCAAGGAACAGGTATCCTCCGGAATTGAGCACGAAATGGAACAGGCTGAGAAGCTTTTTCTGGATCGAGTTATTCAGGTAGATCAGGAGATTGCGACAGACGACCAGATCCAGCCTGGAAAACGGGGGATCGCTGATCAGATTGTGGGAAGCGAAGACGATCTTCTCGCGAACCGCTTTCCTGATCCTGAAACCATTCGATCCTTCCTCGAAATATTTCTGGATCATCCCTTGCGGCATGTTTTCAAGCACTTCCTTTTCGTACACCCCTTCTCTCGCCACCTTCAGAGCAGAATCGTCCACGTCGGTGGCGAACACCTGCACGCGCGGCGCCATTCCCTTCGATTCGAACCATTCCATCAGCAGGATCGCGATGGAATAAGCCTCTTCGCCGGTGGAACATCCTGCGATCCAGGCCCTTGCGAACTCGTTTTCGGATTTGCGCGAGCAGATTTCCGGAACGACTTCCTGTTCGATGATCCTGAATGCCTCCGTATCGCGGAAGAAACTGGTCACGCCGATCAGCAGGTCTTCCGCGAGCCTCGAAAGCTCCGTGCGCTCCTGACGCAGCAACTGGAGGTAATCCCCGTACCCGTGCGCATGCACCAGTCCCATCCTGCGCTCTATCCTCCGGCGCAAGGTATTGGGCTTGTAGCCGCTCATGTCCATTCCGGCATGCATCCTGACCAGATCGAGGATGTTGCCGAACACCTCGTCGGCCTGCCGGTCCGGTTCGCCGATTCCACTGGAAAATGAACCGGCGTTTCCCCATGAATGGATGGATTGGGCGATCTCGGCAGGCTTCATCCGGAAGTCCGCGGTTCCCGAGCGGATGAGGTTGAGGGGCATCCCGCCGAATTGCGAGCTTTCAGGTTCCTG
Source organism: Pseudomonadota bacterium (assembly GCA_021848705.1). GTDB lineage: Bacteria > Pseudomonadota > Gammaproteobacteria > Burkholderiales > JABEVD01 > JABEVD01. Next base: position 21,402 of record JAJZTT010000017.1, read on the forward strand.
GGCGAAGACCTTCCCGCCCGCCTGTCGGATCAGGCCGCTCCCCATGGTTCCGTCGCTTCCCGTACCGGAAAGGATGACCAGAGTTCCATCCGCTCCGAATTCCCCTGCGAAGGACTGGCAGAAAAAATCGATCGGCTTGTGGCGGAACTGTTCCGGGCCCTGCACAGCGAGTCCGATGATTCCGTCCTTCACCGTCATGAAATGTCCCGGCGGAGCGACATGGACATGGTCAGATTTGACCCGCTCGCCATCCATTGCCCATTCGACCGGCAGCGCGGTCCAGGAGGAAAGCAGGGAAGTCAGCTGGCTGGAATGATTCTGGCTCAGGTGCTGGATCACGAAGAAGGAGATGCCGCAGCCGGCGGGGAGAGACTCGAAGAATTCCTGGAATGCAGCCAGAGAGCCTGCCGAACCGCCGATCAATGTCGCTTTCAAATTTCCCCCCGTTTTTCTTCATTATAGCCCGCCCGCCGCGCCCGGAATCGGCCGTTTCCTCGTCTTGCTGGGGATCATGAGGTTCGGCCGCGGGCTTCATGCGAAGGTTTCAAAGATACCATGCAAATCCGCTTTCCGACTTTGATTCGAACGAAAAGATGGTTTATTCTTGAATCAGCGGCGCGATTTTTTCGGCTGCCGAACGGGGGGGGAAAATGTCTTTCAATGACCTGATTTCCGACAGGGAAACCTTGCTGCATCGACTCTCCGAGCTGATGGAGCAGCACAGGCATTCGGGGAAATTCATCGGACTTCTGCTTTTCGATCTCGACGGGTACGGGGCGATCCGGGAAAAATTCGGCGGGATGGCGGGAGACTCCCTGCTGAAGCTGATGGCCGAAAGGCTCAGGCTCGGCATCCGGGACCAGGACTTCACCGCACACTTCGGAGGGGACACTTTCGCAGCGCTTCTTCCCGAGCATGAAAGCGTGCGCACGGTGGCCTTCGCAGCGGAACGGATCCGGAAAAAACTCGCCCAGCCCCTTCTTCTTGCCGAAGGCGGAGGGCTGGTGGTGGGAATCAGCATGGGCGTTGCCATCTATCCTGAAAATGCAGGCGAGGCCGACCGCCTGCTCACCGTGGCGGAAAGCGCCATGTACGACAGCAAGATGAGCGGGAAAAACATGTGCACGATCTATCGTGGCGCATCGAGGGACAAGGCGGACATCCTCCCGCTCGCCATACTCGGAGAGGAATCGACCACCGGCATCGCCGAACTCGACGATCAGCACCGGGAGCTTGCAGAGCGCGTCAACGATCTTTACGACCTGATGAGAAGCAATCCTGAAAACCGTCCGGAAGCGGAAGCGATGTACGACGAACTCGTCCGCTTCACCGAACTCCATTTCATGACCGAATCGAGGATGATGGGGGAGGCCGGATACCCCCTGGCGGAAGCGCACGATCGCGAGCACAGGTTCCTCCTGGAGGAACTCAGGGCACTGGAATCACGCATCGTCGCCGGAGTGGAGCTGCACGCCTTCAGGATGCTGAAGGACTGGCTCGTCGATCACATCGAAAAGGCCGACGTTCCGATGGGGCGCTACCTTTACAAATAGACGACTTTTTTATCTCATGCACACCCACTGATAATATTGCTTCAAATTATCAACCACCTCCTTGGCGGAATCGGAATACATGTGAATTCCGTCATGGGTTCTGATGGATACGCCCTTTGAAAGGGCTCGGTAAGAAATCAGTTTATTTGTAGGAAAGGCTTTCCTAAATCTGCCACGGATCTGATCGGCGAGTTTGCTATCCTCAAGTACAGGCTGGATTGGGATATCAAAGAGTGCAACTTTAACACCTTTGGATTCAAGTTGAGACACCATAGATTTATAACTTGAAATCTCCCGTTCGAATTCGGGTTCAGGAATATTCGATGCGAATTCTTTGATTTGCATCGCCAAGGCGCTCTTGAATGCAGCTTCACTCACCACGTCGTGGCTATCGTCATGTTTTCGTAGCGAAGACAAGTAACTGTACATACGATTGATCGGAATATTTTCCGTGTAGAATATAGGTGACAAATTCGCAATCCAGGACCTTGAGTGATCGATGAGATCCTGGTTCACCTGCTTTTGAGGAACATTGATTTCCACCAGAACCATTTTGGGCAGATTTTTCGATCCCACCAGCTCCCCCATCCCGGTCAAAGCAGACTCACCAGCCAGAGCCATGTTGTATACACAGCCGCCGTCCCCCTCGAACATCAGCCTGTCAGAAAGCGAACTCCCCACCACGACCACGCGTGGAACAACCGCTAACCTCTGATATTGTTCAAGCTTGAATCTGTTATCCTCCCACTGGCTCTGCATTGCTGCAACTGCCGGCCTCGGAGCATAGTGAATAAACGCGCTGTATAGAATAACCAGCGCAATGAAAGTGCCGAAGATCATTTTCATTTTTAGAACTGAAAATATATGAACGGAGTGGATGGGCCCGCACTGGTAATCACGAAGAAGAGCATCACGCCGTATATCACATCCTTGAATTGCTGTGTGATGCGGTCACGATAAACGCTCGCGACATGGTAGATAAACACCGCTGCCGCATAGATGAGTATCATCATGTCGATTTTCTTGGAGATTCCCGTAACGTCATTATGCACCATCCTTTCTAGGTACAGCGTGGCATCGGAAAAATCCTGCAGTTTGAAAAAAACCCATCCGATCGTGACAAAGTTGAACACGACAAACTGCCTGATCATAAGTGAAACTCGATGGTCTGACGTCATAAACGCTGAAGCAAGCCATTTTCTTTCTAGGGCCAAACCGATGCCGTGCCAAAGCCCCCATATGGCGAAACTCCATGCAGCTCCGTGCCACAATCCTCCCAGCAGCATCACCAGAATCAAATTCACGTAGGTACGAACTTCTCCCTTTCGATTACCGCCCAGCGGAATATACAGATAATCCCGCAGCCAACTCGATAGGGAAATGTGCCAGCGCCGCCAGAAGTCGGAGATCGATGTCGAAAAATAGGGAAAATTGAAGTTTTGAGGGAGACGATAGCCCAGCAACTTTGCCAACCCGATGGCAATCAGGGAATATCCTGCGAAATCGGCAAAAATCTGTGCTGAATATCCGTAAATCATCACCATGAGATCGAGCTTGGATTTCCACTGAAAAAAGGGATAGGCAATCCAAAAGGTTTGTTCGCTCAGATTATCTGCGATCACCATCTTCAAAAACAGCCCAAGAATCAGGATGCGGGCACACCCCGCAAAATCGATGTCCCATATGCTTTTTCTCTCCACTTGCGGAAAAAAGTCCCTTGCCTTGATAATCGGTCCGGCAATCAGTTGTGGAAAAAATACCAGATAAAGCAGCGTCTCACCCAGGTGGGACCTGATTTGCAGCTCGCTGTTCCTGACATAAGTGCCCCTGAAGCTGTCCACCAGCAGGCTAATGCCATGGAAAGTATAAAATGATATCCCGATCGGCAGTGGCGCAAGGATCAGCCATTCTCCAAGACTGGACGCAATCGCATGATGTGCAGGATGAATGAACAGGAATTTATACTTGAAAAAACCCAACAGCGACAGATTCGCCATCACACCTATCGTTGCATAGAATTTTGCCCTCTGTGACGACGAAGTAAGTACGAAGTAACTGGTTACACTCGTTATGAACCATGCAAGCATGAATACAAGAAGGAGCAGCGGGGATTCCCAGGCATAAAAGAACAGCGAAGCAGCAACCAGCACGGCCAGCTGCAATCCAACCGTTGGCATGAGGTAATAAACAGTAAATGTAACAAGAAAAAAAGGAAGGAAAACACTATCAGTATAATTCAATTCATACTGCCCCTAAATCAAACTGCGATATTTGTTTCAACAAGGCTTAAGCCACTGATACCGGACCGGTCGGTCCTGACATCAATGGTTCTAGTTCATCGAAAAATCCATTAATAGACATGCTTGCCGGAAAAACCTCTGAAGATTGTGAGCAAAATTATCTTGATATCAAGCCAGAGAGACCAGCTCTGGATATACTGCAGGTCGCATTCTATTCTTGCAGCCATCTTCTCGACCGTATCCGTCTCTCCGCGCCAGCCGTTGATCTGGGCCCAGCCGGTGATTCCTGGCTTCACCTTGTGGCGCATCATGTAACCGTGGATCAGTCTCCTGTACTGCTCGTTGTGGGAAACGGCATGAGGTCTTGGCCCGACGATCGACATCCTTCCCTGCAACACGTTGATGAACTGGGGAAGCTCGTCCAGTGAAGTTCTCCTGATGAAAGCGCCGAAAGGAGTCACCCTGGGATCGTTTTTTTGCGCCTGGACCACCTTCTGTCCGTCTTCCATCACTTTCATGCTCCTGAATTTCCAGACCTCGACGATCCTGCCGTTCAATCCGTAGCGCCGCTGCTTGAAGAGGACCGGTCCGGGAGAAGAAAGCTTCACTCCGATCGCGATGAGGAGCATCGGAATGGCGATGATGGAAAGGATCAGCGTTCCGAGCACGAGATCCTCGATGCGCTTCAACCATCCGTCCACTCCGAAAAAAGGACTCTCGAATATGCTCACCATGGGAATCCCGCCCACGTTCATCCAGCGCGACTGCATCAGGTCGAAGACGAAGAAATCCGGAACGAGATAGACGGAGGCAGTCGTATCCGCGAGGGTATTCACGATCTCGATGATCCTGCCTTCCGCCTTCATCGGAAGGGTGATGTACACGTAATCGATCTTTCCTTCCCTGGCATTTTGCAACAAATCCTGTAGATTCCCCCTGATTTCGAGATTTCTGCCGCTGACGAGAGGCAGCCTGAGTTCGCGCCTGTCGTCATAGACGCCGACGAAATGGAGCCCCATCCACGCGGAATCGAAGATTCCCTGTGCGACCCTGAGCGCATGCTCACCGGCTCCCGCAATGGCCACCGTCCTGGTATTCATGCCCCGTTTTCTCATGCCCCTCATGATGAACTGGGCGATCAACCTTTCCAGAACGAGAAAAACAGGGACAAGGAGGAACCAGGAGATCATCACTCTCCTTGAAAAATCGGCGGAAGTTTTTGTGAGAAAGGCGATGCCGATGGTGAGGATGACCACCCCCCCCCATACAGCCAAAACCTTCAGGCTCATCGCCCTGATCGAAAGAAGGCGCCAGGAACTGTAAACGGACTGGGTTTCCGCCATGAAGAGATAGGAAGCGATTGCCAGAAAACCGGCATAGGAATAAATGCTTCCCGCATCAACTCCAAAAAAGCCAATGGTCGCCAGGAGCGTCAGCCAGATCACGAGCGCATCGGCAATGCGGCTCAGCATGCCGATTTCGGAACTGTATGGACGCAGCATACCGCCTTGCATCATAAATCCCTTCAGCTTCTTCCATACCGATCCTCGAAGCGGACGATGTCGTCCTCCCCGAGGTATTCGCCGCTTTGCACCTCGATCATGACGAGATCGATCACCCCGGGATTCACCAGCCTGTGGGGGGTGCCCGCCGGAATGAAGGTCGATTCGTTGGTTCTCACCAGCCTATCCTCCTCCCCGTTCACGATCTTGGCCGTACCGGAAACCACCACCCAGTGTTCGCTCCTGTGGTGATGCATCTGCAGGGAAAGTGCAGCCCCCGCCTTCACCACGATGCGCTTGATCTTGAACCGCTCCCCTTCCTCCAGGACGGTATAGGTTCCCCATGGGCGATGAACGGTTCGATGCAGGCGATAGGCCTCGTGCTCTGCGAGTTTCAGATGCTGCACCACGCGCTTCACATCCTGGGCTCTGCCCTTGTCCGCGACCAGAAGCGCATCCGGCGTGTCGATGACGAGCAGATTGTCCACGCCGACCGCGGCAACCAGCCTGTTTTCAGCCTGGATATAGCAGTTTCCGGAATCGACCATCACCGCAGTACCGATTATCCGGTTTCCCGATTCGTCTCCTGGAACCAGTTCGGAAACCGCGCTCCACGAACCGATATCGTTCCAGTCGAAGGAACCTGCAACCACTGCGACCTTGTCGGCCTTTTCCATGACCGCATAATCGATGGAAATGTCCGGGATCGCAGAAAAGCTCGCTTCGTCGAGCGCAAGCGGCACTTCGCCGCGGCGCGTCTTTTCCCAACAGGCGAGCGAGGCATCATAGACTTCGCGAGCATGCTCCCTCATGGCCTCGAGCAGGGTGCCCACCCTGAAGCAGAACATCCCGGAATTCCAGAAAAAATTCCCGCTTGCGAGATACTCTTCCGCGACTTCGAGGGAAGGCTTTTCGACGAATCGTGCAGCCTCCCCGACCCCCTCGTCCAGCGCATCGCCGATTTCGATATAGCCGTAACCCGTCTCAGGATGGGAGGGAGAAATGCCGAAGGTGACGAGATAGTCATTCGAAGCATATTCAGCCGCAAGCGAAACCGCATCGGAAAATGCATCCTGGTTTTCGATCAGGTGATCGGCGGGCAGCACCAGCATGATCGCATCCTCCCCCCGGGATTCTGCGAGACCGAATGCGGCCATGGCGATGGCCGGAGCGGTATTCCTTCCGCAAGGCTCGAGGACATAGGTGAAATTCAGCGAGGTTTTCGCGGAGGAATATTCGTCCCGGGTATGAAAGAAATATTCCCGGTTGGTCACCGTCATGACTTCATCCACGCCGGAAAGGGCCGCAGCCCTTTTAAGGGTTTTGCCGAGCAGGCTTTGCCCGTCGGGAAGCTTCATGAAAGGCTTGGGGAAGGTTTCGCGGGAAACAGGCCAAAGCCTCGTCCCCGCCCCACCTGAAAGTATTACCGGCACCACATTGCGCATCTCGGACCCGCCTTGTAAAAGTTCAATATAGTATAACTATTAAACTTTACAATTAAAATACGGATGCGCCGGACCTGCCCACTCCGTAAGAAGTGAAGCCGATCTTCCTGAGCTTTTCCGGCTCGTACACATTGCGCCCGTCGAAGATCACCTTCTGCTTCATCACTTCCTCCATGAAGGAAAAATCAGGAGTCCTGAAAGCCTTCCATTCCGTCA
>JAJZTT010000167.1 GCA_021848705.1 Pseudomonadota bacterium
CCGATCTCTTCTTGCGGCGGATAAATCTAGCGGAATGAACGTCGAGTCTATTGGGATTGTAAGCTTGTGGTAGTCGATGTCAACGGTAATCGCATGATTGGAATGAGTATAAGCGTAAATTTGACTTAACCGACGAGCCGGAGCGGGCACTTTGGTTTTGATTTTTCATGTTGATCCTTCAGATTGTACGAAGGGGCTGATATCCAGAGCTTTGTTGTCTAAGGCAACTAGGAACATGAAGGGCCGGAATTGCCGAGGTGTTGCCCGTAAGTAGCTATAGGTGGGTAGCACGCTCAGATACCTGCCGTTTAACTGCTGACGGTTCGACCGCCAGCAGTGTACTGATTGCGGAAAATCTTGTTCTGAAATTATGCCTGCTTTTGAAACAGGATGGAGGTTTTTCTATCGGATTACCGCTCCGGGTCCTGGGAGTCCATCGGCCTTGAGTGCTGACGTTCCCGGTTGAGTTTTTCGCGCTCGTCCTTCCATAGACGTTTCAGATCCTCGTCGGCTACCTGGATCCCGAGCCTTGCGGCGGCCCTGGCGGCTTCTTCACGAAATTCCGCCGATCCGGTCAGCTTCACTTCGCCGCCATATTTCTGGGATGCAAGGCGTAATGCAGCATCCAGTCCTCTGTTTTCCTTGTCGTGTACCACGATCCGCGGTCCTTCATCGGTGAAGCACCGATTTCCGTGCTCGTCGCTGTAGGTGATGAGCTGCTTGCGCTTGTCGACTTCGGCAACCAGGTTTGCCAGCATGATTCGATTCTTTTCTGGCTGGTCTGTTCCGTCCGCCCTGAAGGGCGAAAGGGCTTCCAGTTCTTCGCCTTCGATTCCGTTCCAGGAAGCCTCCTTTTGCCGTTGTTCCCGATACCGGATTCCCCGAAGCGCGGCCCTGGCTGCTTCGTCGCCCATCTCGGCCTGTCGCTCGAGCCAGCTCCGCCAAACCTGGCCTTTGGCTCGCGCCGCGGAGAATGTTTCCCGTTCCTGTCGGTGACGTTTCTGCAGGGCTTCCTTCGCAACGGCTTTTTCCCTCGCCCATAATGAGTGCGCGACCGTCCCCTTGATCCCCATCCTCGCCTGGTCCTCCAGGAAGAAGGATTTATTCGATTGCAGGTGTTCGTTCAGGGATTTTCGTTCCTCGGTATGACGTTCGCGCATTTCCTTCCGGGATTGCTTCTTTTGATCCTTCGCCTGTTTCTGTTCTTCCTTGAATCGAACGACGAGTTCCTGCCGAGCCTTTGCCCTGGCTGCGCGCCTCGCGATTCTTTCGGGATCATCCTTTCCCGTGATTCCCGGCCCGTCCAGGGCGCCGGCCTGAATTTCTTCGACGAATTTTGCATATCCTGAAGAAGGTTCAAGCCTTGCCCGTAACCTGGAAGGCTGAAATTTCCCGAGTCTGGCTTCGAGTCTGGATTGGGATGCCCAGTACGCCATGTGGGAGGCCTTGGCCGTCAGGGTTCGATCTTCCATTGCGGTCTTGACGATCATTCCGCTTCCCCTGATTTCGATCGAGCAGCCGAATCGATCGAGCCGATCGTGAAGATCCTGCCAGGTTGAGCCTGGCGATTCGAGAACTTGCCTGACATGAGGGGTGACATGGGCGGCCAGCCAGTTCTGGAAGCTGGGCACCCCGATGTTTTTCTCCGCCCGCATCGCCTTCTGCGATTCGGCCATTTTTCCCGGATCCGGCATCAGCCCGAGTTTGCGCCGTTCCGACTTCGACATCCTGACGATTTCCGGATTCCTGCCCGGGATGACCACATGCGGCCCGGGAGCATGATCCCATCCCTGTCTGAGCTCCAGTTCGCGCATCGCCTTGTCGAGGATGAGATAGTCGAGCCGGGGAGGGCCGATGACGATTCCCCTTTCCGGATGGACCCGGTTGACGACCACATGCACATGGTCGTTGTCGGTGTCCCGGTGCAATGCCCAGATCGCTTCGCATTCCTGCATGCCCAATGCCTTGAGGGTGTGTTCCACCGCCGCTTCGACCTGGGATTTTCCGGGATGCTCCTTTTCCATCCAGTTGATGGTGTAGTGGTAGACGGGATTCCCTTTGAACCTTCCATTCCGTTCGACCAGCCTTGAAGTGTCGTTCATCAGATCTGCAGCCAGTTCCCGGTCTTCCACGGTATCCATGTCTGCATACAGATTGAACTGGCCTGCTTCGATCGGGCCGACTGGTTCGCGGTCTCCCTTTTCGAGCGACTTGTCGTCCCGGAAGACATAGGCGACGACCGGTGCGAACCCCACGTTTCTTTCCTTCGAGAGCGTGATGACCTTGGCAAGCATCAGGGCCGCCCTTTGTTCGCAGTCCTGACCTGATCGGCAAGCCTCACGATCTGGTTCATCACCGTCCAGTATTTTTCCTTTTCCAGGGAAGTCCAGTTCGAGTGCTTCGGGTACAGGTGCTTCATCAGTGCGCCGAGGCGCTTCAGTTCGCGGACCATTTCCTCGTCGGTCTTCGACGAGATCGGCATCCCGAGCACGGCCTGCCTGATGTATTCGCTTCTTCCGAGCCCTGATCGTCCTGCCCGTTCCCGGATTGTGTTCTGATCTTCTTCCGTGACCCGGAAACTGATCCAGGTGAATTTCCCTGGTGCTGCCTGGTGGTGTGAATCGCCGTTCAAGCTTCTTCCTTTGTTGTGATGGATACCGGGATTCAGCAAGGACGGAAATTTCGAGAAGCACAGCGCCGAGAAATCGAAATCGGGTGTCGGGCGGAGCCTGACCAAGCGGGAATGTGGCGCTTTTGGCTACGCCAAACGTGTCACATAACCCTACCTTGTACCGTATTTCTTCACCTTCAGTTCCCCTGTGAACTGTCTGCAAAAAGCCTGATTTTTACCTGCGAAGCACCTCATCACGAAATTTCCGCCCCTGCTGAATGTGGGTGTTCGAACTGTGAAGAGGGAGCGAAATGAAATTTTCCGGAGACAAGACAGTGGAAATGCTGCTGTTTGAGGCGGAAATAGCCCGCGGCGGAAAAGGGAGTGAAGGCGTTGCAGCGGAAAAACACGGCCGACTTCATGCCTGAGCGCCACGCGCCGCAATTCCACACCTGCAGTTCACCTGTGAGCGGCCTTCAACACACCTGCTTTTTACCTGCGAATCACCACGTCGCGAAATTTCCGCTCCTGCTGAATGTGGTTATTCGAACTGTGAAGAGAGGTAGCGAAATGAAGTTTTCCGGAGACAGGGCAGTGGCAATGATGCAGCTCGAGGCGGCAAAAGCTCGGGGCGAGAAAGTGAGCGAAATCACGGCAGCGAGGATTACAGCCGAATTCTTTCTTGAGTATTTGATTGAAGCGCTGAACGGGGGCCTGTCGCGTTCTGCCGCGATCGGGATTCTCTCGGTGCGGGCCGGTGTGAGTCGTGCCACGGCAGGCGACGTGCTGTGGCGGGTTCTGAAGAAGGCAAAGTATGTCGTGCCGGAAAGCAGCCAGGCGCCAGTCACTCCGAAGGCGGAAGAAATTCCGCCATCTCGATCTGCAGGAAAAGTATCAAAAGTGAATTCTTCTTCGAAGCCTGAGCCGGTTTCCAAAACGTCCGGATCTTTCGAGCCGGTTCCGAAAGGGCGATTGCCGACAGCAGAAACCAAAATTTCCGCTCCTGCTGAATTACCCGGGAAGGCCTCCCCTTCAAGTACTGAAGCACCGTTCGACAAGTGGGAGCACCTGAGGGGAGACGAAGTGATCGGACGCGGGTTTCTCGGCGAAGAACATCGCTGGATGACGCCTGAGGAAATGCAAAAAGCGAAGGAGCAAAGGGATGAGTTGCACCGGATATCGAATGCTGAAGCTCAGAAAAGGAGGGGTACAGAAACGGAGAAATAAGAGACGCAGAAGGAAGAATTGCCAGAAACATCCACACAATCTGAAAAGGAGTAAGACCATGCTGAAAACATTTTTGGTAGACGGAGACAAGGGCGGCGTCGGCAAAACGATGGTATCCAGGGTTATCACCGACCTGTATGTTCGCCATGAACTGCTTGGGATCCGCAAACCCAAGATCATCTGCATCGACGCGGACCACACCAACCCGGATTACGCAGGGGATGGGGGGTATAAAGGCGACGACTGCATTTTCAAGTCGATCCTGGTGAACCTGGACGAACCGGACTCCTGGCTCGATCTGACGAACAGGCTGGAACTCTATCTGGAAATGGCACTGGAAGAAGAGGTCAGGATCATCATCAATCTGCCGGCAACCATCCAGCGCGCATTCATGGCCGGTGGAGAATCTGTCGCTCAGGTGATGGAAACCTTCAACTGCATTCCTGTATGGGTGCTTGGCGACACCTCGGACAGCGTCACCCAGTTGGAAAAGCGTTACGAGGCGATGGGGCGACATTTCGAGCATGGGGTTGCCGTAGTCAACCTGAAATTCGGAAACAGGGACAAGTTCTCGCACTGGAACGACAGCGGTATCCGCAGGGAAATCATCGATAGCGGAGAATGGCAGGAGGCCTGCATCCCGGTTTTCAGCCAGGCGATCGCGCGAAATCTGGGGAGAACTCCGTTCCATATTGCGGAAGATCAAAGAGTGGGGGCTGATGGCGTGAGGCTGGGGCTCGGTGACTTGCTCGGTGTCAGGGCGTTCCGGAACTATGCGGCGTCGATGATTTCCTGCATCGAAAAACTCGGGGAGGGGGAATGAACGACAGCATCAGGAACAGGGTGATTTGGCGCCTGACGAACGGGCGGAAGCTGAGCGACGGCGAAGTCAGGGAACTGGATGCACTGCAGATCGCGCTCGACCTGGACGACAATGACCCGCTTTGGGGGCAGGTTGCCTGGATCTGGGCAACAGCCCCGCGCAAAACGGATTTCGATACCGCAGCCCAGGCGATAATCGACAGGCTCAAGCTGCTGGGCGAGGACCTGAAGGATTCTGCCACTCTGAACGTGGCATTTTCCGGGGATGAGCCCATACTGAAGGACATCCACAAGATGCTGCAGGATCTTAAGACTTCTTCGGAATCCAGGGGGCGCAACGGGCCGGGAAGCTTCACCGAGGATGCACTGAAAAAGGCGTTGTCTTCAGTGGTCGAAACCTTCCAGGCACGGGAATCCCATCAGCAGGTCGATTTTGTCAGGCAATTCAGGGATGCCGTTCGGGAAGGGGTTTCCTGGGTATGGGTTGCGCTGGCCGGGGCTCTGGTCGGTCTTTCCTTGGTGTTCGGATACACTGCGGGGGAATCGGCACAGCGTCATGACGATGCGTTCCAGGTGAATTCTCTTAAGAATCTGATTCGTTCTATGGATTCACAGGAGGGCCATGGGAATCGATGAACCTGGCATGAGGTAATGTGACAATGTGACTGCCAAGCTACTCCAAAAGCGTGGCAGTCATATGTCATTAGAGTGGATGTGAACACAGAAGTATTGCTGGGAAGTCCATGAGCCAGCCAACTAGGTTTCATGACTGTCAATTGTGATACCTTCGTGGTGTTTCGTAAAGGTCAGATGCATGGCAAACTTAGTCACTAATATTCGGCTCGCAAATGGATAAAACGATGAAATTCTAATAAATCACGCTGCAAGTATTTTAGCGTATATGTATTTCTGGCGGATTTGTCATCAAATGTTACGCTCAAATAGACCCAGAGCATTTCAATACCAAGCCTTATCCCAAGTTTAACACCGGGCAAAAAACATCTTTTGTAATCACTGCATTAGCGTGTACTGGTGTTTTTTGTTAGCGATTTTCGCGTATTTTGCTCG
>JAJZTT010000168.1 GCA_021848705.1 Pseudomonadota bacterium
GGTCGGATTGTTGGGATTGACGACCACGACCACCTTCGCAGAATCAGCCTGTTCCAGGATTTCCGATTCCTGGAACAGCTTCACTCCGTGCCCCTTCCAGGCACCGGCATGCTCGGAAAAGGATGGCGAGAGCACCGCGACTTCGCATGGGGGAATCAGGGAAGGAATCGCACGGATCGCCGCCTGCGAGCCCGCGACGGGAAGAAGCGAATCCGTCCCGTAATAGCTTCTCCCCGCATCGGCGAGCCCGTCCTCCTCCTCGGGCAACCTTTGCCAGAGCGCCATCGGAATGGCCGGAACCGGCCATGAACAGGGATTGATCCCGGTGGAAAGATCGAGCCATTCCGGTTCGGGTATGCCGTGGCGCCGGGCATTCTCCTTCAATCTTCCGCCGTGTTCAGGCATGGGCGCTCCTCAGGAATGCGACCAGGAAGGGAACCGAAAGCCAGAGCAGGAGCGTCTGTTCGACGAGCCCGATCGCGCGAAGGATGTCCCCGGAGGATGCCCTCCTTCCCGCACCGAGAAGCGGGCGATCATGGATTACGCCCCCGTAGACCGCCGAGCCGCCCAGTTCGATCTGCAGCGCCCCCGCCCCGGCAGCCATGACGGGACCTGCATTGGGGCTCTCCCAGGCTCTCGCCTGAGACCTCCAGCAGCGGAGCGCGGAGGCGAAATTGCCGAACAGCGCATAACTCAGCGCGGTCAGTCGAGCAGGAAGGAAATTGAGAAGATCGTCCAGACGGGCTGCAGCCCACCCGAACCGTTCATATCGCTCGTTGCGGTATCCCCACATCGCATCCAGCGTATTCGCGAGCCGATACAGCATCACGCCGGGGGCGCCAAGGAGCGCGAACCAGAAAAGCGCGGAAAAGATCGCATCGCTCCCGTTTTCCAGCACCGACTCGACCGCAGCGACGGAAACGCCTGCCTCGTCGAGATTCCCGGTTTCCCTGCTCACCATTTTCCCGACTGCGATCCTCGCCTCGTCGATTTTCCCGAGATCCAGCGCCTGCGCGACCCGCCCCGCATGTTCCGCAAGGCTCCGCGGAGCGATCGCGAAATAGAGCAGGATCACTGAAAACGCCTGACCCAGGATTGAATCGAGCCAAAAAGCAGCCATGCAGAGCGGAATGGCAAGAAGCAGCAGGGCCAGGATTCCGCGCACCCTGCTGTCCCCGTAAAGCCTGTTTTCCGCCAGTGCAATCAGCTTTCCCAGCCCAGCAACCGGATGGAAGCGCACCGGTTCTCCGAAAATGCGGTCCAGGAGGGCGGCTGCAAGCATGACGAATGCAAGCCTGTAATCCGCGCTCATCATTCTTTCCAGCGATTTTCGAAAAGCAGTTCGGAGAGCGGCCTCGGGTTTCTCCATCCCTCGATCTGCAGCATCGGAGCCGGATAGAATGCTTCCACCTTTCCGATACAGAGGACCGCGACAGGCTTGCCTCCTTCAGGGATCCCGAGGAGCGATGCGAGCGCATCCGGATCGAAGATCGAGACCCAGCCCATTCCGAGCCCTTCGGCCCGGGAAGCGAGCCAGAGATTCTGGATCGCGCAAGCGACCGATGCGAGATTCATTTCCGGCATGGTCCTCCTGCCGAAAATCGTCCCGTCGTCCGGAGCGAGCACGGCGACCAGCAACTCGCCGCACTCCCTCACTCCTTCCACCTTGAGCCTCATGAATTCGTCATCGCGCTCCCCCATCGCCTCTGCGGTGAGCCTCCTTTCTTCTTCCACAATTGAGTGGATTTTCACGCGAAGCTCGTGCGAGGTGATGCGGATGAAACGCCAGGGCTGCATCAGCCCGACGCTCGGCGCCTGATGGGCCGCATGCAGGATCCGCTTCAGGACTTCTTCCGGGACCGATCCGCCCGAAAAATGCCTCATGTCGCGGCGCTCCGCGATCACCCTGTAGATCGCCGCCTTGTCCTCTTCCGGATAGGAATTCATGGCAGGAAAAACCGGGCAGCAGCCTGCGGGCAGGATGGAAAATAGAAGTGGATGTAGGAGGCGGCGAGTCGTCCCTTTCGGTAGAGGCCTTCCCGCGTTCCGCTGCCGTTCGGGCAGGCGCCGTGGGCATCGGGCGCCTGCAGGCAGGTCGTCTTCGAGTGGTGATAGGTGTGGCCGCGAAGGCCCCCCTCCGGGAGGCTCACTTCCTGCAGGGCAAGGGCGGTGAGCCCCTTCTGCATGGAAGCTTCCCCTTCCAGGATTCCGAGGAGGGGGGTTTTCCTTCCTTCCAGGTCGGAAAGTGCATCGAGACAATAGAGCATCCCGCCGCATTCGGCGAGAATCGGTTTTCCCATCGCATGATGCTCGCGGATCGATTCCAGCATGCACCGGTTTCCGGACAGTCTTTCGAGATGGAGTTCGGGATAGCCTCCCGGCAGATAAAGACTTTCCGCATCCGGAAGGCACTTGTCCCGGAGCGGGGAAAAATATTCCAGGGAAGCGCCCATCTCTTCCAGGAGATCGAGGTTCGCGCGATAGAGGAAGCAAAACGCTTCGTCTTTCGCGACCGCGATCCTGATCCCTTCCAGCACCCTTTGCGGATGCCGCAGCGTTTCCATTTCGAACGAGACCTGAGGAGGCAGCGCCTGTCCGGCATGCTCTCCCCAGATTCTCGCCGCTTCGTCGATCCTGCCGGAAAGATCCTGCATTTCCCCCGCCATGAACAGGCCGAGATGACGTTCCGGAAAAGAGATTTCCTTCCTGGACGGCAGCGCGCCGAGAAACTTCATTCCTTCCGGAAGCAGTTCAAGAAGCATTTGCGCATGACGGGGACCCGCCACCCGGTTCGCCACCACGCCGTAAAAGGGGAGATTCGCATCCAGATTCGCGAGCCCGTATGCCACCGCAGCGAAGGTCTGCGCCATCGCCCCCGCATCGATCACGGCCAGAACCGGAATTCCGAAGCGCCTGGCGAGATCCGCCCCGGAAGGTTTTCCGTCGAAAAGTCCCATCACGCCTTCCACCAGGATGAGATCCGCATCCCCCGCAGCACGATGCAGCCTTCCCCTGCAATCTTCCTCTCCCCCCATCCACAGATCGAGCTGGTAGACGGGGTTTCCGGATGCAGCTTCGAGGAGGGAAGGGTCGATGAAATCTGGCCCCGTCTTGAAGACCCGCACCTTGCGCCCCAGGCTCCTGTGGAAGGCTGCCATGGCGGCCGTGACCGTGGTTTTTCCCTGGCCGGAAGCGGGCGCGCTCACGAAAAGGGCGGAAGCATTCAAAGGTCGATTCCCGGCTGTGCCCGGATTCCGGAGCGGAAAGCATGTTTCAGATCGCGGATTTCGCTCACCGTGTCGGCCGCATCGACGAGCCGCTGCGAAGCCGCCCGCCCGGTGACCACCACATGCTGCATGGGCGGACGCGCCGCGATGTCGGAAAGCACGCGCTCCTCATCCAGGTAGCCGTAATTGAGAAGGTAGGTGAGTTCGTCCAGCACGACCAGATGCAGGGAAGGGTCGGAGAGCATCTTCTTCGCCACTTCCCAGCCGCGCACTGCGGTTGCGATGTCCGCATCCCGGTCCTGCGTATCCCAGGTGAATCCGTCCCCCAGCACTTCCCAGGTGACGCCTTCCCGACTGCAGAAAAAGGCTTCCTCTCCGGTGTCCCGCCTTCCCTTGAGAAACTGGGCCACCCCTGCCTTCCATCCGTATCCCAATGTCCTCGCCAGCATGCCGAATGCCGAACTGGATTTTCCCTTGCCGTTACCGGTGAGGACGAGGAGCAGCCCCTTGTCACGGTCCGCCTGCGCAATCGCGGAGTCCACCACTTCCTTCTTGCGCGCCATTCGCGCCTTGTGTTTCTCATCCATGTCGAGTCCTCACCCTGAAAAAGAGGAAGGCTGCGGGAATCAGGTAAAGGTATGCGCCCAGGACATAGGGAGGATAGTATCTGACGACCCCTGCAAAATATTCCGCAAATCCAGGGTCTTCGAAGCGGCCGGAAAACAGGAAGAATGCGCCGTTCGAAATCAGGAACGCTGTCGTGAGCGCCAAGAGCGGAATGATCGAAAATCTTGCGACGCTCCCCTTCGCAGCGAGACTTCTTCCAGCCTGCCAAAGTACGCCATAGGCCGGAATCAGGAACCAGTAAGCAGGAGTCACGCAGAAATCGCTCACTCCGAATTTCGAGATGGCGAGATAGTCGAGCGCCCCCGCCTCGAGGAGCAGGGCCGCGAAGGCGATCGGGCTGTCCAGGAAAAATCCTGCGAGCAGGAATGCTGCGAGCGATGCATCGGGAAGATGCCCGGAAAAATGCATGCGTGTGGCCGCCATGAGAATGAATATGGCTGCGAATTTCGAAAGTTTCATGTGAACTCCTTTGGATGAAATGCGGGGAATATTCCCCGCTTGCCGCTATTGCCGGAAATCGAGCCCGACGAAAATCGTCCTTCCCAACGTATTGTATCCGTAAGCCTCGGAATAGTTCCGGTTGAATGCATTTCCGATCCTGGCCAAGACATCGAGATGGCGATTCACGGTGTAGCGGGAAGTGAGGTTGAGGATTGCATAGGAGGGAAGGGTTACCGGTGCGAAGGTGAATGGATTGGCATCGCTTCTCGGCCCGCTGTAGCGCAATTCGCTCCCGACATTCCAGGCAGAAAAATCCCTGGATGCGGAAAGGGTGGCGTATTGTCTGGCTCGGCGGGGAAGGAGCTGCCCGGTGACTGCATCCTTGGGATCCTGGAAGGTCGCATTGAAACCAAGATGGGTCGGGCCGAAATCCCCGCGGTAGATCAACTCGTCGCCGGTGATCGTTGCCTGATTGATGTTGATCATGGTGGTGAAACCCGCATTGATGGTGATCAGGTTGTGGATGCGGTTGTCGAAATGGATCATGTCGACATGCTGCCCGTTCCCGGCGTAATGCAGGCCGGCCTCCCAGTTCTTCGATTTTTCAGGCTGGAGATTGGGGTTTCCCTGGTAGCCGAAGGAAAGCGGCCAGTACATGTCGTCGAAAGTCGGCGCCCTGAAGGCATTGCTCACGCTCGCGGTGGCGCGCCAGGCTTTCGCGAAGGAATAACCGTACCCCAGGAGCCCGGTATTGGCGGTTCCGAAATCGGAATAACGGTCCTGGCGAATGTCGACCTGCACGGAATGCTTCCCGTGATTTCCGTCGAATCCTGCGGAGAGGCTGTTCACGACCCGGGAGGTTTGGGTGAACAGAACCGTGGATGAAACCGCCTGTCTCAGATGCTCCGCAGTGACATGCATGCGGGCATCCGGCGAGATCGTGTAATTGTTCTGCCAGGAAAGAAGGTCGTTGTCGGTTTGGTAACGAGACTGCAGCACGCCGTTCAGATAGTTATGACTGTCGTCGGATCCCTGGGAAAGGCTGAGGTCGCTCTTCCAGGAATCGGTGATGCTGTCCTCTGACCGGACCGTCGCTTTCTGGATCTTTTCGACGATGTTGTTGATGTCGGTCACGGCCGGGTTGAATGGATTGTCGTAGGAAATGTTTCCCCTGGTACCGTAAAGGGATGCCGAAATCGCATGATCCTGGTTGATTTCGTGCCGGATGCTCGCGTCCGCAGATTCGTTGACATACCCGTTGTTGTTCGGATTCACGCCGGGAATCAGCGCAGGGTTCATCGCCGAAACCCCCTCTGTCCTGAACCTTCCCGCATGCACGCCGAACGAGGTTCCGTCCACTTCCCCGGAAAATCCGGCCGAGGCGCTGGCCGTTCCCTGATTCCCTCCTCCCGTGCTCACG
>JAJZTT010000169.1 GCA_021848705.1 Pseudomonadota bacterium
CGGACCGATGATCTTCACGGAATTGGCCCCCTTGACGCCGGACAATCCCTCTTCGACATTGTCCTGGATATACTGAGAGAAGTTGAACTCGATTCCGGTGAATTCATGGCCGAATTCGCTCTGCAGTTGTGAAACCAGTTTCTCCTTGGTCATTCCCTTTGGCCATTCGTCGAATGGTTTCAGTGGGACGAAAAATTCCGCATTGCCGAAGCTGGATGCGTCGCTGCCGTTGTCCGGCCTGCCATGTTGGGAAACGACGGTGATGACTTCCGGGTGGCGCTTGATGATCTCACGGATTTTGGTCACGGTGGGCATTCCCGCCTCCAGCGAAATGGTAGGGGGGAGCGTCGCCCGTATCCACAGATTCCCTTCTTCCAGTGCCGGGAGAAATTCGGTTCCGATCCTTGGAAGGAGGGAAAAGGACAGTCCGATGAAAGCGAGCCCGATCAACGCGGTTTTTTTGCGGTTCTCGAGCGCCCATGACAGGATCGGGGTGTAGAGATTTCTAAGCCACTTCACCAGGAGCGTTTCCGTTTCCTCGGCATGCTTCGGCAAAAGGAAAGAGGAAAGCACCGGCGTGATGGTGAAAGTGGCGATCAGGGCTCCTGCCAGGGCATAGCCGTATGTTCTCGCCATCGGACCGAAGATCTGGCCTTCTACGCCTTCCATGGTGAAGAGCGGAATGAAGGCTGCGACGGTAATCGCGGTGGAGAAAAAAATGGCCCTATCAACCTCATGGGCGCTGACGAAAATGAGGCGCAACCGGTTCGTCCAGGAGGCTCCACGGGTGAGTAGGCGGTCCTGACTCTGCTCATGCTCTTCCAGCATGGAAAGCTTCTCCTCGCGACTCTTCTGCATGTTGCGAAACACATTTTCCACCAGGATCACCGCCGAATCGACGATGATGCCGAAATCGACTGCGCCAAGTGAAAGCAGGTTGGCCGATTCCCCTGTGATCACCAGAAGAATGATGCTGAAAAAGAGGGCGAACGGAATGTTGGCACCGACGATGATCGCGCTTCTCAGATCCCCCAGGAAAATCCACTGGATCAGAAATACCAGGAGGCACCCGAACACGAGGTTGTGAAGCACGGTATGGGTCGTGACATCGACCAGAGTGGAGCGATCGTAGAATGGAACGATTTTCACTCCTGCGGGGAGGGTTCCGTCCGAATTGATCCTTTTGACTTCCGCCTGGATCCTCGCCACGACATCCTTGGTGTGCAAGGTCCTGTTCATCACCACAATGGCCTCGACGATATCGTCCTCGGCATCCCGTCCCGCCTTGCTGAGCCTGGGAACATGACCAACATAAACCTTCGCCACATCCCTGACCGTGACCGGCACACCGCCGGATTGCGTGAGCACGATGTTTTCGATATCGGACACCCGATTTCCCCGGGTGAGATCGAGATTTCCGCCGCTGTCGATGAGGCCGATGCCGCGGATGTTCACCGATTGCTGGCCGAAGCGGATAGTCCTGCCGCCGACATTGGAATTGGCATTGCCGATCGCGGCAATGATCTGAGGCAGGGTGATGTTGTATGCGTCCAGCTTGGCGAGGTCCGCCTCGACCTCGAACTCCTTGGTGGTCCCTCCCCAACTGTTAACCTGGACCACGCCCGGAACAGTGAGTAGTCTGCGTTGCAATATCCAGTCCTGAATGGTGCGCAGGTCGGTGAGACGAAAGCCGGGTGGCCCCTTCAACTGGTAGCGGTAGATTTCGCCGACCAGGCTGGACCCCTGGATCTGGGGCTGAACGTTGTTGGGCAACGATACATTCTGCTGGAGCGCGATGGCAGCCTGGGTGTAGGCGGAATAATAGTCCACTCCGTACTTGAAGGTGACGCGGACGAAGGACAGGCCATAGAAAGAGGTCGAGCGGATGTTGTCCACGCCCGGAGTCGCTGCAAGACCGACTTCCATGGGTGTCGTGTAGTAGCGCTCCATTTCCTCGGCCGAAAGTCCGGGAGACTGCGCGGTGATTTCCAGGATCACCGGCGCGGGATTGGGGTAGGCTTCGACATTGAGCATTCTGTAGGCAATGAAGCCCGCGCCGAGAAAGACGATGAGGCCGAGCATGACCAGAGATCGTCGTGCGAGAGACGAGGAAAGAATGAATTTAAGCATGGCTCAGTATGCGGAATCGATTGCGTTGCTCATGAAGATCGCTCCTTCGGTAGCGACGAGTTCGCCGGCTTTCAGTCCTTCGAGAACCTGGTCGAGTCCGCCCTGCTCCACGCCGATCTTCACCTTGCGTCTCGAAAAATGCTTTCTGTCAGTCGTGACCCAGACGCTCATGCTGCCGTCCGCTTCCCTGACCACGCCGTCTTCCGGAACTGCGACGAACTCTTTTCCGCTCCCGGTGCGGATAGCGAAGCTCGCGAACATTCCGGGCTGGAGTTCCTGCCGGGGATCCCGGATCACGCATCTGACCGGTGCACGGTGGGTGTTGAGATCGACCTGGACACCGATGTTGTCTACTTTTGCGTGGAAAATCCTACCCGGATAGGCCATGACCTTCACGTCCACTTCTTCGCCTACACGGACCAGGGGAAGATCCGATTCCGCAACATTGGCGATCATCCAGAGCGTGGAAAGATCCGATACCGTATAGGGGGCGGGCGGATTGCCCGGCTGGACCAGGGTTCCGATCGCAGCGCTTCTCGAGACCACGGTCACTTTGCCATCCAGTGGGCAACCTACGTTCAGCCTGGAATCGACCTGCCGTGTGGAAACGATCCGGTCGATCTCCTGTTCCGATTTTCCGAAAATGCGCAGGGTTCGCCTGGCTGCGTGATAGGCTCCTTCAGCAGCCTGCTGATCCGATACGGCCTGCTGGTAATCCTTTTGCGCGAGACCGCGCACCGCGAGCAGCGCCTTTGCCCGCTCCAGTGCATCCGTCGTGAGCTTGTAGACGCCCGCTGCGGAAATCGCTGCCGATTCCGCTTGTGCGAGATCAGGACTGTCAATGGCATAGAGCGTATCTCCTTTTCTGACCTCGTCTCCCTGATGCCTGGCAAGGAAAATGATCCTTCCTGGATAGGGGGTGAATACCTGCACCGTCCGCTCGTCATTGAAGGCGATGTTGCCGACCGCATCGCGGCTGAGCGAAAAACGGTGCAGTCTCGCCTTTTCCACTTTCAATGATTTCAATTGGGTTTCGCCAAGCTCCAGGGTGTCGGGAGTTGCATGAACCCAAGAGGATGCGGCCATGAAGGCAGCCACTGCCGCGGCAGGAAGGAAACGCTTGTCGATGCGCATGGGGGGCTCCGAAATTTTGCGTAATGATGTGGGTAAAGAAACCCACGGTCTACTGTGACAAATCACAGTTCCCATCCGGTCCTTCACTGCTTACACTTCATTCCGACCGAAAAATGGAATTCTCATGAAGCAACTGTCTGCAATTGCCCTGATTCTCTCCGCATCGCTCACAGGGTGCGCGGTCGGTCCGGATTTCCATCGTCCGGCGGCCCCAGCCTCACGAAGCTATTCTCCAACTGCGCTCGCCGCAGAAACCGCTTCCGCTCGCGTTCAGGATGGGAAAGCACAGCATTTCGATACGGCAAAAGACATCCCGTGGGATTGGTGGACCCTGTTTCGTTCGAAGCAGATCAATGCCCTCATCGAGCATGCCTTCCGCACCAATCCGACGATTGCTGCCGCCCAATCCGCCTTGAGACAGGCAAGGCAGAACGTGATCGCGCAGCAAGGATTCTTCTACCCTTCCATCGGGATCAGCTACAGCCCGAGCCGTAACAAGCTCGCCGGAAACTACGGCGGGAATTCTCCAGGCATCCAGGGAAATGGATCGGTGATCGCGACCACTTCTGGAACCCCGGCGAGTCAGGGCGGCACTCCACCCTACAACGCTCCGGTCTATTACGATTTTCATGTCGCCCAGCTCAATGTCGGTTTCGTGCCGGACGTGTTCGGTGCGAATTCGCGGGCAGTCGAATCGCTTCGCGCTCAGGAAATGGCGCAAAAATTCCAACTGCAAGCGACCTATATCACGCTCGCAGCCAATGTCGTGGCCGCTGCACTGCAGGAAGCCTCCCTGCGCGCCCAGATTCTAGCCACGGAAGAAATCGTGAAAAGCAACGAAGAAGGGCTCGAAATTCTGAAGGCGCAGCAGCGGCTCGGGTATGCGAGCGGAATCGACGTGGCGAATCAGGATGCAGCGCTCGGGCAGGCAAGGCAGGCGCTTCGCCAGCTCCAAAAACAGTTCGATCAGACTCGCGATCTCGTCCGCGCACTCGTCGGGAATGCACAGGATGACGAAATTCCAGAGACCTTCGAGCTATCAACCATCCATCTTCCTCGGGAGCTGCCCCTGACCCTTCCTTCCAGAATCGTCGAACAGAGGCCGGACGTACGAGCGGCAGAGGAAGCGTTGCATGCTGCATCGGCCCAGGTAGGCGTGGCTGTGGCAAACCGGCTTCCACAATTCGCCATCACGGGCGCAATCGGCGGCATGGCGAGTCAGGCAGACTGGATGTTCCGATCCGGAGGCGGATTCTTCAGCCTGATCGGAAGCGTTTCTCAATCCGTCTTCGACGGAGGTACGCTCAGCGCGAGGGAAAAAATGGCCAGGGAAGCGCTAGTCCAGGCAGAAGCCACCTACAGGAGCACTGTCATCTCAGCATTTCAGAATGTTGCCGATACCCTGCATGCCATCGAACAGGACGCAGGCAGCTTGCAAGGCGCAGCCAGAACCGAAGCAGCAATGAAGGATGCGCTCGAAATCACCGAAAACCAGTATCGGTATGGTCTGGTGAATTACCAGACTCTGCTTGCGGCTCGCCAGAGTTACCAAGTTGCGGCGATCAATCTGACTCAGGCCCAAGTCCTGCGCCTCGGTGACACCGCCGCACTTTATATGGCCTTGGGCGGTGGCTGGTGGAATGAAAATGGATCGAATTGAATTTTACCATGCAGTGCCTTTCACTGACTTGGCACGCAATCATGAAGTTATGAAACATTGAGTCGCGATAAACAAACATTATTAATGGCGGGCTTGTTGCGCGCATTCGGCGAATTGGTTTCCCCTGCGGGGCCGGGGGCCAAGCTTTCCATCCTGATTTACCACAGAGTTCTTCCAGAAGTCGATCCCATGGTTCCCGACTTGGTCGATCTTGCAAGATTCGATGCCCAGATGGGCGTGTTATCGTCCCTTTTCAACATCCTGCCGCTTTCCGAAGCTGTGAGGCGCTTGAGATCGGGAACATTGCCTGCGAGGCCGGCTTGCATCACTTTCGACGACGGTTATGCAGACAATGCAGAGGTTGCCTTACCCGTTCTGAAGAAATACGGCACCCCGGCCACCTTTTTCATTGCGACCGGATATCTGGATGGCGGGATCATGTTCAACGACAAGGTGATTGAGACCGTGAGGAGGCTATCCTGCGGCGATCATGAATTTCCGGAGATCGGGGTGCGCAACCTTTCAGACATCCGGGAGAAAAGAAAAGTCGTTAGAGAGCTCCTGTCCTTGCTGAAGTATCGGCCAGTTGAGGAACGGCAGGACTTCCTGTGTCGGATCATCGATGCGGAGGGCATCGAACTGCCAGCCAATCTGATGATGCGTTCGGATCAGGTAAATCTGCTTGCAGAATCCGGCATGGAAATTGGCGGACATACCGTGCATCATCCAATCCTCAAGGGTATGGATATACGAGAAGCCAAGTACGAGATC
>JAJZTT010000170.1 GCA_021848705.1 Pseudomonadota bacterium
ATTATCTCGTCGATTTCGTCGAGCTCCAGCGCGCGGTATTCGCCGAGTATGTTGTTGTATTGCCAGCCGAGCGATCCCTGAATTTTCCATGGCCTTTGATGGCAAAATTTACTGAATACCGGTTTCATTTCATTTCCCATGCATTGTAGAGGGACCTGGCTCTTCTTCTCCTCGGATCCTCCTGCGTCCATCCGTCCATGCTCGCCCGGATGTCTTCGTTCACGAAACCGTCGAGATAATAACTGTGCTCCACGAGCCCGGAGACGATGGGCGTGCAGTCGACCTGGTGGATCTTGCTGTGCAGAAGGGCAGGGTGGGCGGCGCCGCTCGACCCCAGGCGCTCGGGGTTTCCCTTGGTGAAATCGGAAATCCACATCGCCCGGTCCTCCCGGTTGTGATAGATCGTGACGTTTCTGGAAATCTGGGGAAGCCTGGCAAGCGGTTGGCCTGATTCCAGCGCATCGTCGTCAACGTCGGCTGCGCAAAGGAAAACATGCTCGAAAAGCCTGGGAAGGCTGCTTCCCGGAGTGAAGTCGTACAATCTCGAAAGCGCGCTCTGCAGCAGGAAATTTCCCATCGAGTGGCAGAGAAGATGGATGTCCTGTCCGCAAAGTGCCTCACCTCTCGCCCGGTCCCTGAGCGCAGCCAGAAAGTCACGCGCCTTCAGAAATGCCCGGCCAACCGCAGCGCCCGAGCCGGTCGCTTCCGAGCGGTCTGACTTGTAGGATACCCAGGGGAGCGCCATTCCGTCGGACGGCCAGGTGAAAAGAACGACCAGAACGTCCTGATCTGGATCCTTCCTTTCCGAATTATTCAGCATGATTTGAAGGGAGAGAGCGGAGCCGAGCGCATCGCTCCACGAAACGTTGTATCCGTGGATGTAGATGAGAACGTCGCTGCTTTTCTTCATGTCGGCCATCACGTTCGAAAAAAGCGTGACGGAGCCCAGTTTCGCATCCTTCTGTTCGGCATCCGAAATCGCATTGCTGAGCGTCTCGGGGTAGGCGTCTATCCTCGCGGATTTTGCGCATCCGGCAAGATATCCGGAAAGCCCTTCACCGTCTCCGGTCCCGCAGCGTCCCATCCGTTTTCCGATAAAAGCGTCAATCCTCCCGTCATCAGCGGCGATCGATGCTTCTCCGAAGCGCAGGTTTTCCATCCCGTCGTCGCTGAATTTCGTGCCATATGAATCGGGATGCCAGCGGTCCGGGCCGACATGGTTGCGGTTGGTCGCGAAATAGATCCTGTATTCCTTCATGAAATTTTCCCTGCGCGCTTTTCGAGAAGGGAGAGAATTTCCGTGCTGACGGATGAGACAGGAGGCTGTCCTTCTCCGGAAAGGTATGAATTGATCGCCGAGATGGTCCTGTTCCCTGCTTCTCCGTCGATGGGGCCCGGATTGAAGCCGAGACGGACGAGAAGGATCTGGACGGCTCGGACCGAAAGGTCCGGAAGGCCTTTCGAATATTTTTCGTAAAATTTTTCGAGCCTTTCGTCATAATGGTTTTTTGCGTATCCGGGGCCGTTGTACTTCTCGGCAAATTTCGCCCAGTTCTTCTGTTTCAGCGGCGAAACAAATTCAGGTTTGTTCATGAATCTCGCCATTGCGGTGAGTTGATTTCCTTCCGAAGCAGTCATCGCCGCAACCATTTCCTCCACGCTCCCGAATCCGGCTGCCTGGAAATTGAATCCCATGATCTGGCCCATCCCCCAGGAGGCGCTCATGAGCGCAGCGTGTTGATCGAGCGCCATCGCTTTTTCCAGCCTCGCATATTCTTCCGCCCCGCTGTTTCCATATCCGCCAGGGTTCCTGTTGCTGATGTCGGGATGGTCCGAATCGAACCGGTGACCGGTCTGGCCGGAAAAAACATGACGCTCGAAAAGGATCTTCGGTCTATTGTCCGGAAGGAATCCGACTCCGGACGTTTCCACCGAAATCACCGACCAAAGGCTCGCGGCATCGACCCCGAGGAGCTTCACTGCATCGTCCAGTGAAGTCGGATCGAGCGGCGCAGCCTTTCCCGAAAAATTCATGGCAAAACCCCCTTCAATGCGTCCGTGAATGCTTCGATGGCCGCGTTCGCCGCGTTCTGGATCGCGACTTTGGATTCGACCCTGCAGGCCAGGAAGGAAGCTTCCAGCGTTCTTCTTTCGTCATCGAGCTGCGATTCGAGGTCTTCCTCGGAGATTTCTCCCCTGATTCTCGCCTCGGCGATATCCTGGAAGGCTTTCATTTCCTCCCGCAGCGCATCGGTCATGCAGGACTTCACTTTCGCTCCTCCCTCGGCAAACGATTTGCGGGCGGCTTCCAGCATCTTCTGCAATGTGTCGTCCATGTTCAATTTCACGGCTTATTCCTCGTCCTTCTTCGCGCCTTCGGCCTTCAGGGCGGATCTGAAAAGCCTGGTGAAGCGCGCCCTGTCCAGCTTCGCGATTCCGTCGGGATATGCGTTCGCCTGCCTGTGCCTTTCCCGGTATTTATTCCATAAATCGAGCATGGTTGTGCAAATCTGCGTCGATTCCGAATTGAAGGGACGGGCCTGGTTTCTCGTCACCAGAACCCTGAGATCGGTTTCGATGCGGACATAACGCGATGCATATTTCGAATAGGGACGGTCGGATTGAGGGGATTCGAGCAGTTCGCCATAGAAGAGATCCACTTCTCGTTCCGTCGAGAGGATCGAATCGAATGACCCCTGATCGTAACCCGACACCAGCCTGATCGCGCAACCTCCCAGGATCAGGAGGAGAATCGCAGTCGCCGCAAGTCGCGAGAAAGCCATGGTCTCCTTGCTCCTCCCCCTCCTTTGGATGCTTCATCCTAGCCGACGAAAACGAAAATGCAATTTCCCGTAAGACAGGGCCGGGGAATGTGGATTAAAATCGGATTTTTCGAAGCCATGGACCGAACATGCCAGTCAATCTTCCCATTCCGAAAGAACTCCTTGCCGTTCCCGGCGTAAGGCTCGGCGCCGCCAAAGCCAACATCAGAAAGCCGGACAGGCTGGATCTGCTCGTGATCGAACTCGCGGAAGGTGCGAAGGTCGCTGGAGTCTTCACGAAGAACCGCTTTTGCGCAGCTCCTGTGCATGTCTGCCGCGAGCACCTGGAAAAAGGAAAAGGAATCCGCGCGCTCGTGGTCAATACCGGAAACGCCAATGCGGGAACCGGCGAGGAGGGAATGGCGAACGCCAGAAGGACATGCAGCGATCTGGCAACCCTTCTCGGCTGCGATGCCGATCGGATCCTGCCTTTTTCCACAGGCGTCATCATGGAACCTCTGCCGGTCGAGAGGATCGGAGCAGGCTTGCCTTCCTGCATTGCGAATCTTTCCGAAGAAAACTGGCTCGATGCCGCGAACGCCATCATGACCACGGACATCCAGCCCAAGGCGATTTCCAGCGAAATCGAGGTCGGAGGGCGCAAGGTGGTCATTTCCGGAATCGCCAAGGGATCGGGAATGATCCATCCGAACATGGCGACCATGCTGGGCTTTCTGGCGTTCGACGCGAACGTGTCGCAGGATGCGCTGGACGGGATGGTGAGGGATGCGGCGAACGTTTCCTTCAACCGTATCACGGTCGACGGGGATACCTCCACCAACGATTCCTTCATGCTGATTTCGAACGGACGCGGCCCCGAACTGGAGGGCGTTGCACTCGATGCATTGCGCAGCGCTGTGATCGAGGCATCCGTATATCTCGCCCAGGCCATCGTGCGGGATGGCGAAGGGGCGACCAAGTTCATTTCCATCGCGGTCGAGGAAGGATTGAACGAGGAGGAATGCGCAAAAATCGCCTTCTCGATCGCCCATTCCCCCCTCGTCAAGACCGCATTTTTCGCATCCGATCCCAACCTGGGAAGGATCCTCGCTGCGATCGGCTATTCCGGGGTCCCGGATCTCGATGTGAATGATCTTTCCGTTTATCTCGACGATGTGCTCGTGGCCGAAAAGGGCGGCAGAGCTGCATCCTACCGTGAGGAGGACGGCGCAAGGATCATGAAGCAGGACGAAATCACGGTGCGTGTCGCATTGAAACGGGGAAATGCATCGGCCACGGTCTGGACCTGCGACTTTTCCTACGATTACGTGAAGATCAACGCGGATTACCGCTCGTGAGCGATCTGGAATCCCTCATCGAAAAGGCGGAACGCCTGCTGGACCGGATTGGACGCTCCTTTCCGGAAGAAACGGCGACAGACTGGAGCGGCATCGCCTTCAGGTGGGTGAAAGGGCGCGGGCTCGCCAGGGTGATGCATCCGCACGGGATCACGATCGAAAACCTGAAGGGAATCGATTCCCAGGTGAGGCTCGCCGACGAAAATACCCGCCAGTTCGTGCAGGGGAGGCCGGCCAACAATATCCTGCTCACCGGCGCGAGAGGAACCGGGAAATCCTCCCTGGTGAAGGCGCTCCTGAACCGTCATGCTCCGGAAGGATTGCGCCTCGTCGAGGTGGAAAGGAACGACCTGATCTCCCTTCCGGAAATCGTCGAAAAGCTGGAGGGGAGAAGCGAACGCTTCGTCATTTTCTGCGATGACCTGAGCTTCGACCGGGAAGAGGGGGGGTACCGGGAGCTCAAGGTGGTGCTGGACGGCTCCGTTTCGACTTCTCCGGAAAACGTCCTGGTCTACGCCACATCCAACCGGCGCCATCTCATGCCGGAATACATGAGCGAGAATCTGGAGGGGGAGATTCATCCTGGAGAAACGGTGGAGGAGAAGATTTCCCTGTCCGACCGCTTCGGATTGTGGATTCCATTTTATTCCTTCGATCAGGAAGAATATCTCGCGATCGTGGAAAACTGGCTGGACCATTTCGGGGTGGAAGAAAGGCAGGGAGTGAGGAAGGCTGCGCTGCAATGGGCGCTGTCGCGCGGCGCGAGAAGCGGCAGGGTCGCCTGGCAGTTCGCAAGGGACTGGGCGGGGAAAACTAGTCCCAAGCGCCCCTGAGCATGGCGATTCCGTGGGCGCCGTGCTCAAGGGCAAGCGGCAGATCCTTCCTGGCGAGCCCGCCCAGGGCGTAAACCGGGATCGGGGATTGCTTCACGATTTTCGAAAATTTTTCCCATCCCATCCCGGCCCTGCCCGGGTGGGTCGGGGTCTCCAGAACGTTTCCGAGCACTGCATAATCCAGATCCAGCGAGGAAGCCCTTTCCAGTTCCCTTTCGTCGTGGATCGATGCCCCGCACCATTCGAAATCCGGCCTCGAATCGAGGCTCATGAGCGTTCGGGAATTGAGGTGAATTCCGTCCGCGCCACAATCCCGCGCAATTTCCTGTTCCGAATTCACCAGGACCTTCGCATCGAATCTTTTCGCAAGCGCAACGACCATTTTCGCGAAAGAGCGGAATTCCTCCGTGCTCATTTCCGGTTCGCGAACCTGGATCATCCCGATTCCCGTTTCGAGCGCCCTTTTCATCCTTTCGATCTGGTTTTCCAGCCCGTAGCGCGAAGCCGCTGTGATGGCATGGAGGGAGGGGAGGGAGAGCGCGCGCAGGATGGGGGCATTTGCAGGAAGGAGCGGGGACACCGAGATCGATCCCGGTTTCTGCCAGGAAAGCTCCTGGTTTTCGAGCCCTGAAGGCTCGCCATTCCAATCGGT
>JAJZTT010000171.1 GCA_021848705.1 Pseudomonadota bacterium
TATCATGTGCAAAATGTGAATGCCTACAGTAGCCGTCTCAAGGACTGGATGCGCAGGTTTCACGGCATTGCGACCCGCTATCTTGCCAATTATCTCGGCTGGCGCAGGTTGATCGATCGCAATCGGGGCGCTTTGTCCCCTTCCACCGTCCTGCGCGCCGCTTTGGGGATGTATGTCGTTCAACAAACTACGGTGACATAGCCTTCTTGAATGATGGCAGCGTTTCACTGAGGCGGTCAGGCATGAGTGGCCGCGTATTCGCTGGCCGTGGGCAAGGTACGGGGAATCTCCCGCTGTTTTGGACGAGTTGCTTCCCAGCCCAGGCAGGCCAGCCAGATGGCGCGTGGAATCGCTTTGTGCGCGGTACGGTAATAACTGATCATGCGGCGGCTGATCCCCAGCGCTTCAGCCGCCGTACTCAGCGACAATCCGTTGCGAAGCATCCATGAGCCGAACATCTCATGACTGACTTCGCCAGCCTGTTCTTTTGCCCATGCGTAGACATTGTCGGCACCGAACTCCTCGTCGATCCATTCGATGCCGTTGCCCCATTCACCGATATGCACTCTGGCAAATACCTCGGGATCGAGGATGGCGGAAAGCGCGGCATGCTTGCGCAAGATCGTCTCGACATCCACCTCCAGCGCTTCTCCCGTATTCCAGGTGGTGCGCAGGCGATAAGGTGCAATGGCAACGACTTCAGTCAATCTGGGGAAAAAGTGTTCACTCATGCGTTATGTCTCAGCCATTCATCCAGCAAAATGGACTGGTTCGATCTGATCCAGTCCAGCGCCTCGCGGATCTCCCGCCCGGCTACCCTCCCGTTGATTTCGAAATTCTGGAGATCGACGGTGCAGTCGCGGCCGTCACGCAAGCTGACGTGCACATGTGGCGGCGGGTGATCGTCGAAGTGCATCAGTACCCGGCAGCCATCGAATCGATGCAAGGTTGCCATGCATTCAGTTTAGTGCAATGGTTGCTCTATGGCAATATATCCTTCGTCACATCACGAGTTGCCAGTGAGGTCGGAATTCCCTGATTTGCAACCGGATGGGTGGCCGGACCGAATCATTCCTTTCCGTCGAATTCGTCGGGTACGTCCGGCACCTCGGAGAGCGCGGATTGGAACGCGCTACGGCCGGCAGGCACTGCCGGATAGTCCCCGGTCGCCAGCGCTGACGACTTTTTTCGCCACGCAATGAACCGGTCGACAGTTTCGCGAGTATCCATATGCCTAATCCACCCGGATCTTGACCGATTTCGATTTTCCCGGATTCAGTTTCGGCAGTTCCACGCGCAACACGCCGTTCCTGTAGCTCGCCTTCGCATCACCGATCCTGACCGGGACGGGAAGCGGAACGACGCGCCGGAAGGAGCCGTAGGCGCACTGCATCACGCGCCAGCGCCCCTGGGTTTCCTCGTTTTCGAAGCGTTTTTCGCCATGCACCACCAGCCTGTCGGCTTCGATCTCGATGCCGATGTCTTCCTTGTCCATACCCGGAGTCTCGATCCGCACCACCAGCCGGTCGTCGTCCTCGAACATCTCGCCTCCGAGCACCGACCAGCCGAGATTCGACATCCAGGTGTCGTCGTCCACCCTTGCGGTCTCCGGCAGGTTGGTCGCATCCCCCGGCTTGAAGCGGGTGAGCGCGGTGCTGCCAGACTGCAAAAGGTGGCGCCAGCCTTCGGTCACGCCGCCGATCCAGGATTCGACGTTTTCCTTCACCTTTTCGAGATTCATGATTTATCCTCCTCCAGTAGGTTTCCTTCCCTCAATATATGAAGAGGTCCGCCCTCTTGCAAGTATGCGGATTGAGCCGGAGCGGTTATACTGAATGCCACCAGACAGTTGCAGTTGGTCAACAGGAATGGGAATTCGATTGCGATGGTTCGCTCTTGTGCTGCTCAAGACCATCTGGCCGAGTCGACCTGAAGCGAGATGACCGACAACCGAAATTCCATCCTTACCCCGAAGCTTTCATTACAAGGAACCGTTACCCCTACCTAGGCATCTGTTGTTTGGCCAACGCAATCCATGGTCGAATCAGGCGGACTTGTTTCCGTCCAATAGCTGGAATTAACGGTGATCGCAAGGTATTATCTGCGAAAGGCAGGGAGTTGAAATACATATGATGATCAAACGTCTGTATTTGAAAAACTGGAAAAATTTCAAAAAAGCAGAAGTCAATCTCCGGGATAGGGTTTACATCATCGGACCGAACGCATCAGGAAAATCTAACCTGCTTGATGCGCTCAGGTTCCTCCGCGATGTAGCCAAACCTGAAGGGGGTGGCCTGCAAAGAGCGGTGAAGGACAGGAGTGGACTCACCAAACTGCGCTGCCTGTTGGCCAGAAAAGACCCGGAAGTCCTCATCCAGCTTGACCTTGCCGAAAAAGCAGACTCGGAGGTTTCATGGCGTTATACCCTGGGATTCAAAAGCGAGGGAACGGGCGCACAGCGTGTGATCGTCAGTTCGGAGAAGGTTGAAGATGCTCATGGAAATGTGCTGGTAGACAGGCCGAACGATGAAGACAAATCAGACAAAGAACGCCTTACTCAGACTTACCTGGAACAAATCAACGCCAATCATGCCTTTCGAGAGATTGCAGAATTTTTCTCTTCAATCACTTACTTACACCTTGTTCCGCAGCTGTTGAAATATTCCGAACAGATCGGAAATTACCGACTCGAGAGCGATCCATTTGGACAATCCTTTATCGAGCGAATTGCAAAATCCCCGTCAAATACTCGTGATGCGAGGCTAAGGAAAATCGAAGGTGCGCTTCGAACATGTGTCCCGAACATGCGTCAACTGCAATTGAAGAAAGATCAGGAAACTGGAAAACCTCACCTGGAGGCTCTCTACGAACATTGGAGGCCGGATGCCGGTTGGCAGCGCGAGGACCAGTTTTCAGACGGAACATTGAGGCTGCTGGGCATCATGTGGAGCCTACTGGATGGAAATTCGCTGCTTCTTCTGGAAGAGCCGGAATTATCTCTGCATGAAGAAATCATACGCAGAATACATCCCCTGATTTGGCAAATGCAACGACAGGCAAAATACAGACGTCAAGTCTTTATAACCACGCATAGCGAGGCATTACTGCAGGACAAAAGCATTGACCCGAGAGAAGTCATCAGACTCGAACCGACCCAGGATGGAACCCTTATTGTGGAAACATCGGAAGAAGACAAAAAATTGGTTGAAGCAGGCTACTCGATAGCCGAAGCCATCTTGCCTAAAACAAAACCGAAAAACATCAATCAGCTGACGCTTTTTCCACTATGACAAATCCGGTTGTATTGGTGGTTGAAGATGTGCTCAGCGAAGCCGTTCTTCGAAAGATGGTTACATTATCAGGGGGTTCCATAAATAGAGTGGTTTGCACAAGAGGCAACGATCAAATCAGGCAAGGCATCGAGAAATTCAAAAATGCCAGTGCCATATTGCCCCATTTTATACTGACTGATCTCGATCGTTATGAATGCCCCTTGGCACTTCTCGAAGACTGGAAAGTCAGGAACTTGCCCCCAGCCATTATTTTTCGTATAGCCGTCCGGGAAGTGGAGTCATGGCTACTTGCGGATCGGGAAGGAATTGCTCACTATTTGCAGATTCCTTCGAACAAAGTTCCTTTTCATCCAGAAATGGAATCCGATCCAAAGCAAACACTGATCAATCTTGCTCGCAAGTCCAGAAATAAGCGACTAATCTCTGAAATGGTGCCCGCCTCCGGTTCACGCACCCCTATTGGACCACTTTACAATGCTAGGATGAGCGAGTTCGTGCAAGATTTCTGGAATATCGAAAAGGCATCTGAAAACTCTGAAAGCCTGTCCCGGGCCATGCAAAGAATTTCGGAATTACATTGAATGCTTGAAGATCAGTATATATTCCTTTCAGCAAAATCCATACTCTTCCGTTTTGTCTGTCAGAACCGGATTCCGAGGCTGCCGCAAAGGAAGGACATGAAGGGCGATGCGCTCCTGAATTTTTTGGCGACGTCCTGAAGCAGGTTTTTCGAGATCGCATCCATGTCGTCCAGAGCGTTCATCGCGGTGAAATCCTTGCGTTTGAGGTCTTCGACCAATGGATGCTCCTTCTCAAATCCGCGAGGAGGATTGGCAAGCGAATCGCCTTCGATACGGAAATGCTTGCAAAAATCCTCATCGTCGCGCGATTTCAGCCATTTCTCCGGATTTTCGACGATGAAACTCCTGATCCTGAAAAGCGTGTCGGGATCGGGATGCCAGATGCCGACGCCCGCGAAGCATGCGCCCGGCTCGATGTGGAGATAATATCCCGGCGCATGCACGTCTTTTCCCACTTCGTGGCGGATGTGGATGCCGATGTTGGTCTTGTAGGGGCTCTTGTCGCGACTGAAACGGGTGTCGCGCTGCACGCGCATCAGGGACCCGCCTATCTTTTTCGCCAGCGGCATGAAATGCGGCGCGAAGGATTCCATCGCATCCCCCATGTCGGCAATGAAGTCGAGCGCGGGTTCGCGCACGTACCGCTCGTAATTTTCCCTGTTCGCCTCGAACCATTGTCTGTCGTTGTTGAGGGCGAGGTTTTCCAGATATTCGAAGGTTTCCTTGGTGAAATAGCCCATTTTCCTCCCTTTCAGTGCACCGTGCAGACCATGCACGGATCGAAAGACCGCACGATGTGCTGCACCATGACGCAATTCCCGTCGACAGGCGCGCCGACCAGTGCCTGTTCGAGCGCACCCGGAACACCCTTCTCGTCCCTGGGAGAAAAATTCCAGGTGGTGGGCGAGACGATCTGGTAATTATGGATCCTGCCGCGGCGCACCTCGATCCAGTGGCCGAGGCTTCCTCTTGCCGCTTCCACGAGTCCAGCGCCTTTCGCTTCCTGCGGCATCTTTCCATGGCTGCAAAAAGGCTCGCCGGGTTTCAATTGCAGCGCCCATTTTTCCATCTCGATCGCGACCCTCGCGGTCTCGACGAGTCTTGCGATCACCCGGTTTTCTACGTTCCCCCCGGATACTGAGACGAGTTCGCGGACGAGAGGCTGGCCGGTAATAACCTGCCTTGCAAGCGCGCCGGTCTCGACCACCCGCCCCCCGAGCCGCGGCGCCTTGCACCACGAATAGGCGCCCTCCTTGTCTGCCATGGGCTGAGTGAAACCTTCGGATGGATGAAGAGTTTCCCCTTCCATCCAGCTGTGACTCACGTCCTCAAGAATCGTACCGGGTTCCAGTGGCAAAAGCTCCCCGCTCCAGACCCCTGAAGGGAAAAGTGTCCCCTCCCCGACCGGGTAATTTCCATAGCTCATGAAGCTGTCGGTCGCGCGGCCGTACCGGGAAAGCCCCAGATCCTTGGAAGCTTCCAGGAATGCTGCGAAATCCCCGCCCTTCAATTGGAAAAGTGACCCCGCGCTCCCCAAGGATGCGACCGATTCCAGCGAATCGCCGAAGAGCGTGTCTTCCAGGAAGCGCCTGAATTCGCGAAGATGCGCATGGATCCGCATTTTTTCCGCCCGGTCGATCGCGCGCAGCGATCCGCCCGGCTGGATTGAAAGGCTGTGCGGCCATTTTCCTGCGAGCAAT